>JAGABW010000053.1 GCA_017614465.1 Bacteroidaceae bacterium | reverse complement strand
TTGCAGGATATTCGTTTGTGTGAAGTGGTTTGACATTGCAGGTGCTTATTCCTGCGATTCTGTGTATGGCTTTTGTGAAATCATACCATGAAATAACACCTTCGTTTGAGAAATGGTATGTTCCTGGTTTGATGCCATTTTTGATAGCTGTCATAATAACACAAGCAAGATCTCTTGCATATGTCGGTGTGCCTATCTGATCGAATATAACTCCAAGTTCATTACGTTCTTTTCCTAATCGAATCATGGTTTTTACGAAATTGTTTCCAAAAGTGGAATATAGCCATGCAGTTCTGATTATCATGGAGTTTGGGCATTCTTTCTGCACATTTTGTTCTCCAGCCAATTTAGTTTTTCCATATACTGAATTAGGTGATGTTGGTTGTTCTTCTGTATATGGTGTGTGGTTGGTTCCATCGAAAACATAATCGGTAGAGATTTGTATCATTGAACCTCCACGACGATTAATAGCATTAGCAAGATATCCTGGTGCAATGTTGTTTAGGAGGTTACACAACTTTTCATTGTCTTCAGCTTTGTCAACAGCTGTGTATGCAGCGCAATTCACAATACAATCAATGTTGTGTTCATCAACGAAATTGTCGATTTTCTGTTTATCTGTGATGTCAAGCTCTTCAACATCAGTAAAATAGAAATTATACTGATTATACAGTTTGGCTTGTAATTGCATCTCGTTGCCTAACTGACCATTGCAACCTGTTATTAAAATATTCTTTATCATAAGTATTTATACTATGTTGAATGGAAATTTAAAGTCATTGAAATCAATGGAATGTCCTGTCAAAACGTATATGATCATTATGATTGCGGTTATCATCACCGCAATACCGATTGTACGGTTTAATATCCATATAATTCTCACATTGTATCTGTTCCGCACTTTGTCAACCAACCATGTTAATACCAACCACCATAAAAGTGCTCCCACTACAAGGAACAGATAGCCAACAATTTGTGCTATAAAGTTACCTACAATAATGAAGGAGTAGGTACTGAATAGTGATATGATGAATATTATGATGAATGGATTGGAGAGTGTTATGAATAAACCTGTCAGGAAATTCTGTAACAGTGTTCCTTTATTTCTTTTAGTAGGTTTTAGCCCGTTTTTAGGCTTGGAGAAGAATGTGTAAATACCAAAAAGAAAGAGTATGGCACCACCGGCTATTTTTGACCACCATGCAATGACAGGATCTTCAATGATACTAACTATAAGGTTCATGGCAAAACCAGTGATAATAGCGTATATTAAATCGGAAAGAGCTGCTCCCACACCAGTGGTAAATCCTTCCCATCGTCCTTTGTTGAGTGTTCTTTGAATACAAAGAATACCAACAGGCCCCATTGGGGCTGAAAGGAAGATTCCTATAATCAGTCCTTTAAATATCATTTCGATGTAACTGGTATCTTGTAACCAGTCTTGAAATGTCTCGTATCGTGGAAGTTGTACAGGAGTAGCTGCTTGTAAAAGTTCTAAAATCATTTTTTTATTAAAGTAGTTATTTCTGTAATTATACCATAGTCGGATTCAACCTCCGAACTATGGACGAGTGAGTCGTTCTGACATAGTATGACATGATATTTGGTTTTTATACTGTCATCTTGGTTGATGGCAAATAATGTCAGTACACTGTCTGTCAACTCCCAACGTCCTGTTTCGGTTTGTTCTTCATCTTCAATGGAATATGTTGAATCGTTGAGAAATGTCCATACGGCTGTCTCTTTGGTTTCCTCTGGCTCTCCATTTGCAATTCTGCTTTCAATGTTCACTTGTGTCCATTTGCCGACCAGATGCTTTCTTTGTAGTGATGTGTCACATGCGCACATCAGCAAACATACTATTGCTATTCCAAAAATATATCTGTATTTCATAATCTACAACGATAATCAGTCATTAGTTAATTATCTTGCTGCAACATATTTGTGCAATGTTTTGCGCACTGCACCATTGCCCGCAAAGAGTTCTTTTACCATACCTTCGATTTGGTCGCCGAGACCTGCTTCATAAAGGTCGAGTCCAAATACATCTTTGCGTGTGTAAAGCTTCTTCAAAGGTGTCCAGTCTTGATCTGGTTTTCCAATCTCCAACGGAGCAACGATTTGTTGCAACTCTTCGAGCATTGGGTCTGGTGAGCATTCAAATGGTGTTCCATCGTCTTTTATACCTTTCAGATAGCGTGCATATCCAGCTAATGTGAGTGGTATAAGTACAAGGTTTGATTTGTCTAATCCACGTGCACAATATTTTTTAAGTGTCTCACCAAAACGGATTGGCAACTTCTGACTGGTATCCATTGCTATACGCTGTGGCGCATCTGGCATGAATGGGTTAGGCAGACGACGATTGATGACAGCGCCGATGAACTCATATGGGTTAAGTACTCCTGGATCAACTACAACTGGCATTGCTTCCATATAGCCGATTTTCTGGATGAAAGGACGCAAGTCTTCATCAGCCATCTCTGCACTGATAAGTGTGTAGCCTAACATGCAGCCGTAAAGTGACATTGCTGTATGGAGTGGGTTCAGACATGTTGTAACCTTCATGGTCTCAACCTTGTCAACAGTCTCGCGAGTTGTGTATAGCGCACCGCCCAAATCGAGTGGGGGACGTCCGTTTGTATAATTGTCTTCGATTACCAGATATTGCACCTCTTCAGCATTTACGAATGGAGCTGTAAAGGTGTGTTTCTCAGTCTCGATATAATCGTTATCCTCAAAACCATCTGCTGCCAGCATTTCCTTAACTTTCACGTGTGGGCGAGGAGTAATCTTGTCAATCATTGACCAAGGGAAAGTAATCTTCTTTTCGTCTTTCAAGTATGCCAAGAATGCTTCTGGCACAAGTCCGTCGCTAACCCAACGTTCAGCATATGCAAACACACCGGCTTTAACCTTATCACCATTATGTGAGCAGTTATCCATACTTTGGATAGTCAAAGGCAGTTCTCCTGCTTTCCAGCGTTCGTATAACAGTGCTGTTACCTTACCCATGGCAAATAAAGGTTGCATTCCACGAGCTAAATCTGCATCGTTGAATGTATATCCTTTTTCTGTGATTGTGAACGAAATCATCTGAAGGCTTGGGCTCTTGAAGATTTCCACTAAGCGATTCCAGTCTTGGAATTGTGGATCTGCCTTTAATGCTTCAGTTACAGAGGCAATCACTTTCTTTTCGATTGTACCAGTTGACTGGAGCGATACCAACAATGATAAGTTATTATATGGGGCATAAGCCTTGTCTATTACTTCATAGTCGAATGTCTCGGCTACGATGACACCGCGGTCATACTTACCTGTGTTAAGTGCATCGTTTAGGATGGCTGCAGGGAAGGCACGGAAGATGTTACCTCCTCCGAAATGAACCCATGTTGGTTCCTTAGCAGTTTTCTCGCGCACTTTAGCAATGTCAAATTTAGGTAGCTCATAACCTTTAGCTTCCCATTCTGCGGCATTCATCTGACCGCTGAAAATATCATTAAGTTTCATATGATGATACTATGATTTATGCATTATGAATTAATCAAAAAAACCTGGTTGTTTGTATTCGATACCCAATTCACGGTCAACAGTTGCAATGATTCCTTGTACCTGTCCCATAGCAAACATACGGCCGAGAAGTGTGTAGCCGGCATTGTGTCCGTGACTGCTTTCGTCCATTATACCGCCTGGCTGATCAGTAAATGTCATACCATGATCCACACGCATTGGTAATGCTGGGTTCTCTTTCTCGAATATGCGGCAAAGTTCGATAAGATCTGCACGACCGCCAAGGTGAGAAGCCTCTGTGAAGTCACCATTAGGGAAGATATGACATGAACGTAAATGTATGAAGTGGGTACGTGAAGCGAACTTCTTAGCCATTTCTACTACGTTGTTATAAGCTCCGGCACTAAGTGAACCGGCACAGAAAGTCAGTCCGTTGTGTTTGTTTGGAACTGCATTGAGGAACCATTCGATATCTTCCTCAGTGCGTACGATGCGTGGCAGACCGAGAATCTCGATTGGTGGGTCGTCTGGGTGAACACACATGTTCATGTTGCATTCCTCACATACAGGCATGATAGCTTCGAGGAAGTATTTCATGTTTTCACGCAACTGAGCCTTGTCGATACCTTTGTATAATTCAAGGAATTCACGGAACTTCTGTACTGGAGCTTCGTCGTTCTCGCTGAAGTTACCGCTAACGAATCCTTGTGTCTTGATTACGATGTTTTCAACAAGTTTGTGATCTTTCTCAGGTGTCATTGTCTTTGCGAGTTCATCGCATTCAGCCAACACGTTACGACCTTCGCCTACACCTGCAGGGAATGTGAATTGAGCCCATTCTTCGCGAGCACCTGGACGCTTCAGAATATATATGTCGAAATATGCAAATTCAGCATAGTTGAAGTAAAGGTTAGTTGCACCGTTTGGATTGTTGTGGAAAAGGTCAGTACGAGCCCAGTCCAATACAGGCATGAAGTTATAGCAGATGCAGTGAATACCTTCTGCTGACAAGTTACGGAGTGACTCCTTATAAACTTCAATCTGTTCGTCACGGTCAGGACCGCCATATTTGATTGTCTCAACGACAGGCAGAGATTCTACCACGCTCCAACGCATGCCGTAGCTCTCGATATATTCACGTAAATCGCGAATTTTCTCGCGTGTCCATACTTCACCAAGTGGTACATCGTGCAATGCTGTGACGATGCCTTCTACTCCTATTTGTTTAAGTTGGGCAAGTGTAATCTTATCTTTCTTGCCGAACCATCTCCATGTTTTTTCCATTGTTGTAATTAGTATTCGTATTTAGTTGAATAAAGTTGATTCCTTTTCTTGTTTTGAATGAATACAGATAAAACCAATCTAATGAATTGTTTTAATATACATTCAAGTGCAAAGATACAATTTTTATTTGATATAATTAGAAAATGTTATGTGTTTTATTATTAATAATGTGCTAAAAAACGTTTACGGATGTTTGTCATTCTATCGGTTAATTATAATTCAAATCGAATTGTTAAATATGGTTAAATTCTTGCTATTTGCAGATAAAAACAATGAATTTCTCTTTGTTATTATCGAAAAACAATATATATTTGTCGCAAAATAATAAATATTTAATAATATTTGATAAATTAATTCATTAAAATACGCGTATAAGAACAATGGCTATAATAGTAAATTTAGATGTTATGATGGCTAAACGCAAGATTTCCTCTAATGAATTGGCGGAACAGATCGGCATTACTCCTGCAAACCTTTCGATATTAAAGACAGGTAAGGCTAAGGCAATCCGATTTACAACTCTTGACTCTCTATGTAAAGTTCTGGAATGTGGGCCTGGTGATATATTGGGATTTGTGGACGAGGTAGATGAATAAAACCTAATGTGTGAATTATTAGGCTTGACAATCAGACGTACTTAGTAATATTGTAAAAATATTCGCTAAAATAAATGTAAAATAGGTAGTGTTTATGAAAAATCAACTATATTTGTAGGGCTGTAGCTTATTATACAAATAATTGTTATAAGTCGTAAATCTACACAATAATTAAAAGAAATAGTATAAACTAATTTTTAAACTAATAAACTATGGGAGAACTTATAAATGAATTTAATAATCTGGATACACTTCAGCAGATATTCTGGGGATGCTCTATTGTGTCATCCTTGATATTTGTGATCCAATTAGTCCTGACTTTAATCGGTATGGACCATTCTGATGTTGCTGTGGATTTTGACGGAAGCGACACCATGGATTTGGGTAACGGAATCAATCTGTTCTCAATAAAGAATCTGGTTAACTTTTTCTTGGGATTCGGATGGTCTGGCGTTTGTTTGTATAAAACCATTACAAGTCCGATTTTGTTGGTCTTGGTTGCCTTGCTGTTCGGATGTGCATTTGTCGCAATGTTTGTTTTTATCTATAAGCAGACTCGCAAGTTAGAGAAAAACGGTGCCTTCTCAATAAATGACTGTCTTGGAAAATCAGCATCTGTTTACATCAGAATTCCTGCCGGATGTGAAGGAAAAGGTAAGATTCAGATAAGTATAGATGGTTCTGTACATGAGATTGATGCTTTGACTGATGAAGACGAAATTTCTTCTGGAAAAACTGTTAAAGTGGTGGAAATTGTTGATAATGAGACAGTGAAGGTCGTTAATACTCAATATAATTTAGTAATATAAATATTAACCATAAAATTTTATAGTATGAATGAAGTCTATTTGATTATTATTGCTGCTATTGTAGCTTTAGTGTTGTTCATATCGATAATCAATCGATATCGTCGTTGTCCTTCTGACAAGATTCTGGTAGTTTATGGAACTACAGGAAACAGAGGATCTGCTAAGTGTATTCATGGAGGTGGTACATTTGTGTGGCCAATTATCCAGGATTATGCATATCTTAGTTTGACTCCAATCTCAATTGATGCAAACCTGACAAATGCTCTTTCACGTCAGAACATCCGTGTTGACGTGCCAAGCCGATTCACAGTAGGTATAAGTACTGATCCTGAATATATGAATGCTGCTGCAGAACGTTTGCTTGGACAAACTCCTGGTCAGATTCAGGAATTGGCTCGTGATATTCTTTTCGGACAGCTTCGTCTTGTTATTGCAACGATGTCTATTGAGGAATTGAATAACGACCGTGACAAGTTCCTTGAGGCAATCAGTGCAAATGTCGAAGTGGAATTGAAGAAGATCGGTCTTAGACTGATTAACGTAAACGTTACCGATATCAAAGACGAGTCTGGTTATATTGAGGCTCTTGGACGTGAGGCTGCTGCAAAGGCTATCAACGAGGCTAAGGTTCGTGTGGCTGAACAGGATAAGGTCGGTGAAATTGGTAAGGCTGATGCAGAGAAAGATGCTCGTATCCGTACAAGTGAGGCTAATGCAAAGGCTGTACAAGGTGAAAACTCTGCAAGAATCGAAATCGCTAATTCTGATGCAGCAAGACGTGAGGCTGAGGCTGAAGCTCTCCGTAAGGCAAATGCAGCTGAAAAGGTTGCTCAAGCTCGTGCATTGCAAGAAGCTTATGCTGCTGAAAAAGAAGCCGAAATCGCTCGTGCAGAACGTGAACGCTCAACTCAAACAGCCAATGTGATCGTGGCTCAGGAAATCGAAAAGAAACGTCGTATCATCGAGGCTGAGGCTGAAGCTGAAAAGGCTCGTGTACGTGCAAAAGGTGAAGCTGATGCTATTTTTGCAAGAATGGAGGCTGAGGCTAAGGGTTATTATGAAGTGCTCACAAAACAGGCTGCCGGTTATGACAAGATGGTTCAGGCTGCTGGCGGTAATCCAGACAAGGCTTATCAGTTGCTTCTCATTGAAAAACTTCCTGAATTGGTTCGTACTCAAGTTGAAGCAATCAAGGGTATCAATATTGACCATGTTACAGTTTGGGATAGTGGAAATGGCGCCGATGGCAAGGGCTCAACAGCAAACTTCCTTTCTGGTTTGATGAAGAGCGTACCTCCACTTCATGATTTGTTTGCGCAGGCAGGTTTGGACTTACCTGAATATTTAGGTAAGAAAAAAGAACAAACTGCTCCTGATGCACAAGCAGAACAAGAGGGTATCCCTTTTGAAGTGACTGAGGGATAGGCAATGTTTTAATCCTCACGGATTTATCGTAAATCTTATTAATAGTCTTATTCGAGACAATTAATATACAATAATTCCCTGATTAGTACTCTATGAGTTCATAATCAGGGAATTATTTATGCTTTATTTTTATTGCTTATATTCTTTATATGGCTTCTCTAAATCCATGTAATAGAAATTATGTTGGTGTATCTTGTTTGCAGGTGGAGGAGTCATGTAGTCACCAAATAACTGTGTCAGGTAAGCATCGTTGTCTTTCATTCCCCATACAGTCTTGCCTTCAAACAAGATAGGAGTTGGTTCGCCTAAAACATCTTCTTTGTCAACCATACTGCCAAGTCCGTCGTTGAGATTTACTGCAGCGATTTTACTTGTTTCAAATGGATATTTCATCATGTGCTTCTTTATCTTCTTTTGTAATCCTTCCATTGTATAGAATTTTCTTGTTAATAGAGGAATCCATGATGAAGGACCATGTCCATGTCGATAAGGATCGCGATGTATGAAATACAATGCTTTTATGAGATATTTGTATTTTATGTTGTATAGATGTTGGCAGAGTTTGTTTTCAGGAGCCCCGTCAATAGGGAAGATATCAACATATACACCACCTAAGTAATACAAGTGTGGACGTTCTATCAGTGTTGATTGTGCATCTTGTATTTTCCCGAATTGAAGTGGGTAGTTTTTGTCGTTTTCATAACAAACAAATTCATAGCGTTTAGGTAGCCATTCCTTACAGTGTTGTATAAGTAACTCATAGTCAGTTCTTGGCATAGCTATGTCCATGTCGTCGTCCCATGGAATAAACCCTTTGTGGCGTATTGCTCCAATAAGTGAACCGTCAACCAGATAATAGCGGAGATTATGCTCTTCACATACTTTATGTATCTCTAATAATATCTCAAGTAGTCTTAACTGGAGTGGTCTTATCTCATAATTTGTCATATGTCTCAATCAATTTGTTTGCAAGTTTCTGTGGATTGAACATTGTATTTGCATATTTAATACCGTCGGTTATCATCTGATTGCGTAATTGTTCATCAGTAAGTACCTGACTTATAGCATTACTTAATTCTTCTACGCTGTTAGGGTCGATAAGTAATGACGATGGTCCTGCGGCTTCTGGAAGGGATGATACAGTGCTACTGATTACTGGTGTCCCGCAAAGCATCGCTTCTACAACAGGTAAACCGAATCCCTCATAAAAAGAAGGGTATATGAAAGCCTTTGCGCATGTGTAATATGCTTGCAGCATGTTCAGGTCGGTAGTGCCAGCCCATATGATATTTTTATCGATATGATGCTTTGAGATATACTCTAACACTTTCTGTTTGTATTCTCTGCCGTTTCCTATTATTATTAGCGGTATTTGCAGGTCTTGTGGAAGCAATTCTATTGCCTTGATGATAGATAACAGGTTTTTTCTGCTGTTAACAGAACCTACATACAACAGGTATTCGTCTGGAATGTCTGCGCTCAGGGCTTTTCTTGCACTTTCTTTTGATATAGGTGTGTAATATATATCATTGACTGGCTGATATACTACGTCAATCTTTTCCTCTGGTACATTGTAAAAATTCATTATGTCGCGTTTGGTGTTTTCGCTTATTGCTATGATGCGATCCGAATTTTTACATGAATATTTGAATTTAAGATCGTATATTAATATATCGTTCCAGTGATACATGTCGGTGAAGGTCTTGAATGCCGTGTCATGAATGGTGACTACGCTTTTTATGCCAGCTTTATGTAGTCCGACAGGAATTTCGTGGCTTAATCCGTGAAATATGTCTATCCTGTCTTTTTTCATCATGTCTATCTCACCGAAAGTTCTCCACAACGCACCTATTTGTCCCTTTCCCGGAGTACGAACAATGCAACCATCAAGGTTTAAGTACCTTGTGGTTGCATCGCAGTGTTTGATTTTTGGGGTGTAAAGGAAATAATTATTCTGTGGAAACCAACGTGTCAGAATGTCAATAGTTGTACGGCTATGGTTACCCAATCCCGTAAAGTTGTTGAACAGTCTTTTTGCGTCGAATGCTATATTCATTCCTTGTCCCAATATTACTATACCTTCGTTTTGAGAAGGTGTGTGAATCTAATATTAGTCTTTGAAGAGTTCGTTGAATTCTTCTGGAGTAACGTTCTTGTTGTTGAGAGTTACCATTGACTTCAATGCTGTGCTGAGTTTGAGCTCAATGCAACGATCGATGAGGTTGTCAACAGTTTCGCGTTTCTTAAGCATTTCAGTTACTGATGATTCAAGATATTCGTCTGGAATATTGAACATTCCGTATTGAGCGAATTGCATGCGAGTAACTTCTTTAGCCATATCCTTAACATCTTTGTCTTCAACTTTTGTTTGAGTCATCTCAACAAGTTGTTCCTTAATAAGATGCCATGTTAATTCCTCGATGCTCTTATCGTAGTTCTCGTCAACTTTCTTCTGGTCGCCCTTAGCATTTGCAAGCATGAGCTTCTTAAGTTTCTCTTCTGGGAATTCGAGTTTGCCCAATTTCTTTGTAAGATAGTTGCGAACATCAATGATGAAACGATAGTCAGAATCTTTCTTGAATTGTTCTGTGATTGAGTCGCTTATCTTTTGCTTGAATTCTTCTTCAGTCTTGATTCCAGCACCTGGGTAAACTTGTTCGAAGAGTTCTTCGTTGAGGTCACCTAATACAAAACGTGTGATTTCTGTGATTTGGAAGTTGAAATCACCTTTGTGTTCAGCAACTTGCTCTTTATTTATCTTGAGTAATGAAGATAATTCAGTTTCGCTTCCATCATATGCTACAGATGGGTTGAATTTGATGATATCGTTTACTTTTGCACCATTGAAAAGCTTCTTCTGGTCTTCGTTCTTGAAGTATTCAGGAAGCATAACAACATCTGATGCGTTGATTCCGTTTTCTACGTCAAGTTCAGTAAGGATACCTTTTACCATATCCTTTTCCTGATATGAATCAACCTTGTCGTATTTACCGCCACGTTGACGATACATGTTTGTTTGGTTTGTGATGATTTCGTCGTTGATTTGGATATCGTAGAAATCGATCTTGTCTTTAGATGTAAGTTCGATGTTGATTTCTGGAGCAAGAGCCAATTCGAACTTGAAAGTGAATGTGTTTCCTTCTACAAGTTCTATGTTGTTGTTTTCTGCAACTGGCATAGGTTCGCCAAGCATGTTGACTTTATTGTCTCTTATATAATTGTAAAGTTCATTTTGCAACATCTTGTTAACTTCTTCTGCAAGAATTGATGTTCCGTATTGCTTTTTTACAAGTCCTTCTGGAACCATTCCTGGGCGAAAACCTGGTAAGCTAACCTTTTTGCGGAAACTTTTAATTGCTTTCTTAACGTTATCTGTATAGTCTACAGGAGTGATTTCTGTTGTGATGACAGCATTTACTGCGTCAATTTTCTCTAAAGTGATATTCATTTTGTTATTTGTTATTTACTTATTTTTTCTTCCATAATTCGGCTGCAAAGGTACGAAAATTTTATAACATGGCAATATTTAATTTGAAAAAAGTATCTGCGGCCTTTTTGCAAACAAAACCATGCGTACAGTTCAAATATCTGTCCGTTACCTTAATTGATATATATAATGGATTTTGGAATCAGTGGGGCAGCACTTTTTTTAATGTGTACTTTGTGCTTCCTTCACTTGTCTTAGTATGTCGCTGGCAAAAATGAAATCTTCCAGTTTTTTGTTTGTTGCATTTATGATTTCCTTGTTTGAACCATGCCATTCAACGATTCCTTTGCATATGAAAATAATGCTTTCGCCGATACCCATCACAGAATTCATGTCGTGGGTGTTTACGATAGTTGTGATATTGTCTTCGTGGGTAATGTCTTGTATGAGTTCATCTATGACAATACTTGTTTTAGGGTCAAGACCTGAATTCGGTTCGTCACAGAAGAGGTATTTTGGTTCAAGTGCAATGGCACGTGCTATTGCAACTCGCTTTTGCATACCGCCAGACAATTCCTTCGGATATTTATTCTCAGTTCCTGGGAGATTTACCCTTTCAAGACAATGTTTTGCGCGTTTTACTCTGTCTTCGTAACACATGCTGCTGAACATGTTGAGGGGGAACATAACATTGTCAAGTACTGTCAGTGAATCAAATAATGCTGCATTCTGAAATATCATTCCCATTTCTCTGCGAAGCAAAATCTGTTCTTTCTTCTTCATCTTAACGAAATCACGGCCGTCGTATAGGATTTGTCCTCTTTCTGGAGTGAGCAGTCCTACGATATTTTTCATCAATACAGTTTTACCAGAACCAGACTGTCCAATGATAAGATTAACTTTACCATTTTCAAACGTGGCATTAATGTCTTTTAATATCTCTTTTCCGTCAAATGATTTGAATAAATGTTCAATCTTAATCATTGTGTTCTTTGACCTTGATTTATGATGTGATGAATTTTGTCTTTTACTTATAACGTTTTCTTTTAACGTTACTTGTCGTTTGCTGACTATGGTGGTTTATTAATCCGTTGCCCTATGTGAGGATCTGTGTTAGGAATATGTCTGCAAAGAGAATCAGTACGCTACTGAGTACCACTGCATCGGTACTTCCTTTGCCCACTTCCACCGAACCGCCTTCGACGGTGTAGCCTTTGTATGAAGCCACAGATGTGATAATGAATGCATAGACAACGGCTTTTATGATACCACACCAGAAGAACCATTGGTTGAATTCGTAATGGAATCCGACTAATAGCTCATCGACGGTCACTGTGCCCATAAATGAAGTACAGAATGCTCCTATAATACCTGATGCCACACTGAAGGTTACGAGTATTGGCATTATTGTCATTAATCCGGCTATCTTTGGAAGTATCAGATAGTTGGCAGAATTGACTCCCATGATTTCCAATGCGTCGATTTGTTGGGTGATCCTCATAGTTCCCAATTCTGATGCTATGTTGGAACCAACTTTTCCTGCAAGTATCAAACACATTATACTGGATGAGAACTCCAGTAACATAATTTCTCGGGTGGTGTATCCAACAACCATTTCGGGCATCCACGGACTCTGGATGTTTAGCTTTATTTGCAAACAAATAACAGCACCGATGAAAAATGATATAATTAGTACAATACCTATGGAATTATAGCCTAATTGAAACATCTCTGTAACATATTGCTTCATGAACATATTCCAACGGTCGGGTTTGGTTAATGTTCTTCCCATGAGCCTTACGTATCTACCCGTGTCAACCAGTGCGCCTTTTATTGTTATCACCTTAAGTATGCTTTAATGTCTTTAACGATAAAGTATTATATTAATCTTTGCAAAGTTAGTGAATTATTTGGAATATTTTATTAATAAAAAAGAAGAAATTGATGTTTTTGATTGGATAAACGGGTAATTGACTTTGAGACATTCACTTTTTTGTAGTCCTAATGGGGTAGATTATGAATAATTTATTAACTTTGCCTATGAAAACAATTGATATATGGATCAAAACGATATAAAACAAGTAAAAATCAATAATGCAGGGGATATCGACATTCCTGAATACAGTGATGAGAGGATGACTTTATACACTCGTAATCTGGTTAAGACTTACGGAAAGCGTACTGTTGTCAATGATGTCTCTTTCAATGTGCGTCAAGGGGAAATTGTGGGACTGCTTGGACCTAACGGTGCAGGAAAAACTACTTCGTTTTATATGACTACTGGTCTGGTTGTGCCAAACTCGGGTAGGGTGTTTATTAATGATCAGGAGATAACAAAGTTTCCAGTTGCAAAACGTGCACGTGCCGGTGTGGGATATCTTGCCCAGGAAGCCAGCGTGTTCCGTACTATGAGTGTTGAGGACAATATAATGAGTGTCCTTGAGATGACAGGAAAACCTCGTGACTATCAGTTGGAGAAACTTGAAAGCCTGATTGAGGAATTCCGACTTCAGAAAGTACGTAAGAACACCGGAAACCGTTTGTCGGGTGGTGAGCGACGCAGATGCGAAATTGCACGTTGCCTTGCCATAGACCCTAAGTTTATAATGCTCGACGAACCATTTGCAGGTGTTGACCCTATTGCGGTTGAGGATATCCAGTATATCGTTTGGAAATTAAAAGACCGTAACATCGGTATCCTTATTACCGACCATAATGTTCAGGAAACTCTTTGTATCACCGATCGTGCATATCTTTTGTTTGAAGGACGTATCTTGTTTAAGGGAACTCCTCCTGAATTGGCTGAAAACCGTATCGTAAAAGAAAAATACTTGGGAAGCAACTTTGAATTACGTCCAAAGGACTTCCAGTTAATAGAAGAAAAGAAGATGCGCGAAGCAATGGAGGAAAACTGATAAATATCCTGTTACGATGATATTTATCAGTTGACTTATTATCCGTTTCTTCCCGATACCCTCAAAGTTCTATAATTTTGAGTCGGTTGTGGTTTTTGATGCTGCTGCACGGCTTTTATTAACTATAGCTACTCCTGTAAATACCAATATAATTGCTATAATCTTCTTCCATGTGAGTGTGTCCATTCCAATATACGCACTTATAATCACAGCAATTATCGGTTGTACATAAGAATACATACTTACGAGGGTAGGGCGCAGATGTTTTTGTCCGACCGGAACCAGGAAATATGCTATAAATGTGGCAAATACAACAACATATCCTATTTCCCAAATCAGTTGATAGCCTGAGTCTGCTAATTCCTTTGCTGCTGGTGATGTTGTAGCGGTCATGATGAAAGAATAAGCATCACTTGCACAGAATGGAGTGCATATTATCAATGTGAATAAAAACATCCATTTCATGAAAGTAACGACACTGTATTTGGATATAAGTGGTCTAAAGGCTCCAAGGTATATAGCAAAACTTAGGCAATTTAAAAAGAGGAGTATGATTCCCAATGGCGTTGTTTGAGTGGCTCCGCCGCCTTTATGATACATGGAATTGAATATCAGTATCAGTACTCCGACGAAACTCAATGTAACTCCAGTTGCTTTTTTCCATGTAATCGGTTCTTTTAGGAAGTAAGCAGCCATGAACATAGTCATTATAGGCGTGAGTGAACCCAAGACAGATGTGTCAATCGATGATGTCATGGTTATGGCAATGAGAAACGTCATCTGAGGCATAAACAATCCGATGAAAGAAGCCAATACTATTTTGCGCTTGTCTTTCCTTGGGATGTGTTCTTTTGGCATAAACAAAGAGATAAGCCAGAATAACAGAGTTGCCCCGACTGCCCTGAACATGAAGAGGGCATACGGTGATAATATGTCAGAATTGGCTATGTCCTTGCAGAACACGATGTTAAGTCCGAATATAGAGTATGTGGTCAGACTGGCAAGGTGACCGATTATCGTCTTGTTCATATTAATACTTATTCTATTTTTGTTATCAGTCTTTCATCCTTAGTTTCCATTCTCCGTTTGTGCATGTCATCTTTTGTGAAAGACTCCGCTTGGTACCGTTGTTGAAGTGGATATTATAAAAAACGTATATTGTCGAGTCTGATTCAAATTTTGCATCTGTAGCTTCAATATGGCTGACTCCTTTGCCGATGGATTGCATCTTATTGATATGTTTTTGTAGCAGTATTGATATGATGTTCCGTCTGGTGGAGTCGTTTTCGATATCGAAGACTGAATAATCGGCGTGGCTGAGAAATCCGTTGATGTCACCCTGATATAATGATGTCATTGTTGACGTCAGCAGTTCTTTCTGATACTTAGCCTTGTTTTCTTCGGAATCACATGAGAAGAGTAGGGTTGCTATTGTTATGATAACAAACACCATACTCTTACAATGCTTGTTGGAGAGTATGGTGAAATGATTTCGTTCTGTATTTCTGAATTTCATTTAAAAACAGTCGTTGTGGAATTTGATATATACTTTCTATTTCTGTCGGATGTATATATTAATTGGTGTACCAGTAAATTTCCAATGGGCTCGTATCTGATTCTCAAGGAAACGGCGGTATGGCTCTTTGACATACTGTGGAAGGTTTGCGTAGAATACAAACGATGGTACGTATGTCGCTGGTAACTGCATGCAATACTTGATTTTTATGTATTTGCCTTTTATTGATGGAGGTGGTGTTGCCTCGATTATTGGTAACATCACTTCGTTGAGCTTGTGAGTTGATACTCTGTTCACACGACTCTTGTATGTGTTCTTAGCTTCCTCCAACACTCTGTATATGCGTTGTTTTGTAGTTGCTGAAGCAAAGATGATTGTAAAGTCTGTGAATGGAGCCAAACGCATACGTATGGTGTCCTCAAAGTATTTTATGGCTTCTTTGCTCTTATCCTCAACAAGGTCCCATTTGTTTACCACGACAACCATGCCTTTCTGGTTCTTCTGGATAATCTGGAAGATGTTGATGTCTTGGGCTTCGATACCTCTGGTGGCATCAATCATAAGAATGCACACATCGGAATTTTCTATGGCACGGATGCTTCGCATTACAGAATAATACTCCAGATCTTCGTTTACCTTGTTTTTCTTCCTGATTCCTGCAGTATCTACGAGATAGAAGTCGAATCCGAACTTGTCGTATTTTGTATATATGGAATCTCGTGTGGTTCCTGCTATGTCTGTAACCACATTGCGGTCGTCGTCAAGAAAGGCATTGATGATTGATGACTTTCCTGCGTTTGGTCGTCCAACAACAGCAATACGAGGAATGTCTTCTTCAATGATGTCGGACAGGTCTTTTGTGAATTTAGTAGTTATTAAATCCAGAAGATCTCCTGTTCCGCTACCTGTAGATGCACTGATACACATAGGATCTCCTAATCCCAGTGAATAGAATTCGGCACTATAATAACGTAGTTCGTTTGAATCCACTTTGTTGCAGCAAAGTATTGTAGGAACTTTTGCTCCACGAAGAATTTGTGCAACTTGCATGTCTAAATCCGTTACACCGGTCTTTATGTCAACCATGAACAGGATTACATCGCTTTCCTCAATTGCAATGAGAACTTGCTTGCGGATTTCTTCTTCAAAGATGTCGTCGCTGTTAACAACCCATCCTCCTGTGTCAACAACTGAAAATTCTTTGTTTCCCCATTCGCATTTGCCATATTGACGGTCGCGTGTGGTGCCAGCTTGCTCACTGACAATCGCATGACGAGTCTGAGTAAGTCGGTTGAATAATGTTGACTTACCCACGTTTGGACGTCCTACTATTGCTACTAAGTTTGCCATATATTAAACTTTATTGTGTTGAGGCTTATCCTCTGATGTTTAGTTATTAAATGTATGATGATATAATTGACAAGAATGGAGCTGTTATCTTGGATTGTACCCGAATGAGTTAAGCTTATTCTCAGAATTACGCCAGTCTTTGTCAACCTTTACATATGTTTCCAGATAAATCTGTTTTCCGAAGAATTTCTCAAGAGACTTGCGGGCTTCTGTGGCAACCTTTTTCAATGCCTTGCCCTGATGTCCGATGATGATACCTTTCTGACTGTCGCGTTCAACATATATGACCGCGTTTATTCTTATTATCTTGGTATCTTCCTTAAAACTCTCTATTCCAACCTCTACAGAATATGGTATTTCCTTGTCGTAGTAGAGCAGAATCTTTTCTCTGATTATCTCACTCACGAAAAATCTTGCCGGTTTGTCGGTTAGCTGGTCTTTGTCAAAATATGGAGGACACTCAGGTAACAACTCCTTAATTCTGCGTAGAACTGTATCGACGTTGAAACGGGCTGTTGCACTTATCGGAATGATCTCGGCCTGTGGTAACACATTATGCCATTCTTCAACCAGCTCAGTCAGTTTGGCTTGGTCGGTTAAGTCTATCTTGTTTATTAAAACGAGGATAGGGGACTTGATGCGGGTTACCTTCTGCAGAAAATCGTTGTTCTTGTCAATCTTCTCTATAGGGTCTGTGACATATAATAGCACGTCGGCATCCTCAAGCGCACTTTCACTGAATGCCAACATTGATTCTTGCAACTTGTAGTTTGGCTTTAACACTCCTGGCGTGTCACTGAATACAATCTGTGCATCTTCATCGTTTATGATGCCCATGATTCTGTGACGGGTTGTTTGTGCCTTGAATGTTGCAATAGAAATACGTTCACCAACGAATAAGTTCATTAGTGTGGATTTTCCCACATTTGGGTTGCCTACCAGATTAACAAATCCTGATTTATGCACGTTCGTATAATGAGTTATGATTTTCCTTGACTTTCAGCATCTCTCTGTATGAAGAACCTTTGCGATTCCATATCAAAAAGAAGATGCTTGTATATTTTACAAAAAAAGCCAATGGTGTTACAATATACACCAAAGGCTATATTATGCTCATGACTCGTTGTTTATATCCAACGATCAAAAGCCAATGACATTTTTAGATTGCTTCTTCGCTTTCGATAGCAACCTTGCCACGATATTGTCCACATGAAGGACATACTGTGTGATAAACATAATATTCACCACAGTTTGGGCATAATGCCAATGTTGGAGCTACTGCTCCGTCATGAGTTCTTCTTTTACGTCCTCTGGTTTTACTTTGACGTCGTTTTGGATGTGCCATAATCTTTATTATTTTTTAGTTGTTAATATCTTTGTTTGTTAGTATAAATCCACTCTTATATATTATATATAATAAGGTGTATTATACATGTCTGTTATACGATTTCTTTATTCATCTTCGTTGTCTTCACCGCTTCGGGCGGAAAGATGCTCGTTTAGACGGGCAATCATAGTCTCATCACAGTTCCCAGGTTCATGAGTCAACTTTAAAGGCATACTCAATGCTATGAATTCGTATATCGGCTGAGCCATATCAATATATCCGTCACGTTCAGGAATGATGATGGTTTCGCCTTCGTCACAATAGGTGTCTCCCAGTTTTACCGTTAACATGTTGTTGATATCAATCCGCAATTCGATATCTCCCAAACAACGGTCACATGGAACATAAACCACACCTTCTGTGTGTATGGTCAGTCGGAAAGCAGAATTGGGATTGCCATTAACGAGCACGTTGGTATGGAGCTGTCCTCGTTGAATTAATCCGTCAATTTGCTGAAAGAATTCATCGTCAATAGTGTAATCGAAGGTTTTGCCGTCAATACCTCTACTGAGTAAATCTATCTTAAATCCGTTCTTTCCCATTTGGGGTGCAAAGTTACTACAAATTATTTTATTAACAAAATTTTTCCCCTTAGATTTGATGTTTTATCCCAATATCGGATCGAAAAACATACTTTATGTATT
>JAGABW010000052.1 GCA_017614465.1 Bacteroidaceae bacterium | reverse complement strand
GATATAGGCGTTGACTACCTTGCTGTAGCTGTTGCCGACGAGGGTGCTGATTTGCGCAAAGCCGGCATCACATCAAATATCATGATAATGAACCCAGAGATGACATCTTTCAAGATGCTTTTCGACTACAGTCTGGAACCAGAGGTTTATAATTTTCAGTTACTCGATGCACTGATTTATGCTGCAGAGAAAGAAGGTATAACAAACTTCCCAATACATATAAAGCTTGACACAGGAATGCACCGACTGGGCTTCAATCCAGAGAAAGACATGCCGCGTCTTATAAAACGACTACAAGAACAGACAGCCCTTGTACCATGTTCTGTTTTCAGTCACTTTGTAGGTAGCGACGACGATTCTTTCGACGATTTCTCTCATCGCCAGTTTGAGTTGTTCGACAAAGCATCAACACAACTTCAGTCAGCATTCAGTCATAAGATACTGCGCCATATATGCAACTCCGCCGGTATTGAGCACTTCCCAGAATATCATTACGACATGGTTCGTTTAGGTTTAGGGCTGTATGGCATCAATCCTCGCAACAACAAGGTAATAAACAACGTTGCAACCCTAAAGACCACAATACTTCAAATACGCGACATCCCAGCAGAAGATACAATAGGATATAGCCGTAAAGGACATGTAACACGCCCAAGTCGCATTGCTGCAATTCCAATCGGATATGCCGACGGATTAAACCGTAAACTGGGAAACGGCAACTGCTATTGTCTGGTAGCAGGAAAAAAAGCACCATATGTAGGCAACATATGCATGGATGTATGTATGATTGATGTCACAGATATCGAATGTAACGAAGGAGATCAGGTTATCATATTCGGCGACAAACTCCCAGTTACCGTATTAAGTGATGCAATAGGAACAATCCCATATGAGATATTAACAGGTATTTCGACAAGGGTACAACGAATCTACACACAAGAATAATATGAGTGACGGAAATTTCAACAGAGCCTTATTACCCAAAAATGAATTATCTGCAGGAATAAGAGCAGGTAAGGCACAAATGCGCACTAAGGCCTACAAAGCACTGGAAGAAGTATTAAAGACATATTTTCCTGAAATCTCTTCTGAAAAGGAAACAGAAATAAAACAGAAGTTTTCAGACTTGTTGAGATAGAATAATGTCATTTATGGTTTCCCAAATGACTTATATTACGCATTAAACCTTCATATTTGGCACGCTTCACAGCACTTCCACGGAACAACTGCTGATATTCCTCTTTGGTAAGTCTGTTCCAGTCATCAGGTCTCATTGAAAGGAACTGCTCCGAAGGTTTAAACTCCTCGACTTTGGTAGGTAAGGCTGCCCTGTTGTGCGGACATGCCAACTGACAACAGTCGCAACCGTATATAGATATATTATTTTTCTTATTAATCGAGTCTATTGATGATTGTTTCTCATCAAATTCACCTTTGTGCTCAATGGTAAGATATGAAAGGCACAAACGGGCATCGATTGAATCTCCCAAAGCATGCATCGGACATGCATCTATACATTTATGGCATGTACCACAATGTGGTTCCATTGGGACATCGTATTCATCAAATTCCAATTCGGTAAGGATTTCTCCAAGAAAGAAGAAACTTCCTTTATGGGGGATGATAAGTGTCTTATTTCGTCCTATCCATCCTATTCCGGACTTCCATGCCCAATAACGTTCAAGAATAGGGGCGGTATCAACACAAATCTTACATGATTCTCTTATACGGTCAACATCAATGGAACTGTCGGTGTTATCAAGTTGGTCACAAAAGGAAGACCACAATTCACGTATCTTCTGCTTCATAACATCATGATAGTCCTTGCCATAAACATAAAGGGCAAATTGATATTGATCGTTATTCAGGCGTTTTTCAGGGTAATAGTTCAGTGCCAGAGAAATCACTGTACGTGAACCTGGATGCAGTTTTCGCGGATCCATACGCATCTCTTCGTATTTCTCAAGATATCCCATATCTGCATGCTTTCCAGTCTTTATCCATTTGCTGTAGGTATCATAATGACTGAAATCCACTGGAGCGGCCTTAGCCAGTCCACATGCAGAAAAGCCGAGACGTAATGCCTCTGCTTTCAGTTTATTTGAGATGTCTTGACCTTTTCTGGTCGGCATCGAAGAGTTTGAATTCATATCCTTGCTGTTGTAACCACTCTATCGATTGTGGCAATGCGGTCTTTAGTTTGTCAATACTTTTCAGTGAATCATGGAAAGTGATAATACTTCCGTTACGAGTGTATTTCTTTATGTTATTCACAATATCTTCAGATGTAAGATATCGACTATAATCACGAGTAACAAGATCCCACATTATGATTGTGAATTTCTTTCTCAACCTCATGTATTGAGTCCATTTCATCCATCCGCGCGGCGGACGTACCAGCTGTGAATGGATTAATTTGTCAGCCTCGTAAATATTCTGTAAGTAATCCTTACTTCTGTAACGTAATCCACCAACATGATTAAAAGTATGATTTCCTAATCTATGACCTCTATTCTTGATGTCATTCATCAGGTCAGGATATTTCTTAACATTATCACCGACCATGAAGAATGTGGCTTTAACACCATATTTATCAAGTACGTCGAGAATAAAAGGAGTAGCCTCAGGAATAGGGCCGTCATCAAAAGTGAGATATACGGCCTTTTCCTGAGGATTCATTCTCCAAATTGCACTAGGATATAACCATCGCAACCATGTACTCGGTTGTTCTATTATCATCTATTAGTTCAATTTTATTCCTATTGATACAGCGCGTGTGGCTGCTGAATTATACAATGCGTCGAGAGAATTCTTCAGTGCATCTGCTTTCTTCTTAGATGCTTCGGCATTTGCACCGGTACCCTTTCCTTCTGCATTATATATATTCTGGACATTTGCTAAGTACATGAACTGAGTACTTAAATCACGCCATGAATTTGCGAAACGCACATCATTGAGTGACATATACCAACGTATATACTCATTGGCGTTCTTCTCAACGACAGATAACACATGCATTCCTTTATCCTTCTGTCCTAAGATGAGATATGCATTTGCAATATCCAACGCACCACAGCTGGCATCATAAGGGACATTGTATTCAGGAATTTCTGTTTCACATTTCTGTAATGCTTTCTTAGCCATATCCATCTTACCCTCCATAATCAAAGAAGTGATAAGACGAGCGAACCAGTTACGATGAGTTTGACACATTCTTGTGATGGTTTCGTCAAGATACAAACCTTTCTGTTTAAGATTTCCATATCTGTACTTATTCATCATATTGTCATACATCTTCTCTGTATCACATACTGTCTGGAAATGATCGCTACCAGCAATTGTATATGGAGTTATGCGCCATGCAAGACCTTCTTGAACGAAGTTGCGGATTAATCCGCCATAATTGCTTGGGCCAACTGTTGTTGACATATACAATGGACGACTGAAATTACTGTTCGCAATCATTTCAAGCATCATAGCATAGCTCTTGTAAATATGATCACGATCCTTTAAGTCGATATACATCTTGTCTGGTATAGAATCATTAAGAATCTTCATGCCAGAACGTTTAACTGCTTTTTTATCGACATTGATATACAATAATGAATCTGAAGGGAGACATGATGGCAATGATTTAACCAACTCTTTATACTCCTCAGGAATACCTTCTTTAAGAATAAATTTCTTGATTGCATTCTTGAGTTCGAATGGTTCTTTACCCCAAATCTTTTCAGCTGTCTCTCTATTCTCCTCATACATGATTTGTACAAGTTGAGAGATCTTCATCTTGGCTTCTCCCATATCTATAACCGGATCGATATAAATAATCTCGTTTTGTCCAGTTGTGTATTGTTCACGAGTCCATGTTATTGGTAACGGAGAAGACTGACCCTCACCTTCAAAAGCAGGGCGTTTCATCTGATCGATATACCAGTCTGTCTGGAGGTATGAGAGATTACATACACGTACATCTGTTCTATTACCTTCTGTATCCTCGTTATACCATAGAGGGAATGTATCGTTATCACCATTTGTGAATATAATTCCATCATGAGGTATTGTTTGAAGATAATTCAGTCCGAAGTCACGACACATATAACGTCCGCTTCTATCATGATCGTCCCATGTCTGACTTACCATCTGAAGAGGTATTGCCAATGCTGGTACAATTGAAATACATGATGCAAGGAGCGCTGTCACACGTTTATTTGACTTATTCATCAGTTTCTCCAACCATGAATAGATTGCTGTAACTCCAAGTCCGCACCATACAGCAAAGGCATAGAACGATCCTGCATAAGCATAATCTCGTTCACGAGGCTGTACTGGTGTTTGGTTCAGATAAAGCACAATGGCTATACCTGTCATGAAGAACAAGAAGAATACAACCCAGAATTGCTGAATACCTTTCTTTCCTCTAAATGCCTGCCAGAAGAATCCGATAAGACCAAGGATGAGAGGTAAGCAATAGAATACGTTATGACCTTTGTTTTCCTTCAATACTGTAGGCAACAGATCCTGATTACCCAGACGTAGATTATCCAAGAAGTCAAAGCCTGTAATCCAGTTACCATGTTCGGTACCTCCAAGTCCTTGAATATCATTCTGACGACCTGCAAAGTTCCACATGAAATATCTCCAATACATGAAATTCATCTGATAAGAGAAGAAATATCTTATGTTTGCACCTTGAGTAGGTATCCTCACTGGTACGGAACCTTCAGGAGTTGAATACTGAACCTCTTTCGTTTCAACATCTCCCAACCATTGTTGATACATCTGAGGATGATTATTCTCTGTATCATAGATTCGAGGGAAGATCATACACTGATCAGAAGGATAAACATAATCGAATTTCTCACGAACTACAACATATTCGTCTTTTTCATTTGGATTTGTCTTGTTCTTTCTCTGATATACAGATGCACCCGGTGTAGTATTATATTTGTATTCACCGTCTTCTTCGATGATTTCGCGTTTTGAAGCATATGTCGGACCATAGAAAAGAGGACGCTCTCCATATTGCTCACGTCCGAGATATTCACCAAGAGCGAATACATCTTCTGGTGAGTTTTGGTCCATCATTGGATTGGCAGTAGAACGTATTACGATAACTGCGTAACTTGAATATCCAACAACGATCAATGCCATACAAAGCAAAGATGTATTAATACCACGAATTGTTATTCCAGCGAATTGGAACACACAGAAAGCAAGTATTGCAAGAACCACAAGGCCGATAATCACACTTGATACTCCGTGACCATAGAATGGGATGCCGACCAAGGCTACACATACAAGGAATAACACATTGATTCTTGTACGATTCTTTCCTTTTGTTGATTCGTATATCGCCCATGTCAATGATGCTGCAAGAAGTATGAGATATACGTATAATCCCGAATTGAACGGCATTCCGAAGTTATTGACAAACAACAACTCAAACCATCCTGCCACCTTACCGATTCCAGGAACGATTCCATAAAGTACAGCAACAATAATAAGTGCAGATATTCCAAGAGCTATAAGCGAACCTTTTGCTGTAGGATTCTTTGATTTCTTGTAATAGAACACAAGAACTATCGCTGGAATACAAAGAAGATTGAGCAAATGGACACCTATAGAAAGTCCCATCAGATAGAATATGAGTATAAGCCAACGATCCGAACCAGGTTCCTCGCTGTGTTGTTCCCATTTAAGGATCAACCAGAACACTAATGCTGTAAGGAATGATGAGAAAGCATATACTTCACCTTCTACAGCTGAGAACCAGAACGTGTCACTCCATGTATAAATCAAGGCACCAGCAACACCACTTGCCATTATTGCAATAGTCTGTGCCAGAGATGGTTCTACATCCTTAACAGAATCAGGAGTAAGAGAACCGAATGAAGTAATTGATGGTCTGGAAGGTGTTGGCTGAACAATCAATGCTTTTGCAAAATAGGTGATTGTCCAGAAAAGGAATAATATACATCCGGCACTTAATAGCGCAGACATAGTATTAATCATCTTGGCAATCTGAGTACTGTCTGAAGCAAACTGACTGAACAGGTTACCTAACAACATAAAAAAAGGCGCACCAGGTGGGTGTCCAATCTCCATTTTGGAGGCTGTAGTAATAAACTCAGGACAATCCCAGAAACTGGCTGTTGGCTCAATGGTTGAACAATATGTGAATGCTGCTACTGCAAACACAATCCAACCAACAACATTGTTTACTAGTTTGTAAGTTTTCATTTATTTGATTGTTTTAATATAATTATATGCAACTAATGTGTTTTATAATTTAGTATATAGTAGTTATTATAGGTTACAAAGATACAAATTATTAATCAATTCTATAAATGAAAAAGCGAAATAAGTATGTTTTTCACACATATATAACATAAAATAACAAAGTTACGTATTTTTTTAAATACAAATGCACACAAATCTCCGATATATTTGAGACTTGTGTGCATAAAACACAACTTGATTATACTACTCTCCAATTCTACTATTCATCGGAGACGTATTATATAAATCATTCTTATCGATTTACTTTCAAGCTCTTAAGAATTGCTTTGATATCCTTATTATCCAATGAATATGTATGTACTGATACAGACAAAGCACCTTCTTCTTTAAGAGGGAGTGCCAATACCTGTGATGAGCCATATCCTTCGTTGAAATATGTACGTTGGAAAACATTTGAACCAAACTTTATATCTTCTTTCTTTTCAGTAGCGTTTTCACCATACTGGCGTAAAGCATCGTCGATAATCTTTTCAACTGTGTATGTTTTGCTTACAAATGACCAGATATCAAGATCAAAACCGAAGTTTGTATTCACGTCTGGCTTTACCTCTGGAGCAAGAGTTACAGAGCAAATACGTCCTGAAGTAGATTTACTCTTAACTATCCAGCCCTTAGGAACCTTTACACTAAAGTTTTCTGTTTCCACAACTACTGGACCCTTTTCTTGTTCTTGGGCCATTACACTAAAACATGTCA
The DNA here is from genome assembly GCA_017614465.1 of Bacteroidaceae bacterium. Taxonomy (GTDB): domain Bacteria; phylum Bacteroidota; class Bacteroidia; order Bacteroidales; family Bacteroidaceae; genus Colivivens. The sequence continues at coordinate 34,327 of JAGABW010000052.1, read as the reverse complement.
TCATTGACAAGAGTACAAAAAGAATTGTCTTTTTCATTTCCATTTTCAATTATTAAGTTAAAATTATTATAAAAAAAATATTGAATTTCTCTTTTACCTTACTATCTTAATCATCCCATCATAAGTATTTATATTCACCTGAATAGAATCATAGTCTTGGAAACCTTCTAAATACATGCTTAGAAATGTTGGTTCCATGTATGCTTCTCTGTCATGAGCAGGACGGACATGTAATAAAGACATACATGCTATCTTCGAATTTCCCGAATAACGGATACTGTCAAAACTAAATGCCATTTCATGATCATCAGTATCAGAGGAGGTCATAAAACCGACATTAAAATTTAGAAAATCGTCCGAACGCCAGGCACTGATAAACTCCAAAGGCTCCATCGGTTTTATCTCAAATGCCGAACTTGGAAAAATCTGTCCGACACGCACTAATTTAAGTGAATATACATCAATTTTGTCGATTTCATCGGAAAAAACCACCTTACATCTAAGAGCCGTATTCCTCACATATCTTGTATCCTGCAACGAAACCGGATAAGTGGTTCCATCATCCAAAACGATTTTGTAGATACATCCGTTATCTGCTGTATATGCACATGCCAATTCTGTTCTCACGGAAGGATATTCATATTCATCTTCCTTCTCGCAAGAAACTAACAACAACGACAAAAGCATTGTTAACAACAGAACTTTTTTATACATACACACACTACTTAAATAGTACTAAGTTATCATCAGTCATAGAATCCAACTGCAGTTTAATACACTTATTCCAATGCTTTAATTTGATTAAGTGCAGGATATGCATACATTGTCAACAAACGATTTCTCAAGAAATCATAATCAGGATTCTTCAAGGTGATTTGTTTCAACTTGCCTTCCAGATATTTTTCAAAGGCAGCTCGTTCCTCATCAGAGCTAAGATTAATATATTTATCGTCCAGCAAAGACAAAGCAGCCTTATTACATGGATACAGACGATAGTTCTTATGAATTTCCTTATCAATATGTTCTGCTATCAATCGGAACAAATCTGTTTTTGGAGTATCAGGATCGATACTGTCAAGCCAGTCATTTATACAAGGAGCAGCATGATAGTGTATATGTCCCTTATATCCGAATATACCTATTCGCATATTGTCCAAATCGTCTTGCTGACTCTTTTTAAAGCCTTCAATATCACGTTTGTTCTGGAACTCCTCAGCCTTCAGATAGTCACATGGATCATATTCATATGATATTGCCAATGGCACAATATTCATTTCCTTAAGATTCTCTATCACATCTTTGGACTCTCCGCCCATAGCCATCATCTTAATAACACTTTCTTGGGTCAGGTCGTTACTATCCTTGGCTCTTCCTTCTCTTTGTGCAATCCAAAGGTTACTCTGCTTCTCTTTTATTACATAATGCATGTATCTTGACATTTTTGCCGAAGCCATCAGCATCTGACGCATAGTCAATGCACGTTGCACTATAAAAGAGCGATTCACCCTAACCAAATCTTTTATCCATGGGAATACAAGTAAATTATCACCTATGGCTATTTCCACAGTATCATATCCCTCATTTATCAACGTTACATCAAGAAGGGCTGAGTCCAAAACTATATCACGGTGATTAGACACAAATGTATAACCATTACATTTGTTTATACTTGTGTAATCTGATGTAATTCCAGTACTTGCCTTTGATAAGAGTTTTTCCAAGATCGGATAAATCAGTTTCAGTTGAAACTCATAATTACTCTTACACGAACGGATTAATTCAGCGATTTTCTCAACAGGCACATCAGGATGTATAGTCTTAATTACATTCTGAAAACTCTCATCTTTTATCAAACGCTCAAACACCTCCGGCAATTCTTCCGGAAGAAACGGACGTATATCGTCAAAATCGTGAATATCAACCATATTTAATCTTTATTCAGCAACACTAAAACAATAATAATAAAAACTTTCATATAAACCTGACAGACAAACAATTGCCACAGGTTAGCCGTATACGGAATTTCACTCTGCTTAGTGTTGCCTATCAAAAGCAGCAAAGAGAAGCCCATAAGACGCAACGCAAAAATACGAATAAAATCCGAAACTCACATATCTTTTATTGTTTTTTTTGCTAATTATCACAAGTTTCACATTATTATAATTATAATACACCTATTTTTCTGACCTACATCATTAAGTACGATAAAATATAATATTTGGTATATTATAGTATATATTAAGGACATGAAATGCTAAACATTTCCACCAAATAGCACCTCTATAAGCATATAAATTAAGTATTTTTACATTTTTTAGAAATATTTTTCTCTTTTATAATGTTTGTTACAATAATTTTACTTATCTTTGCAGCGGCTAAGGTCGAAAAACTGATAAATTATATCAATATTTGATATCCTCTAATAATATTCGGATGAAAGAACCTATTAGTTATTACAAAACAGAACTACAGAAACACAAGAAACTACTGAAGCAAGCAAGCAAAAGGAGTTCCTTATATCTTTATAGTAAATTGTTATTCTTTACTATAACGATAGTTTGTGTATACTTATGGTTCTTCTATGCGAAATCAGATTTCACTGCAATCGGAGGAATAACATCCATTATACTATATTCTATTATGGTGTATTTGGACAACAAAGAAATCGACAAGGAAGAAAAATACAGACGCATCATAACAACCCTCGAAAAGGAATTATCCAACTTAAAGGGCGACTACACCTCAAACAACGGAGGTGAATACATCTCATGCGCACACCCGTTCACATACGACATTGACATCTTCGGAGAAAAATCGTTATTTCATTGCATAAACAGAACTGTGACCCACGAAGGCGCAGACAGACTGGCTGAAATAATATCTAATATCGGCTCTGGAGAAGAAACTGTACGCAGAAGACAAGAAGCAATAAAAGAGTTGGAAGAATTAGCCGACTACAGATTACAGCACATGTCGGTACAGAGGACCGAGGAGAAATTTCTTGAATCAATCTCCAAGCTCAGGAGTTGTTCTATAAACACGTCGTTGCTAAAATGGCTAATCGTTCTATCATGGACATTAACCATCGCAAACATCGCTTATTTGGTTACATGCCTAATCCTTGGCACATCCACCATGCTACCAATATCCATCATGGCATGCATCCTCTTCCTCAATGGTTCTATCAGCGTGTTATACCTTAGTAAAGGAACCCATGTTATCCGAAAACTAAAGTATCTCATCCAATTATCACAATGTTACTCACCGATAGTTTCATTGAATTGCAATAAAACATTCGAGAGCGAGTTACTGAAAGAAATCCAATCAGCACTACTCCTCCAAAAGAAATACCTGCAAGACCTGAAATCAATGAATGAAATCATGAATTTCAGAAACAACTACATTTTATGGTTTATTACAAACACATCTATTGTTTTAGATCTGGTAGTCCTTTATAGGTTTGTGAAATGGGAGAAAAAAAACATACCCATGCTATCAACCTTATTAGAAAACATCGGACACCTAGACGCGCTTATCAGTTTAGCTTCTTTTAATTTTAATCACCCTCGCACATCACAACCGGAAATGACAGACGAGGGATTTGCTGGGCACAACATCTATCACCCGTTAATGCTTTCGGAAAATGTGATAGGGAACGACTACACACAAGAAGAGTCAGGTATATCGATTATTACGGGCGCTAATATGTCAGGAAAAAGTACCTTTCTCCGTGCCGTAGCATTAAACATTGTATTAGCAAATGCGGGGTGTAATGTTTGCGCAACCTCATTTAAATTCAATCCGGCAATTAAGTTATTTACCAGTATGAGGACCCAAGACAACATTACAAAAGGGATGTCGTATTTTAATGCCGAAATCGATCGGCTAAGCCATGCAATCGACTATAGCGCCCGGCATCCCCACACCCTATTAATCTTAGACGAGGTACTAAAAGGCACCAACTCAGAAGACAAACTGGAGGGTTCACTCAAACTATTAAGATTCTTCTCTGAAAGAAGTATCATGGTGATTATTGCCACACACGACTTAGGCATCACCAAGTTGGAAGATTCGTTTGGAGAAAAGAAATACAAGAACTATTGCTTCGAGATAGAACTGACAACTCCAATCAACTACACGTATCAGATCAGTCGCGGAATATGTAAAAACAAAAATGCTTCATATATAATATGTAATATGTTAAAATCCAAGAAATGAAAACTGTCATATTAAATACCTTCACTTCTTTTGCTACTTTTCCGATGTTCAACCCTGCATACTTAAAAGGGCTACTCCTTCGAGCAGGTATTGAGAATAAGCATATAGATGTTAACCAAATAACATGGAATATTTTATTAAACGAAGACTTTCTCAATAGTTTATCATTCAATAAGGAGATTGTGGAGACATCTCCTTTCCCATATTCCATACTCAACACCGCATCGGAGTTTTCCACATCAAAGCAAAAGGTATTACGTAGAATAAACAAAGCAAAACAAATACTGCAATCTTCGTCGGCAACAAACATCAGATTACTTAACTGGGCACAACATGTGATTTTCAGAGCGCTGAACCTCATATATTGTCATTACGGAACATTTTTCATGACCAACATCCCATTTTGGGCAAATATTGGTTTTGAATACAACGACATATCTCATATATACAGTCTTGCAGAGGACCGCGCACACAATCCTCTTATACAGATATTTGAAGAAGAGATTGTCCCAAGAATCAAACAGGAAGCTCCTGATGTGATTCTTGTTGACGTGATGTTCCCATGGGATATAATCCCCGCCCTCACACTTAATATTCTGATAAAAAAACATCTGCCCTCATGCCACATCAATTATTCTGGATTAGGATTTGATGAGTTCAGTTTCTCACGAATAACACATAAGATGAAAAATCCTCAATTCTTCTTTAACTTCGACAGTGTATTCGTATATAGAAATGATGGCGGAATTATTGAACTCATAAAAAGAATTGCAGATAATAGAAAGACGGATGATATTGAGAATCTGTACACCCCAAAGTCGTTTGGCCCAATTAGTACTGGTAAATTATTTGACGAATCTGTGATTCCTAACTACGACGACATAGAATGGGATAAGTATTTCTTCCCTGAAAGAATTGTTGTTGACAGGCTCTCATACAGATGTTTTTGGGCAAAATGTAATTTCTGTTCAATCAACTCAAACAAGAGGACACGACAAGCTTCGCATGTCGATACACAGGTAAACAAAATCAAGACACTACACCAGAAATATCAGATTTCTAATTTCTGGTTTTTAGACGAAGCTTGTCCTCCTGAATTTGCCGTAGAATTTGCCGACAAGATTGCAAAAGAAAATATCACATGGTCGCTCAGGACAAGGTTAGACAAAAAACTCAACAACGAAAACCTTGCCCGACTCAGTAGTGCAGGATTAAGAGAGCTGTGGATTGGTTTGGAACATGTTGACGAAGAAATCCTATCACGAATGAATAAATCTGACTTCAACTCAGATTATGCATCCGTCGCAGCAGATGTAATAAATAATGCTACAAAAAACAATATCGGCTTACATTTCTGTCACATATTGGGATTCCCTTCCGAGAACGACCAAAATCGCGAGAAGATATCTGAGTTCTATACTACACACAAGGAAGGAATCAGCCGAAAACCATTTTTCACCACATTCAACGTATTCGGTTTAATGTTGGACAGTCCAATGTATGAAAAACCCGATCAGTTCGGTATCATTGAGACCCATGACGATGACACAAAGTTCAACATGATACAAGTGCCATACAAGACAATCTACGATGACGACACAAGTAATCCGCTTGTGATAAACAATCTATCTCAATGGATTGGCTTATACACCAGTATCCTCGTAAACCAAGAGTCTTTGATTCCGCTATGGATGTCAATCGCCGACACACCATTTGAGTTTTTACTTAAAAAATACTATAACCACAATCCTTTCTTAAAATCATGAAATGGAAAGAGTTTAACAGCATAAAAGACATACCCGCCACATTGTGGTCAAATATTGAAAACGGCTATCCATGCCTCTCATACGACTTCATGGGAATCGTGGAAAGTATACATCCGAAAGATTCTTTCAATTACGCAATACTCTATAAAGACGATACCATAGTCGGTATATCATTCTATTACATATTCAACGCGCTACCATCAGTCTTGAAAAAACTGCCAGTAGGACGAATTCTAATGACTGGAACATTTGAGACATACGGAAAACACTGGTGGTACGATGCTTCATTGATTACCGAATGCGAGTTTCTTGAGTCCTTCTGGACATTAATAAAAAGACACAAAGTCGCTGCATTCATCTACAGAGACTATGTTAGTAACGAATGCACTACTAACCAGTTTTACGAGAACTATAGGTTTAGACATTTAATCCCATATTCCTCCGCAAGTATTGAAATCCAGAAGGATTGCAACAACTTGAATGATTTCTTCAGCGGAATGGCAAAGAAACATAGGAATATGTACAAAAAGTTCATAAGACAGAGAGAGTCTCAAAACACAACATTCAGAATAGAGTATGACATCAAGAACAATCTGGGAAAACTATATCAGTTGTATCTCAATGTACACAATCATGCTTCTGAATTTAAAAGCCCAGCCATTCCCACAAGTTTTTTCACAATGCTTGAAGAACGCCTTAAAGAAGATTGTTTTTGTATAGTAATGTCGAAAAACGAAGAAGATATCGGGTTTGTTCTTATGATACAAGGCCACGATATCGTCATACCATTCCTAATGGGCATCAATTACAACTATAGAGAACTTCATGTGTGGCATAATCTCACTATAGAATGTGTGAAATACACAATAGAGTCGGGAAGAAAGTACATTGACTTAGGACTCACCAACTACCAACTTAAGAAAAGATTGGGAGCAAAGGAAACCGACATTCACATGTTTGGCAGACTGAAAAACAATTTCATAAACAGATATTGCAATTCGGTTATTGAGAAATTACTATAAAAACACAAATCTACAGTCATTCACTCATCCGTAAAGGTGAGTGAATGAACCAACCAGGCAGAGCTAATCTGCCTTTTATTAATATTTATAGAAAATGGATTTCAGAAAAGCCGCATCCCGAGTTTACATACTCCTACACTAATAAGGAGTCTTAAAAAAGGACACCGCAATCAGTTAAATTTTCATCAATTATTTTTGACAAGAGAATACAGGTAATCAAAATGTTTACGTAATTCAGACAAATCTGCGCCATTTATATTAAAGACTCCTTCAAAGCATTCACCTATATAGATTTTTTCAAACATCTCTGACGCAAGAGCCACATCTGTATCTTCTTTAATCTCCTTAGTCACAATAGCGTGCTCAATAACTTCTGTCCAAACAGCTTTTTCACGTTCCCACCATTCAATTGCATATTCTCTGAAATATGGCAAATTTGCCAAAGCCGACATTTCAATAAAAAACATGGCTTTATTCATGTTATTAACACCCATGCTGGCCATGTATTGTCTGTCACGCTCTAACACTTCCAAAAAATAATTGTAGAACGATAGTAAAGACTGACGATAAGCAGTTGGGACATTTTCGACCGATGATTGGTTAAAAATCATCGTCTTAAGCATTTCAACAAAGAGCCCTTCTTTATTCTTGAAATAATAAATCATAGACCCTCTGCTGGTCTTAGACAACTTTTCCATTTCCGAAAAGGACACCCTCTCATATGAATTTGATGAGAACAATACAAAAGCGTCCCTTAAAAGCTTTTGACGAGTAACATCTCCTTTTTTCATATTATACCCTTTTATCATAATCATTATATTCCACAAAGTTACGAAAGTTTTCTTTAAATCCAAAACTATTACAAAGATTTATTCATTTTATCCATGATTTTTGTTATAGACGACCAGAAAAAGTAATATTTTTGAGCAAATAAAACAAAGATCCAACTAAGAATTAGTCTTTTATTTACTTCACTTGCAATTTATAATCTAATGTATATTTAATATTTATTATTTATAAATAAGTACAACACTTTTTATTCAATATATTTGCATATTATAAAAACATATTATATCTTTGCAATATAATAGATGTTACAATAGAAACACAATGAAATATACTGTAAATTTAACAAAGAATCGAATTAGTGCAGATGGTTCTATACTCGGTAAAGTCAACGACTTCAAACACGAAATGCAGCAGCACGAAAGTGAGAATTTAAGCACCTATAAAAAGCACCCTTGCATGAGTGCATGTGATCGCACATCCATAATACACAACAGACATACAAATAAAGATGTAGAAGTTGTGATGTTCGGATCAAACAGTTACCTGGGAGCCACAACATTCCCAGAAGCGATCGATAAAGCAGTTGAAGTAACACGTGAATTCGGTATCGGTTCAGGAGGAGTCCCATTATTGAATGGTACATCTATCTACCAAAACGAACTGGAACAAATCATAGCAAAGAAAAGTGGTTTCGACGACGCTATCCTATTTTCATCAGGATACACAGCCAACTTAGGAGTCATTTCCGGACTTATGAGACCTAACCACTTGATAATCCACGATAAGTTGACACACGCAAGTCTGTTAGACGCAACTGTCTTATCAAGTTCTAAAATGGCGCGTTTCCGTCACGGAGACATGGCAGGCTTAGAGAAACTGCTCCGCGAGAATGTTGACCAGTACCCCAACGGAATACTTGTTGTCACTGACGGTGTGTTCAGTATGGATGGAGACATCGCCAAACTCCCTGAAATTATTTCAATAGTAAGAAAATACAATGCCTTACTTTTGATTGACGACGCACACGCTGTTGGAGTTATCGGAAAGAAAGGAGCCGGAACACTTTCACACTATAATATAAAGGATCGTGATAACATTATAGTAACAGGAACGCTCAGCAAAGCAATTGGTACTTTGGGAGGATACATCACAGCATCACAAGATATCATCGACTATCTCCGTGTGTATGCTCGAAGCAACATCTTCTCTACATCACTTCCTCCATCAGTATGTGCAAGTGCCATAGAGGTATTCAAGAAGTTAGACAATTCAGACGTAATTGACAAACTTACAGAGAATACACTTTACATGAAGAACGCCTTAACTGAGGCTGGATTCAATATTCTAAACACAGAGACACCTATCATTCCACTTATTGTTGGAGACTCAACAGTGCTCACATACATGGTTAAAGACGCATTAGACAGTGGCTATTTCGTCAATGCCATTTTTGCGCCAGCCGTACCACCAAACCTCTCTCGTTTCAGAATCAGTGTTATGGCAAGCCACACTAAGGAAGACATAGACGGACTGGTTGAGTTAATGAAAGAATTATTCAAGAAGTATAATATTCCAAGATATGCCCAATAATTTCACAATAAAATGGAGCACCACTGTTGACGATATCCAAGATAAAGATTGGATACGCATATATGGTACTGACATCATAAAAAGTAAGCAATTCATCAAAGCAAATGAAGAAGCCAACTTTAAAGATGTAACATTCTACAATCTCCAAGTGTTTAAAAAAGACGGAGAGATTGCAGCAATCGTTCCATGCTTCAATTATTGTATCGACATACTAAACATTACTTCAACCGTTTTAATAAAGAAATGGATTGTAGGAATGCGCAAGCTGTTTCCTTCATTCTTAAAGCTCAGAACATTTATCACAGGTTCATATGCTTGTACATGTGAACACCTCATTGGATATAGTTCATCGTTGACAGACAACGAAATCAATGAAGTTTCAGATATTATTGAGCAAGAACTAAAAAAGAAATGCGAGGAAACGAAAGCCAAATTCATATTCATTAAGGATATAAGAGAACACTATTTACAAGATGTAAAGAGAGTATTGAAGACCGGCTTCCGTTTCTTGGAAACATACCCAACTACACTCATTCCTGTTATGGATGTTCCATATCCTAACGCATTAAAAAAGAAGCACAGAAAACGCTATAGAAAATACAAAGAACTTTTCGACAAAAGATTTTACTGGACAATTTACGACGATTTCACAGGAAAGACCGCAGAAGAGTTCTATGAATTATATTTCGCCGTAGTGACCAAAGCAAAGAACAAGTTTGAATTTCTCAATGCAGAGTTTTTCAACAAACTGAGCGAATTTATGGGAGATAGGGCATTTCTGTTTGTAGCGAAGGATAAAGAAACAGACGAAACCCGAGTAATGGAATTAGTCTTAATAAACGAAGAAAAGCTCATTCCATTATACTTAGGAATAAAATACAAGGATGACGACACTAAAGTACTGTATCTGAACACAATATTCAATACAGTAAAAGAAGCAGAAAAGAGGAAGAAATCATTTATAGACTTAGGTCAGACAAGTTACTATCCCAAAGCCATGTCAGGCGCACTCATAGAAAAAATCCATTATGGATTCTGGGCAAAAGGAGGAATAATGAAATTTATGATCAATCATTTTTTTGATAAACTTTTCGCTCCTCAACTCATGCCAGACCATGTATACTTAGCCCAATACGCCGACAGCGCTCACAATATACTAAGCAACTATAACTTCGTATTAGTAAACTAGTTTTAAGTATTTAGGTGCGAGGAGTCATTGTTTGATTCTAACACCGATTAATATGCTTGTTTTCAACGTGAGTCCGACATAATTAGTATAATATCAGATTCTTAATGTAAGTACAACTTAAAAATTACAAAACAAATATACCATCGATAGCCATTAGGTTATAAAGAAAAGTTTTTACTAACTACTTTTTATATAATATATTTCCAGTCGGACTCACATTGATAACCAAGCAGTTCCAAACCATATTATTAATAATTATCAGGTTTTATGCAACCAATTAATGAATATTTTGTATCTTTGTAACCACAAACAACACATAAGATACGAAAACTATGATTTGGAATCCTAACAAAGAATGTATGAGTCGCGATGAGATGTCGGCTCTACAAGGCAAACGATTAAGGAAAATTGTTTCTTACGTATATCACAATGTTCCTTTCTATCGTAATAAAATGCAAGAAATGGACCTACGTCCGGATGACATCAACACAATTGAAGACATCCGCAAATTGCCATTTACAACAAAACAGGATTTACGCGACAACTACCCATTCGGGTTACAAGCTGCACCAAGCAGTGAAATTGTGCGTATCCATGCTTCAAGTGGTACAACAGGAAAACCAACAATTGTTGGATATACAAGAAAAGATATTGGAGTATGGAGCGAAGTGTTTGCACGTTGTCTTGCTTCATATGGAGTAACACGCGACGATTTGTTTTCTGTAGCTTATGGTTATGGTTTGTTTACAGGCGGACTTGGTGCTCACTACGGTGTTGAGACACTCGGAGCCACTGTAATCCCAACAAGTACAGGTAACACAGAGAAACACATCCGTCTGCTTACCGACTTAGGTATCACAGGTATCGCATGTACACCTTCATACGCTCTTTATCTTGCTGAAACCATGGACAAGATGGGAGTACAGAGACAAAACATAAAACTTAAAGTAGGTGCATTCGGTGCAGAGCCATGGACTGAAAACATGCGTGCAGAAATCGAAGAAAGATTGGGACTAAAAGCATACAATATCTACGGACTCAGTGAAATCACAGGACCTGGTGTAAGTTATGAATGTGAATGCCAAAACGGAAGCCACATAAACGAAGACCATTACTATCCAGAGATTATCGACCCTGAGACTCTTGAACCATTAGAACCAGGAAAAGAAGGAGAACTCGTCTTCACTACACTCACCAAAGAAGGTATGCCACTGTTACGTTACCGCACAAAAGACCTCACATCGTTAACTTATGGTCAATGTTCATGCGGACGCACAAACGTAAGAATGGGACGAATCATGGGACGAAGCGACGATATGCTCATCATCCGAGGTATCAACGTATTCCCAAGTCAGATAGAAAGTGTAATCCTCAGTCTTGAAGAGTTTGCACCTCAATATATGATTATTGTTGACAGACAAGGAAGCCTCGACACAATCAAGGTTCAGGTTGAATTACGCCCTGAATACTTCGTCGATGACTACCCTGCAATGGAACGTAAGAAGAAGTTATTATCAGACAAGCTCCGCAGCGTTCTTTCAATCTCTGCCCAAGTTGAACTCCTTCCACCAGGAAGTATAGAACGTTCACAAGGAAAGGGAAAACACGTAATCGATAACAGAAAATTACAATAAAAGCAATAACAACCAATTCATTGAGGCTCTATTTATCAGACCGATAAAAAGCCTCAATGAATAAACAATTATAGAATCAATAAATACTAAACTTAAAAAAACTTCAAAGGTTTACAGAAATGGACAGAAGTCAATACTTACATCCAGACAAAGAACTGATGAGCCGCCAGGAGATCGAAGAACTTCAGTTGAAACGTTTACAGGAAACAGTTCGTCACTGCATGAACTCACCTTTCTACAAGAAACGCTTCGAAGAAGAAGGCCTTACACCAGATGATATAAAATCGCTTGACGACCTAAAGAAAATTCCTTTTACAACAAAACAAGACCTACGCGATACATATCCATTCGGAATAGCATCCGTACCTCTTGAGAAATGTGTACGCCTCCACTCATCAAGTGGAACAACCGGAAACCCAACCGTTATTCTTCACACACAACGCGACCTCGATGAATGGGCAAATGCAGTAGCACGCTGCCTCCACATGGTAGGGCTACGTCCTACAGATGTATTCCAGAACTCATCAGGTTACGGAATGTTCACAGGAGGATTAGGATTCCAATATGGTGCAGAGCGTTTAGGTATGCTCACAGTACCAGCAGCAGCAGGAAACACATTACGCCAACTGAAATTCATCAAGGATTTCGGTACAACAGCCCTGCATGCCATTCCTTCATATGCTTCACGTCTCTACGAAGTTATGGTGGAACAAGGAATCGACCCACGTCGCGACACAAAACTCAAGACATTAGTAATCGGAGCCGAACCACATAGCGAAGAACAAAGAAAACGCATTGAAGACATGCTTGGTGTAAAAGCCTACAACTCATTCGGTATGTCTGAGATGTGCGGACCAGGTGTTGCATTCGAATGTAAAGAACAAAACGGCCTCCACATATGGGAAGACTACTACATCGTGGAAATAGTTGACCCTAACACATTAGAACCAGTTCCAGAAGGAGAAGTAGGAGAACTAGTTCTCACAACAATCAATCGCGAAGCAATGCCATTGTTGCGCTACCGCACACGCGACTTGACACGTATCCTTCCAGGAGAATGCCCTTGCGGACGTCACCACAAACGACTCGATCGTATGCAAGGACGTTCAGACGACATGATCATACTCAAAGGTGTAAATATCTTCCCTATCCAGATTGAGAAGATACTCCTTCAGTTCAAGGAACTATCAACAGACTACCTTATCACACTTGAGACACTCGACAACAACGACGGCATGACAGTAGAGGTAGAATTATCAAACCTCTTCACTGACGACTATGGACGTCTGGAGAAACTGACAAAAGAAATCACACGTCAGCTCAAAGACGAAATCCTCGTTACGCCAAAAGTCAAGCTTGTTGCCAACGGAGCCTTACCAAAGAGTGAAGGCAAGGCTGTGAGAGTAAAAGATTTAAGAAAAACTTACTAAATCCGTTATACTATGACTATTCAACAATTATCAGTATTCGTAGAGAACAAGAGCGGCGCAATGCTCAATGTTCTACAATTATTAAAAAGTGAAGGAATCCAGCTCCTTGCAGTAAATATCGCAGATACTGTAGAATACGGAATATTCCGCATCATATGCAGCGAGCCATCAAAGGCATTCAAATTACTCAAGGATGCAAATATCAGTGTGACACTCACCGATGTATTCGCTATCGAACTGGATGACAAAGTCGGAGAATTAGCAAACACCCTTGAGATTTTCCACAAGGAAGGCATAAGCATCACATACCTTTACTCGTTCCTTATCAACAAGAAAGGTGTAATGGTATTCCGCACAGCCGACAGCGAACGTACACGCGAAGTAATCATGCTCAACAACATGAAGTTCATTGCAGAAAAAGACCTGTACACATTAATATAATTTATTATTGAGAAAACAGGTTTTAAGCATAACATAAACCACATTCAACCCCGTTGTCAAATCCTCTTTACAACAAAGAAGACAGTTTGGCAACGGGGTTCTTTCTACAAAAGAGTGTAAACTCCGTATTACAAATAATTTTACCAGATACAAATAATAATATTTTTTTGATAATTTATTATTCTCAGATTACATAATATCCAGATTATTTATTACCTTTGCGTGGGATTTATTGAGGTGATGACTATGAGATGTTGAAAAAACCACACTCAAACACAGCATTTCTATTTCTACATAATAACTGATTTATGTGTATAAATGAATAAATATTCATTATAGAAATAAATAAGTATTATTTAAAGTGTAAAAAGAAAATTAGGAATAATTTCATATATAATTTATTAAAAATATGGCAACATTAGATCTTACAAAGTATGGAATCACTGGTGCTACAGTGATTGCTCACAACCCTTCTTACGAAGAACTCTTCGCAGAAGAAACTAAAGCTGGTCTTGAAGGTTTTGAAGTAGGTCAGCAAACAGAACTTGGTGCAGTTAACGTTATGACTGGTATCTTCACAGGTCGTTCACCTAAAGATAAATATATCGTAGACGATGCTAACTCTCACGATAAGGTATGGTGGACAACTGAAGGTTACAAGAACGACAACCACCCAATGAGCGAAGATGTTTGGGCAAAAGTTAAGAAAATTGCTCAAGAAGAACTTTCAAACAAGAATCTTTACGTTGTTGACGCATTCTGTGGTGCAAACAAGGACACTCGTATGGCTGTTCGTTTCATCGTTGAAGTTGCATGGCAGGCTCACTTCGTTACAAATATGTTCATCCAGCCAACAGCTGAAGAACTCGCAAACTTTGAACCAAACTTCATCATCTACAACGCATCTAAGGCAAAAGTTGACAACTACAAGGAATTAGGTCTTAACTCAGAAACTTGTGTTGCATTCAACACTTCAAGCCGCGAACAAGTTATCATCAACACTTGGTACGGTGGTGAAATGAAGAAAGGTATGTTCTCAATGATGAACTACTATCTTCCACTTCAGGGAATCGCATCAATGCACTGCTCTGCAAACTGCGATATGAACGGAGAAAACACAGCTATCTTCTTCGGTCTCTCTGGAACAGGTAAGACAACTCTTTCTACTGACCCTAAGCGTAAGCTTATCGGTGACGACGAACACGGATGGGATGACAACGGTGTATTCAACTTCGAAGGTGGTTGCTACGCTAAGGTTATCGGTCTTGACAAAGAACACGAACCAGACATCTACAACGCTATCAAGCGCAACGCTCTTCTTGAGAACGTAACAGTTGCTGCTGATGGTAAGATCGACTTCAACGACAAGTCAGTTACAGAAAACACTCGTGTTTCTTACCCAATCAACCACATCAAGAACATTCAACCAGGATCATCTGCACCTGCTGCAAAGAACGTAATCTTCCTTTCTGCAGACGCATTCGGAGTACTTCCTCCAGTATCTATCCTTACTCCAGAACAAACTAAGTACTACTTCCTTTCTGGATTCACTGCTAAGCTTGCAGGTACAGAACGTGGTATTACTGAACCAACTCCAACATTCTCTGCATGTTTCGGTCAGGCATTCCTTGAGCTCCACCCAACTAAGTATGCAGAAGAACTCGTTAAGAAGATGGAAAAGAGCGGTGCTAAGGCATACCTCGTAAACACTGGTTGGAACGGAACTGGAAAGCGTATCTCAATTCCTGATACTCGTGGTATCATCGACGCTATCCTCGATGGTTCTATCCTCAAAGCTGAAACTAAGAAGATCCCTATGTTCGACTTCGAAGTTCCAACTTCACTTCCAAACGTTAACCCAGCTATCCTCGACCCACGCGACACTTATGCTGACGCTTCAATCTGGGAAGAAAAAGCAAAAGACCTTGCTGCTCGTTTCATCAAGAACTTCGGCAAGTACACTACTAACGAAGCTGGTAAGGCTCTCGTTGCAGCTGGTCCACAACTCTAATAAGTTGTTAAAACCAAATATAAGTAAGGTACATCGCAATGATGTACCTTTTTTGTTTTATATACAGATTATTGTAAATTAGGGGGATGAGAGTGAATATACTATGTAAAATGTTATGTATTATAAAGAATCTCTGCGATTTGATATCATATAAAAAGTAAAAACCTACTCATAGATTATTTTTTCATTTTTACTTTCAACAAGTAATGATTATCATTTTCTGGAATTTTATCTTTATATGGTTCCAATGCTTTTTATTCTTTATTCTCCAAGAATTATTGAAAAGATAGATGTGTTATTAAAAAAAATCGTACATTTGTAACATATAACAGAATAAATCATAATCATATCAGGAAATAAACTCAAACAAGAGCATATGGGAATAATCAAAACATCAATAACAGCATCGCTCATGTTATTAGCGTCTGTTGGACATATAAATGCCACAAACAATACAAATCAAACAAATAGTGGGAAACCAACTGTTACAAAATATCCCTTCTCATTAACATCGCTCAAGAAGACGATGAAAGAATACGAAGGCGATAGTTTCGACATAAATAAATTTGTATATAAGCTTATTGATGTTGATAAAGACGGACAACCAGAATTATTCGTTAAAGAAAAAGTAAAGGAATATAACACTTACTACGCATTTACAATCGGCAAGAATGGAGATATAGATCTTATCATGTCGCGTTCTTCTGGAGGATACGAGGATTTCAGTTTCACTGACGATGGTTTCCTTTTTCATTACGAAGAACATACAGGCGGACTGTCACAGTGTAGCACTTATTACAAACTGGAAAACAGTAAGGTGGTACAGACTTCTACATATATTTGTAATCAAGAAGTTGTAGGTGAAGGAGAAGACATGGATATGGAAATTGAGGATTCATATTCAGTGGAGAAAGACGGACAAATAATATCAGAGACAGAAGAAGGGTATAATTTATCAATTACAACAAATTCGCATATCAGTTTATATGATATTAACGACTGGAAAGACTTTATTAACAGATAGATCTTTTACCAACGTAAATATCTAAATCCAGAGCTTAAATATATTTATCTGATAATCCGAACAATATAATCAAGCATAAAAAAACCGACAGCCGTTCATGACTGTCGGTTTTGATATTTATCTGTAACTCTGGTTTTATTTGTTCTTCTTATCACAACGTACAGCATCAAGGAACTGTATCATTTTAGACAGGTTTTCCTGACTATACATATTAAATCCATGTCCGCCACCCTCAACAATTGTCAGTTCTGATTTCACACCGACTTTCTGGAGTTCGGAATACAGTTCTTTACCCTGACAACATGGAACTACATTGTCGGCTGTTCCATGGAATATAATAACAGGAGGATCCTTACGATCAAGATAAGTGATGGCACTAATTGCCTTAAACATATCAGAATACTTGTCCTCATAGTCATGACCTACAAGAACCTCTTCTGGAGTGTTTCCCCATTTTCTTGGTTCATCACAATTCATCTTGAACATATCAATCGGACCAGACCAGTCGCATGCAGCATCCACAGCACTGCTTTCTTTGACATAATCACCTAAATCACCTTCAAGATCCACCTTATATGAGCCCACCTTTGCCTTCTTACGTACATTACTTGTTGATGCAGCAAGTGTAGAAAGATGTCCGCCTGATGAGAAACCGGATGTGGCAATAAATGATGTATCCAGTTTATATTGCTTAGCATTACCACGAATAAATCTAATTACGGCCTTGATATCATTTATCTGGGCAGGGAATTTAGCATCATTGCTTGAACGGTGATTCGGACAAACCACAGCATAGCCAGCCTTTAGCAAAGCATTGACGATTGTACCTAAATCAGCCATACCTTTAGAACTATTACTGAACCATGCACTTCCGTAGATATGTACCACAACCGGATAGGATTCCTTCACCTCCTTTGGTAAATAAATATCCATAGTATGATATGCCATATCATCGCCAGCATAATTGACATCCTTAAATTCCTGAGATGTCTCCAGATTCACCTTTGGCAACTGAAAGCCACCAAATCCACCTGATTGTGCGAAAGCAGGTGAGAACAAAGCCGAAATGGCAGCAATTACAAATAATCTCTTAATTTTCATTGTTATGTTCTTTTATTTTTAATAATACTCTGATTTATTTAAACAATTCCTTGACTGTCATTTCCAAGTAATCACGACAATTCATCCATGTGTGGCCTCCACCAGAGTTATAGAACGTGTGTGTGATTCCCTGTTGAGTAAGATACGAATCCAAATCACGTGAAGCCTTAATCAGAAAATCATCTGATCCTGTACCAATAAACATATACTGATTTTTCTTTTTCAAGGTCTCAATAGGAGCATATGTTCCATCCTCAAAGTTTGTATGAATCTCATCTCCAAATATGGCTGGAGCATAAGCTGCCACATAATGGAATTTATCAGGATTGCCCAATCCTGTTGCAAGTGTCTGACGACCTCCAAGTGAGAAACCGGCAATCGCACGATGATCAGCATCGTTTATTGTATTATAATTAGCTTCGACAAAAGGAATGATATTATTCACGATTTCATCGGATATTTTCTTTGTATCCATCACATCTGGAGCTTCGGCCTTACCCTGTGAAATCATCTCTGGATATGGATTTGCATATGGCATCACAACAATCATTTTCTTTGCCAGTCCCTGAGCAATCATATTGTCGAGAATCATATTTGCGCGTCCGACCTTCGACCAAGTCTCGTATGTATCAGTCATACCATGAATAAGATACAGAACCGGATATTTCTCCTTACTTGAAGGGTTATATCCTGCTGGAGTATATACACACATCGGACGTTCGATATCAAAAGTATTGGAATGATAATATCTGTATGTCACCTTTCCATGTGGCACATCCTGCATATCTTGCATTGAAGGAGTCGCACCACGTATATCCACTATACTACTTTTAAATCTCTCATTTGGGAAGATATACATATTCTGCGGATCAGCCACCTGTAAACCATCTACATAGAAAGAATAAGGATAAATATCTGGTGTTACCGACGTTGCTGTATATTCCCATACACCTTGTCCGTCATTTACCATTTTCTTCCTCTCACCAAACATCTGACAATCCAGCTCCACATCTTGTGCATTTGGAGCAAAGAATCGGAAAGTGACGCTGCCGTCATTATTATATTCAGGTGAGATAACACCACGAGGGAATGTACGAGCCATAACCTCAGGAGTCAAACGCTGACCTTCCTTATTCTTTGGTTCGGGAGCTTTCACACCCTGTTGCACTGGTTGTTTCTTCTTATCTTGAAACAGCAGACGCAGAGATTTATCAAGGAAATAACGTGCATTCATCCATGTGTGTCCGAATTTATCAGAGGTAAATTCCTTAATAGTATTTATTCCCTTCTGATCGAGGAAATCCATGTAGTCCTTTGCGTTTCCGTATAGGAAATCATCTGTGCCTACACCATGCCAGAAGAGGTTGATCTTACTATTTGTCACGTTGGCATTATCATAAACTTCAGGTATGTCTGTGGTTGTGAACGAACTGTATGAGCACAGCCATGAGAATTTATCAAGATTATGTAATCCGCACGAAAGACCTTGATTTCCACCACGTGAGAAACCGCCGATAGCACGACTATTACGGTCGTTTATAGTACGATAATTCTTTTCTATAAACGGCATAAGGTCATTAAGAAGGTCTGAGCCAAACACATCACGGAAACCTTGTCCTTGAGGTGTTTTCTGTTGTCCCTTGAAGAGATTTACTGGATTTCCATATGGCAACACCACAATCATATCGGTAGCCAGTCCTTGAGCGATAAGATTATCTAAGATATTATTTACCTTTCCCACCTTGAAATATACTTCCTCGGTATCGGTAGTACCACTTATAAGATAGAACACAGGATATTTTTTCTTAGGGTTCTTATCATAGAAAGGAGGAGTATAAACTATGGCATTATTATATGCGCCTATAGTCTCGGAATAATATGATATATAATCAACACTACCATGTGGAACATTTTGCAGCGAATGAACAAGAGGAATATCGCCACGAACATCCAGAATGCTGTTTTTAAAGCCTTCATTAGGGAACCAGTCAGGATTCTGAGGATCTTGAATACTTACACCGTCAACAATAAAGCAATAAGGATATAAATCGGGTACTGCAGGTCCTAATGTAAGAGTCCACAGTCCTTCGTCATTTCGTTTCATATCATGACGACCTGCAAACTGAACATCAACCTGCACGTTCTTGGCTTTATTATTAAAATAATTAAACGTGACAGTGTTATCAGGATTGACTTTTGTACCAGAAGCCTGAAAACGATTAGCAGGCTGTGCATTCATCATTGATACGGAAAGAAGTACCGCATTAATGGCAAAACTTCTTTTTAGCCAATTAAATAAATATTGTTTTTTCATATTAAGTTTATAGGATATAAGTTAGATTCTTTTTTATTAAGGTCATGATTATTAGCAAAACAGACTAATCCCTCATATGCCAACTGCGACAAGACAATAAATCTGTTTTATTTCAATTATCATCGTTTCTTTGAGAGCTCGGCAACTACATTCTCTGCAAGATAACGCCCTCCACGTTCATTAGGATGAAGAAGGTCACCAGTTTCCAAAGATGGTACGTTATATATGAACGGACTTGCAGAAGAACCGTTTCCTGTGCCTTTTGAGTTATTAAATACAAACGAGAGACGTCCCTCACGATCCCAGTCAATAGTTGGAATGCCAATGATAGACGCAGCCGTCCTTATCTGATTTGCCTTTATGATAAAGTCGAAAGGAGTGTTGGTATGTCCATAATACAGTCCTCCAGGTGTCACAGCATAAATCTTTGCTTTAGGATATTTATTGCGCAATTGTTTCACCAGATAAGCCAAGGCACCGCCAAAATTAGTTCTTTTCAGGTTTTGGATATGTTCAGGATAATTCTCCACAACCTTGTCAATATCAGGATCGTCATTGATTCCACCTTCAATAAGGATATAATCGGGTTCACTGCTGACGGGAAGGCGAAGCAACTGATTACCTAAAGTATTGGTATGTCCGTTTGAACGTTCTTTCAGTGTTGCACTTGTCTTACCGAGATTTATAAGATTCACATATGCAATCTTCTCCAGTTCGCCAGTCCATTTACGTGTGAAGCAATAGCTATCACCAATAAGAAGCATAGTACCGAGATTAGGTCGGAAATGATTCCATACGAAGTTATATTTCAATAAATCGTTAGCATCCGAAACGAAAGGGACACACAGCATTTGAGCGACCAACTTAATCTGTTCGTTTCGTTGTTGAACCATTTCAATGTCTTTATCGGTTTTACCATAGTTATTTGTAGCAAGAATAAAGATTCTGCTATCAGGCAATATTGTACGGAAGTGGTTTACAACTCTATATAACGAACCTGCAAAATTAGCATTAGTAATCCTTGTAAGATCCTTTGTGACAGCGATATTCTTTGTTCTCGCCATAGTACCAGTCTTTGTACAAACCTTACCAAACGGATAATCGAACAAAGAATGTTCATATTCCTGTAAACTGCCCATAGCATCTACAGAGTCATTACATCCAAGTTGGAGCAAGATGACACGTGGATTCTTATCAGTAAGAGTGTTATTTGCCAAGATTCTTGCTACATCATCAGACACGCCATGATTTACTTTCAGTTTACAATCAAAACAGATATTCATGTTTTCAGGGGTAAGTCCCATCTCCAGAGAGAACATCCAGCGCCAGCTATCAGCCACATATTTATTATCCGAGATAAACAATGCAGGTGTCTGAGCACGCATAATCATTGAAAGACAGAATAAAGTGAGAGATAGAGTTATGTATTTAAGAATCTTATGCATCTTGTAAATATAGTTAATATTAAACAATCTGATTTATCAAATCAATATATGGTGCAAAGTTACGAAAAAAGACAAGATAACACGTTATTTTACAGACAAATTCCATTCTCGTATAAAAACAGATGGTGTGATACAGCCGTACCACACCATCGTAATCATATATGTTTCGACAAGATTAATCTTTAATCAAGTCAGTACCAGTCATTTCTGCAGGTTGTTCCAATCCCATGATATGAAGGATAGAAGGAGCAACGTCAGCGAGTACACCATCCTTAACTGTAGCATTCTTGTTTTCTGTTACATAGATAAATGGAACAGGGTTCAATGAGTGTGCAGTGTTTGGAGTACCATCAGGATTAATTTCGTTATCAGCGTTTCCGTGGTCAGCGATGATGATAACTTCATAACCAACAGCCTTAGCAGTTTCTACTACTTCCTTAACACATTGGTCAACAGCTGTAACAGCTTTCTGAACAGCTTCACATATACCTGTATGACCAACCATGTCACCATTTGCGAAGTTTACAACCACGAAGTTGTATTTATCTTCTTTAAGAGCCTCAACCAACTTATCCTTTACTTCGAAAGCACTCATTTCAGGCTTAAGGTCGTAAGTTGGAACCTTTGGAGAAGCCACAAGGATACGTTCTTCGTTATCATATGGAGTTTCACGTCCACCATTGAAGAAGAATGTAACGTGAGCATATTTCTCAGTTTCAGCAGTATGCAACTGTGTAAGACCCTTTGATGCGATATATTCACCAAGAGTGTTTTCTACATTCTCCTTAGGGAACAAGATATGAACACCTGTGAATGAAGCATCATATGGAGTCATACAGTAGTATTGAAGTCCTGGAATTGTCATCATTCCCTGTTCAGGCATATCCTGTTGAGTAAGAACTACTGTTAATTCCTTTGCGCGGTCGTTACGATAGTTGAAGAATATAACAACATCACCTTCTTTGATAGTACCGTCAACATTTGCATTATTGATAGGTAGAACAAATTCGTCTGTTACATTCTCATCATAACTTTCCTGCATAGCCTGAACCATATCTGTAGCTTGCTTTCCTTCACCTTTTACAAGGAGATCATATGCAGTCTTGACACGTTCCCAACGCTTGTCACGATCCATTGCATAGAAACGTCCTACGATACTTGCGATAGTACAACCTGTTTCATTGCATTTTTCTGTGAGTTGGCTAATAAATCCTTTTCCGCTCTTTGGGTCAGTGTCACGTCCATCCATGAAACAATGGATGAAAGTATTCTTGATACCATATGCCTTGCTTATATCGCATAAAGTAAATACGTGATCCAAAGAACTGTGTACACCACCGTTTGATGTCAATCCCATCAAGTGAACGCTCTTACCATTGTTCTTAGCATATTCATATGCATTTACAATTTCAGGGTTCTTCATGATGCTACCGTCCTTACAAGCACGGTTAATCTTAACAAGATCCTGATATACGATACGTCCAGCACCGATATTCAAGTGACCAACCTCAGAGTTACCCATCTGTCCATCAGGAAGACCTACGTTTTCACCACTTGCCTGAAGTTGTGAATGAGGATATGTTTCATTAAGATAATCCATATAAGGAGTTGGAGTCTGACAAATAATATCTCCTTTTCCTTTGTTTCCGATTCCCCATCCATCGAGAATCATAAGTAATGCTTTCTTAGCCATAATTATTTATTTTTTAGATTATAATTTTCTTTATATACACAATAAATCTACAAGGCAGATTTTTCCGCATATCCATATATCCGTCATACAATCGGGGTGTCATACAATATGAAAAACAATCCTTACCTTGTTATGTTTGTCCGACATTATCAACAATGTAGCATACAAACCATTTGCAAAGTTACGAATAAATAACGAAAAGGAGCATGAAAAATCGAAAAAAGCGATTTTTCATGCTCTACCTTATATCTTTTATTGTCAAAACTACAGGATTTGTTAATCGTAGTTTCAATTATTCCTTAACTCATTCAGAATTGACAAAGCGTGATTTTCAGCCGCTTCCATCTGTTCGCGTTCACCTGGTCCTTTGTCGTTTATACCACAAAGATGCAGAATGCCATGAATAATCACACGATGCAATTCACTCTCATAAGTAGTATTTTGTTCCACAGAGTTGGATTCAACGGTGTCGAGTGAGATGAAGAGATCACCGCTGATACGTGAGCCATGAGTATAGTCAAAAGTGATAATATCAGTATAGTAATCATGTTGCAGATATTGTCGGTTCACTTCGATGATTTTGCTGTCATTACAGAAAATATATGCGATTTCACCGCATTTTTTTCCATAATAATCCGCAATTGCCTCAATCCATTTATTGATTATGGTTTGATTGATATCCGGCATCTCAACACCATCTGTATAATAACTTATTCTCATAATTCAATTCTATAGTTATATTGACTGTCCACCAAAAGAACAGGTAATGTAGTAGTCTAACGTTTTATTACTTCGACTCCCTTATTGAATATGCTATTGATACTATTTATCACATGATAGTACTCGTTCATTTCCCAGAGATCACGAGCCAGCAATGCCTTTAACTGAACCTTCAGTACAGGAAGAACCTGATTGAATTCCTCATCTGTGTATTTCAGTTCTGTCTTTGAAGCCTGTTCTTTCAACAACTCAATCATATCGTCTGGTACTTCAAATTCAGCCAAATATTTATCGAACTGCTTGTATTTACGATGTAATTTACTTCTGTTCTTATCCAAGTACTTCATACATGTGCGGTTCACGGTACTCTTGGCCATCAGTTCACGATATAGTTTTGGGAACTGTAAAGTATCGAGAGGCACATATTCATCTGGCATGATACCACCACCGCCATAAACCACACGTTGTTGCTTCAGTGTCTTATATTTCAAACTATCAGGGAAACGAATACTATCAGGATTTGTGAGTTCACCGCTGTTAAGACGTTCGAGCAGATCCTTGTCGTAATCAGTTTTCTTTCCTTTCTCGTATGGTCGTTGAATACATCTTCCTGAAGGTGAATAATAATGGGCTGTGGTAAGACGAATCATAGAACCGTCAGGTAACCCGATAGGACGCTGAACAAGTCCTTTTCCATATGTTCTTCTACCCACAATAATTCCTCGGTCATTATCCTGAATTGCACCAGACACAATCTCAGAGGCACTTGCTGTATAACTATCAACCAACACCACAATCTTTCCGTCACGAAGTATTCCTTTTCCGTCGGCATGGTATTCTGTCTTAGGAGTAGAGCGTCCTGAAGTATATACAATCAAATCTTTATTATCCAGGAATTCATTACTTATATTAACCGCAGCCTGAAGATAACCACCTCCGTTGCCTTGAAGGTCGATTATAAGATCCTTCATTCCTTTGTCTTTAAGCATATGTACAGCCGACATGAATTCCTCGTGAGTATTTGCTCCGAAGTTAGTAATATGTATGTATCCTGTAGTAGCATCTATCATGTATTTGGCATCGATAGAATAAAGAGGAATTTTATCACGTGTGACAGTAAAATAATGAATTCCACTCACCCCAGGGCGCATGATTCCCAGTTTTATCTTAGAACCTTTAGGTCCGCGAAGCAAACGTTTGATATCATGTTCATTCTTTTTCACACCGGCAATACATGTATCGCCAGCAAAGATAATTCTGTCGCCAGCCATGATACCAACCTTCTCTGATGGTCCATTGCTTATAGGTTGTACAACAACCAATGTGTCTTCAATCATATTAAACTGCACACCTATACCTTCGAAGTTGCCTTCAAGAGATTCGGTCACCTCGCCCACATCCTTTGCTGGAGTATATTGAGAGTGAGGATCGAGTTCCTTCAACATACCCACAATGGCATTTTCCACCAATTTATCCTCACTAAGAGAGTCTATATACACTTGCTTGATTGCCGACTCCGCAAATAATAGTTTATGTATAGGTCCGCCTATAAGTCCTTGCAGTGCATTTCCGTTCTGTGCCACCAACTGTAAGGAGAAAAGATTCAAAAAGAATCCTAAAAGTAATATCTTTATTATTTTTTTCATAAGAATTATTTATTCTTGATACTTGAAATAGGTAAAGGAAGATAATTATCTACATTCTTACCATGATGTATAAGTTCTCTAACTATGCTCGAACTAAGTGCAGAATATAAAGGTTCTGTGAACAGCAAGACTGTCTCTATACCAGACAGTTGATGATTTATATCAGCCATCTCGCGTTCATATTCAAAGTCCTTGTTTGTTCTCACACCTCTTACCAAGGCATCCACACCAAGTTCTTTGGCAAAATCAGTAGTCAAACCAGTGTAGCATTCCACTCTTACTCTTGGTTCAGACTCATATACCTTCTTGATATATTCAATCCTATATTCCACAGGATACATCGTGCGTTTATCAGGGTTCACCCCAACGGCAATAACGACATTGTCGAACAAAAGCAAGGAGCGGTCAACTATAGACTTATGTCCTTTTGTAAACGGATCGAATGTTCCTGCAAATAAAACAGTTTTGCCAGTTCTTGATTTATTCATTAATACATTCTATTTATGTGTTTCTTTTTATCTGATTCAGAAGATAATTAGGTATTATTCAACCAGTTGAATCATTCTTCTGCGAGTATTTCTTCTTCCTCAGGTTTGTCTTCTTCAATAACAAGATTGTTGATGATGAAGTTCTGACGTTCCATTGTGTTCTTACCCATGTAATACTCAAGTAACTCTTGAACTTTATCGGTTTTCTTCAAAGTGACTTGTTCAAGACGCATGTCAGGACCTATAAAATTACGGAACTCATCAGGTGAAATTTCTCCAAGACCTTTGAATCGTGTAATTTCCGGATCAGGACTCATCAACTGAATAGCTCGCTGACGCTCTTCATCTGTATAACAATAAGTTGTGATGAAATCACCCTTATCATTCTCACGTCCTTTCATCAGTTCTTCAAGAGCAGCTTTCTTCAACTTCTTTTTTCTGTTTCTTACACGGAACAAAGGAGTCTGCAAGATATGAACATGTCCTTTACGCACCAATTCTGGGAAGAACTGAAGGAAGAAAGTAATCATCAACAGACGGATGTGCATACCATCTACATCGGCATCGGTTGCCACAATAACCTTATTATATCGTAAGCCATCTATTCCGTCTTCAATATTCAATGCAGCCTGAAGCAGATTGAATTCCTCGTTCTCATATACCACTTTCTTTGTCAGACCATATGAATTCAAAGGTTTTCCACGAAGGGAGAACACAGCCTGAGTTTCAACATCGCGACTCTTTGTAATACTACCGCTGGCAGAATCACCCTCAGTAATGAATATACAGCTGTCTTCCTTCTTATCACCTTTATTATCATTAAGATGCACACGGCAATCGCGTAATTTACGATTATGCAAGTTTGCCTTCTTCGCACGTTCTCTCGCCAACTTAGTGACACCTGCTATAGCCTTTCTATCGCGTTCATTATCAAGTATTTTCTGTAGAATCACCTCAGCTACATCAGGATTCTTGTGCAAATAATTGTCGACTTCGTTCTTGATGAAATCACCGACAAACTTGTTTACACTTAATCCGCCATTAGGTTCCATAGTGAGCGAACCGAGTTTAATTTTTGTCTGACTTTCAAACTGCGGCTCTTCCACATTTATTGCAATTGCGGCAACAATACCCGAACGGATATCGCCATATTCATAGTTCTTATTGAAGAATTCCTTTATAGTACGTGCAATATGTTCTTTAAACGCACTTTGATGCGTACCACCCTGAATGGTATGCTGTCCGTTCACAAACGAATGATACTCTTCGCCATATTGCTCATTGGTATGAGTAAACGCAATCTCTATATCATCACCCTTTAAATGGATAATCGGATACAAAGGCTTTGTTGTCATTGTGTCGGTGAGAAGGTCTCTCAAACCATTTCTGGACACAATTCTGCGACTATTATAATAGATTTCCAGACCAGTATTGAGATATGTGTAGTTTCTCAACATTGTCTCCACGAAATCCACTTGAAATTTATAGTTCAAGAACAAAGTGTTATCAGGTTCAAAGAAGATATAAGTGCCAGATTCCTCGTTGGAATCGAGCGTTTTGTCGTCAACCAGCACACCACGTTCAAATTTTGCGATACGTACTTTTCCGTCACGATAACTGCGAACCTCAAAATGTTTACTCAGCGCATTTACAGCCTTAGTACCCACACCGTTAAGTCCCACACTCTTCTTAAACGCCTTTGAGTCGTACTTACCACCAGTGTTCAGCATGCTTACAGCCTCGATCATCTTTCCTTGAGGGATTCCACGACCGAAGTCACGTACAGAAACAGTCAGATTATCCTTAATCTCCACCTCTATACGCTTGCCTGCGTTCATCTTGAATTCATCAATAGAGTTGTCTATAATTTCTTTCAACAACACATATATACCATCCTCGGCATGCGATCCGTCACCAAGGCGTCCGATGTACATACCAGGACGGGTACGCACATGGTCCATGTCGCTAAGATGTCGGATGTTATCATCAGTATATTCAACTGTTGGAGCCTCTACAACCTCTGTTTGAGAGTCCACATTGTCTTCAGTAATATTTATATCTTCAATATTTGCCATTTATTCAGTTATATGTATTGTATCCGTCAAACTATTTGTTTTGTTCTATTTATAATATAACAAACACATTATTATAATTAAATGCTCTTCTTGTAGCAACGGCGTCTTTTGTGCTGACGTCGATCAAAATAGATCCACTGCGACTGTACCTTGGAATTTACCTCCAATTCAGGATTTGATTCCACATACTTATATCCTTCCTTTATATAAATAGGCAGAAGATCATGAAAAAGGATTGCGTTCACCCCTTTACCTTGATATTCAGGCAGAACGCCGACAAGCATCAAGTCTAAAGTATCAGGATGTTTAAATTTTATTGCCTTCAACAAATGATACCATCCAAATGGGAACAACTTACCTTTTGCCTTCTGCAAGGCACGACTTAATGAAGGCATTGAAACACCCACTGCCACCAATCGGTCGTTAGAATCCACAATAGTAGATATCAATTTCAGATCCACAAAAGGAAGATACGACTTAACATATTGATCTATCTGACGTTCAGAGAGTTCCGAATAGCCGAAAAGAGGTTTAAAAGCCTCGTTGATTACTCTGAATATCTCATGACCATATTCTTTTGCAAGTTTCTTTGAGGAAGTATATTTCTTGATTCTAAGATTATACTTATCCATCACAATCTTAGCAATACGAGTCAAACGTTCAGGAACCTCATTCGGTACAGTAAGCAACAGTTCAATCCAGTCGGCATCTTTTTCAAATCCCATTTTTTCCATATGAACTGGATAATAAGGATAGTTGTAAATTGTGGCATTGGTACTGAGTTCATCAAAACCCTCAACCAACATACCTTCAGCATCAAGGTCGGTAAAACCGAGCGGTCCTTGAATTTCTGTCATACCCTGCGCTTTTCCCCAATCTTCCACAGCAGAAATCAAAGCTTTACTAACATCCTCATCATCGATAAAATCAATGTATCCAAATCTGACAGCCTTTAAGTTCCATGTCTTATTAGCCTTTTTATTTATAATGCCAGCCACTCTACCGACAATCTTATCATCTTTATATGCGAGGAAATAAACAGCATCACAAAAATCCATGGCTGCGTTCTTTTTTGAGAACGTGTCAACCATGTCTTCATACAAGTCGGGAACGCTAAAAGAATTGTCTTTATATAATTCATAATTGAATCTTATGAATTTTTTCATTTCCGACTTTGTTTCAACCTTTTTTACTACTATTTTTGACATAAATAAACTTTTTATATGCAAATATACAACTTTTTTCTCTTTAGTTTTGTTTAATTACCGAATATTAACTAATTTTACACCCAATTTCGCAGGAATCAATAAAAATATAGTTTAATTTATTGTTTCATCTTAACATTTTTTCATACTATTTTCTGTACGTAAAACTACATT
Source organism: Bacteroidaceae bacterium (assembly GCA_017614465.1). Lineage (GTDB taxonomy): Bacteria > Bacteroidota > Bacteroidia > Bacteroidales > Bacteroidaceae > Colivivens. Next base: position 4,352 of record JAGABW010000052.1, on the reverse strand, counting down.
AAACAGGCATATGAAATGATCGGAATTGAATATAATTAAAAAACGAAATATATCTAAAATTGTTTTTTCTTCATTAACTAATCAATCATAACCAATAATCAATTCGAGACGCGTCAACTGTGAAACTGATGCGTCTCACTTTTTTTTGAAGACCCTATCAAATATAATAATATGTGTGTTTAGTTCCTTAATACATTTATAATAGACTTGTAAAAAGCATAACTATATAAAAAAATATCAATTATTTTTCAATTTCATTTTTACATTTCACAAATATTATGTATCTTTGCACCCGCAAAGCACGGCAAGTCACTTGTTAAAGCATTGCAAACAGGCCCAGATGGCGGAATCGGTAGACGCGCTGGTCTCAAACACCAGTGGGGCAACCCGTGCCGGTTCGACCCCGGCTCTGGGTACGAAAATCGGAGTTTTCAATTGAAGACTCCGATTTTTCTATTACATACTTATTATAGAAATCGTTACTTTATAAAAATAAGTGGATTACCACAATTATCAATGAAAAACATATTTAAACTCGCGCCAATGCTTGTAGTCACAATCCTATTGACAATATTGTGGGTTAATGATTCTATAGGCATTTTGATTATTTGCTTTTTTTGCCTTTTTCTCTTAAATCAAATCAAGATCAAGCAACCATAATAGGATTTAGACGTGAAGGATTTGCTCTTTATTCATATACAATCTATAATAAGCCCATCAATCAGAAAGATAAGGATTATATCATGAATAACGATATGTATATACCCTATAACGACAAAGTCATATTTGAGTATGCGGGAGGGGCCATAGGTCCTCAACACTTTCCTGAAGGAGAGAAAGAAGAATTTCTACTTAAACACAAACCATGGTAACAAACATACCTTTTTGACTTTATCATGTATTTTCCTAACGTAAATCCATTAATAACATACAGACATATCAAAATATGTATTTACAACATTACAATTCTTTCCAATGTTTAAAGGATTGGAAAAAATTGTAATATATAAAACTGCTTAATGAATGTCCTCTTCTGTGTATTTCAGCAAGTGAGAAGCATAATAGGGATAATCATTTTTTCATTTATTTTCACCGAATATCTCCTTCAAACGCCAGTCGAGGACATTGCCTCTCATATCGAAATCTATAATATAGCCATTCTTATCCAGAAGAATACATGAAGGAATGCTCTTAATACCATAGGTGGTTGCTGCTACACTTTTCCATGATGCCAAATCACTAAGATGGATCCACGACAGTCCCATTTGATCGATGGCATTCTTCCAGGCATCCTTGTCAACATCAAAGGATATACCAATGATATCTAATCCTTTATCGTGATACTTCTTATAACATTCCACCACAGTTGGCATTTCAGCACGGCATGGAGCACACCATGAAGCCCAGAAATCAATCAACACATAACGTCCCTTGCCACACCATTCGCTCAGGCTATGACTCTTTCCATCCACATCATTAAGAGTCAGGTCTGTGAACTTATCACCAAGTGCAAAGTTTTTCTTCGCATCTAAAGATTTCATATGCTCTTTAACAGGAGCCATTAATGGGTGATTTTCATAAGGAGCTCCAGTATAGAATATTTTATGAAGAGCGCCCGAGGATAATCCTTGTGATAACATCGGCACGAAAACCACTGGAACCATTGAATCAAGATTATCCATCACAGCCGAATACATCAGTTTTACAGCATCATCCCTCGAATCGTAGGTAGCTGTGATTGGCTTATTCATACATTCCAACACCCCCTTCATTGTGGTATTGAAAGTTTCAGTTCCCTTTGAACCTTTCACTGTATGATTAATTAAGTCTATTTCAGTTGGAACGGTGTCAGCCATCGCGAACATTGCATTCTGGAGGTTCATCTCAGAGAAATCATCCGAGATTACACCAAGCGTTAACACATCCGATGGAAACTCCTTCTCAAACTTCCATTTTCCATCAGTCACAGGGACACTGTCGCCCTTATTTTCTCTATCTGTAAGACTGGCCACATAAACAAATTTCACATTTGGCGATGCTACACCATACAGTTTTACCTTTGTTTGTGCTTGAGCTGCCAGTCCCATAAAAGTTAGCAACACAACTGAAATAATTTGTTTTCTCATACCACTATTATTGTTTATCTAACTCTATCTTAAAGTCATTTAGATTCCCATTAATATTACGGAAATTACCCTGGCGATCTTTTAGGATGTAAGTAGGCAACGCCTTTATAGGTAATTTACTATCCAACTCCTCCTTCTGTTTATCATTAAGACGGATATGCTCACCACGTATTCGTTCACGGAATTCCAACCAACGATCAACAGGTGATACATGGTCGGTTATGTAAACAAAAGCTGCATCAGGATGTTTAAAAACAGTATCTTTAAGAGGTTCCATATAATTCATCTTCATAATACAACCATGACATGCTGTATTCCAAAAATCAATGAGTACCACCTTTCCGTTATACCTATTACGTAAGTATTCTAATATGTCACCATCATATTCCTCGCTCTCTACTATTTGTTGGGCATCTATCTGTTGTTGCAAGATATCACGATAGAAAGGCATACGTAGCCGTCCCGTTTCATCTCCAGATAATTTTTCATCTTTATTGATTCGAGATGAATAATTATAAAGAAGGGTTATATCATGAAGATAATCACAGAGTTCATTATTCGTGAACACTTCCGAAAAAAACTTAGAAGAAAAATCCGAATAATCAGAATGTTTCAGATACGCACGATAATTTGTGTTAGTACCAAGTGATCGCAATATAGAAATATATCGTTGTTTCAACATAGCATTTTCTTTTGAAGAGCTATCAGTATTATTTAAACCATCTCTATAATGGTTTTGAATAAAAGACCGCAAGCATCTTTCAGCCTGTAAATCAACTGATAGTGAGCTTAATTGTTTAGCACAAAGTGGAAGACGCTTATCTTTCTTAATCTGTTTTTTAAGATAATCACGCCTTTTCAACATATCATCAATATATCTATCCGACAAGTGTTTATTAACCATAAGTCTATTTTCTAAATCCATATTCCACGGATTATCCTTGAGAAATGGCATATAACGATGAAGTGCTGTATTCAAGTCTGCGAATCCGCCCTCAAACCAAAGAAATGGCTGGGTATCAAGACCATATTCATTTGATATCATATAATGTTTCATCTGTTCCGCAGTGGGAACATCATCACGCCCAAAACCGTAATCGACACGTTCTGTTTGTTTCTTCATATGTGCACGGCATACTTCCCGCATTCGAGGTAAATCAACATAGACATCGGTTGTATCACCTGGATTAAATAAAAAACTATCCGAGAAATCATTATCAATACCAATTGATGCATATGCGACTCCACGCAAAGGGATACTGATAACCGCCAATCCATTATTGTTAATCTGTCCAGTATAGTTTAATGGTAAAAATGAAGATAAATCCTGAATATTTAGGTTTACAATATTGTATGCACACATTGAGGGCTCCCAATTAAGGATATGTACACGCACAATAGTCGTATCCATTTTAAAAAGAGGTTCGGGTAATGGAGCTTTCATGTCCATTTGATGGTTCAACACACGTTCTGGAACACTTTGTAAGACTTGCCCCTTAAGCGAAACCACAGCAAAAGCAAGCAATAAGGTAATAAATGTCTGTTTCATTAGGTAAAGTTAATATGGTTATTATTAAGTTATAAGATGTATTCTTTAGGATTGGAGACTACTGATCACCTGTCTGTCGGCAGGAAGCCAATTAACGCTGTCTAATTCTGATTTAAGCAGCCATTTTGCATCATAATGTTCTTTAAGGAATATATCGCCACTTTCGATATGACATACGAAACAACTCATTGACAGATGGAACTCAGGATAGTCCCATTCTACTCTCTGAAGAAGATTCTCTATTCCGATATGGATATCGAGTTCTTCAACGATTTCTCTTCGTAAGGCTTCTTCTGGAGTTTCTCCACTTTCAATTTTCCCACCTGGGAATTCCCAATAGCCTTTCAATTCTCCACATCCACGTTGAGTCGCAAAAATACGTCCCTCATTATCGTGAATTATTGCTGCAACTACCTCGATCTGTTTCATAAAGCATTTATTTACTTATTCGTTAATAACATTATCAATAGTATTAGTGTTCTTATCTACCTCAATTGTTCTATTTATTAGCGATTCTGTTAATAGTAGTATAAGCTAATGACGTGTCTCTCTTATTATCAATCACACAAATTCAACTACCATAAGACTATTCTTCTTAATCTCATGTGCAAATATAAATAAAAAATATTCAAATCAAAACATTTTTCAAAAAAACATATATTTTCGTGAAAGAAATT
>JAGABW010000051.1 GCA_017614465.1 Bacteroidaceae bacterium | reverse complement strand
TGTGTAGCCAATAAAAGCTGGAACTGCTGTTTCTACTTCCACTACGGAATTTCCAAAAGCGTTTTTTTCTTTAATGTAAACACCCGGGGTTTTGTATTCGCCCATTTTTTCTGATTTTTTGGTTAAACTTAAGATTTGTTATAAATAAAAACTATTTCAATAATTAATAGTAGCATATTTGTTTTATAGTACCACTCGGAGCATCCATAAACCGTCCTGGTTCTGGAGGAGGCACACTGGAAAGAAGTACTATTTTGCGCTCATCGACATCGTGTGCAACCAATCTCAACTTACAGCCGTAACGGTGTCGCATTGGGATTTCTGTTTGTGAAGATGTGCAACTTGCACCTGAAGCATAGTCTGAATAATCTGTAAATTCTGAGAACAACATATTTCCTGTACTGTCATCCAAGCTCAACTTGTTAATAGAGAAATCTAAATCTCTTCGTGGAATGAACACATAAGTCCATTTTAATGATCGTGCATGAAAACTGATTTTCACACTGATGGGATTCCCCGATTCAGCTGCATCACATACAGTCTTATCCAAATGTAATGACATCGTACATAAACCCATGCCGATGGTTCTGCGGTTTTGAGACTGGACAAAAGACTTGTCGGCATCGATCTGTGTCGTTGCAGAAGGCAGTTCCAGTTCATATGCCAATGTAGGCTTAAAATCATCCCATGCGGTATATAAAGGAAACTGGCTATCATTTACGAAAAGGCTTAACGTAACCACGTCATCCTCAACGAGCTTGTTCTGATAGAAAATACCCCACTCGTTCGCTGCGACCTGTCTGAAAAAGAAGCCACGCCTCTTTGCCAGTACCTCACTCTGACGGGTGAGATTACACGAGAACACGCCACACGACTCTCCTTCAAAGTAATCATGCTCGATAACAATGTGGTAAAGCTCACGAAATTTCTCCATAACACTAATATCCCGATCTTATTCAGCTTAAACTATTCGTTTCAATATCCGGACTGTCAACTGCCAAACCGTTTGATGTGATTTCAGATCCGTCAACAACAAGATTTCGGATCTTGCATATCACAGACGGATAACAATGGCCGCCTAACAACGTCCACACATTATTATAATCCTGCATGGAACAATTTACGACTTCTATCGTATATGCTACTCCGTCAATTACAAACTTGGGATAAGTCTGCACAAAACAAATTGTGTCTGACAATACCGATAATGAGTCATCATACCGTTTTTCATCAAAAACTGCAGCCATAATCACATTAAGGTTAAGCAATAATGATGGTTGCATCTTCGAATAATTTCCGCCATTTCCCATACTGACACGAGGAGAAATACCTCCTGAAGTCTCACGTTCCACATTCAACAATGAAATAATAATCTTGTTGGGAAGACTTTCATTCTGTCCGCCTATCTGTCCTGCCGAAGCAAGCCCTTCGGGACGTTTATAGTTTCGTGTAAGATATTCATTTAATCGTTCGGCATAATTGGTTAATACTTTGTGTATCATAAATTAATAATTCGACTTTATTACGCTTTTACAATAGCGCATGAAACTATCAGCCTTTTTCAATGTAATACTACTTATACGTTATAATACGTAAATACATCTTTATAAGACATGCAGGAAAATACAAATATGTTTTCATAAACATATTACATCTGTCATACTCCAAATCTTGGGAAAAAGCAAAGATTTTTCATAAAGGTAATACCTGACAAAATGTGTTGTATAGTATCTTCTTTTTGCCTAAAGGCACTTTACTTTTCTTATTATCAATAAGTTATTTTTTCTTTGCAGCAAATATCGTTATAATACCAGGCAAATACTGCAGCAAATATAATAAAAAAGAAATAAAACAAGCAATATTTCTGTTATTTTTTATCTATAATACGTATTTTTCCAGCCATTTGTTTATAACTTCAGACGATATCCCAAATATCTGTTAAAAAAAATCTAAACGGATAAATTTCATCATTATAATACTTACACAGATATTTCTTTGGATGAATATTTATAAAACAAAAGAGTCTCATTTCGAGACTCTTTATATCAATAATATGGGAAGCTTAATCCTAACAGAATTTCTTTTTTCTGTAATTCCAACCCGACGTTTATCGCTGACTATGAAATAGCGCTGAGAAGCTGTTATCATATGGGAAGCGCAATCCCAACAATTCTCCTTCTTTAGCTGTGATTCTAACACGACTTTCTCCGCTTACTCCAAAATACTTCTGGGCACATGCTATCATCCATGGCATCAATTTTCGGAATGAAGTACTTTGATTGGAACTAATTTCATCGTCAACCTTTACTTTCCATACACTTTTTTGAGTTCTGCAATCAACTGCTGTGATAACACACCCTATTGGAGTTACATATACATTGTCTGTCTTAGAGTCTATAGTTGTGTTCACTCGTGTGTTGGAATTACGCGATGTGTTGGTTTGAGAACTACCAAAAGTACTGGTTCTTAAGGTTGTCTTATCGTTTGACAATGTAGTTGTTGAAGTTTTATGGGAATCGGTATTTGATGTTGAGAAAGAATTTGAATTAATTGTTGAACCACGGGTTGTAGATGTGGTTGTGGACGATAATTTTTCTTCTCCAACAAAGTAAGATAGGTAAATACACAGATCTGCAAATCTTGGATCTGCCTCAACATACCCTACCTCATTCAATCTTCGTTTCAATGTCGATGCATACTCCTGAAATTCTAAATCATTATCAAGAGCTGGATCATCTGCCATAACATAATATCTTTTATTTACTGGAGTTGTTCCAAATCCACTTACTGAGCAATAATATGTACTCTCACAACTTGTAAGAAACAAAGACAACAATAAAACCAAATAAGCAATTCTTTTCATATTCTTATGTTTTTGTATAGTTTATTATAGATATAAGTTTTTCAGTTTTTATCAATCAACGAACTTTTCTCTAAGCGGAAATATATGAAACTGATAAGGAACAGAAGTATTCCTGCTATCAAGAAACTTATCGGACGATAGAACGCATTGTCAAATGTAAGGTCGAAGAAAAGCAGTTTTAATACGCAAATCATTGACAGTGCTAAGCCGTATAGACGTAAGCTCTTGTGTAGATAACGGAATCCGATGACCACAAATATTGTTGACAATAATATGCCTACGATTGAAATGCCGTAGCTCACTACAGAGAAACGCAACAAAACCAACAATAGCAATATTGTATATTTAAATCCGCTATAAATACTTATAAAAGAACTATTCTTAAAGTGCAGATACAGTTTTTTCACGTTTATCAAAGAAAGCATCAAGCACAACAGACAAATAAGTACTGTTACAATGGTTTTAGTTCCTTCCAAAGCATGACCGATAAATAAAGTCCGATGACAGAAAATCAATGCAAACACTCCTGGTAGAAGCAGGGCCTCCACAAACAAAATAAGGACTTTCTGAGTTTTTGGTTCAAATTCTCCTGTAAGAAGATTTCGTTTGAAATTTGGTATAAAATTAAGAATGATGCTATATGTTGCGAGAAACGCCCATGTCTCGAATCCTAATATAAAATGTTTCTGCCATAACAAGATGGACAACACACCTATCAATATAGATACAAAACATTTATCTTTTATTGTATAACGACGGATTGTCATCCATATCATAGCACACAATATCAAAATGTAGCAAGCCAAAAGAGGATATATTGATGGGGCTTTATCACTTAGAACGATTGTTATTGGCATAACTACATAACCAATGATTCTTAGGAATGATTTCTTATGCCAATATCCTACACCCCAAGTAAGCATAACTGATATTATCATGAATACTGAAGGTACTATTATTTGAGGCAATGACAATATCGTGTGGAAATCTCTAATACTAATAATTACTTGCTCAAATATAAATTGAGTTGTTACATAGTATACCAATATTATCGATAAAGAATATAATAAAACATTAAGGTCTATTTTACTTGGACGACCTAACAATATATATCGAATACGTTTATTAAGCAGAGCCATTATGACTGCGCCTGCGATGATATATGTAATGGCAGAATCTGTCCAACCATGCATGTGGAGTAAAAATACGGCAGCTGCAATGCAAAGCAGAAGAAATATTTTATCACATTTTCTATAACGTTTACGCAACCAATAAGTGAAGGCTGCCAACACCAAAATAAATACCCACACAGAAATACTGAATTCGGATGATGGATCAATATTGAAAATCATGTATTTCGGCGGTGCTATTGCAGAGAAGAGCAGATAAATATATCCTATATTACGGAATGTAGTACTCTGAAGAATACATCCTAATGTCAACAGAACGATTGACGGAAGCAGATAATGTCCCAAACAATCATTATAGAAGGAATTATAATTCAGTATTGGAAGAATAATCGCTGTAGGAATAAAAAATACCCAGAAATAATATCGCGAAAAACGATTTTCTGAATTATAGAATATCTTGTATAAATATACACTTAATGCGATTGTAGTACATGCAAATATTATATTATGTACATGATCGTTGAAATTAAAATTGAATAGGTCTACAAGCCAAAAACGTGTTCGATATAGTCCACTTGCACTCAATGAAATGAACGACAATATTATAGGGAGCTCAAATGAGTTTTTAACTGTTGCGGTTTTACGATAATACCATGTCTGACCTATCAATACAAGTGCTGTGGCTGTGAATAAGATTCCAAGCGACACGCTCTCTTTGGAATATGCGTTTGCCATAGCAATCATCACCAATGGGAACTGAATGAAGAACCATAACACTTTCTTGTATTCACGTGAGAAATTGGCGGCAAAGAGTCCTGAGATACTTATCAAATAAACTACTATTCCTAATGGAGAGTCGTGCCATCTCATTATTGTCAAAGCCACAGAGACAAGTATTCCTACATAACATATATACGTAAAAAGTGAGGACTTGAACTTTGCCAACATGATGACTGCAACTATCCATGTTGAAAGGCATATCATCAACCCTACTTCTGGTAATACTTCAAGTGCGAAATGTGATACAAGTATTGACACATAGCATGATGCCACTCCACAACCGGCTACCGCTGAATACAATTTTTGGAATTTACCATCTTTCTTCATCTTTAACAGACCGAAGACAGAAACACCTAAACTGAACACTGCTAAAATGCCTGCTTTTATCTCGTCAGTAAGATGTGGACGTATCAAACTACCAAAAAGTATAATCGCAAAAAGCACTAATGCAGAACCGGCAATCGGGAACAGTTTCTTACCTATACGCGATTCCAATGAGGCCTTTTGTGGTTTTGAGGCGGTTTCGGTATATTTGGTTTCTGTATTCTCAACAAAAATTGACTTTATTTCTTCTGAAGCATCTGTGTTTGCCTCTGCATTGACTGATGATGCCGACAAGTCTTCTTTTGAATCAGACTGTATTTCGTGTACAGCCTCTTGTTCCAACAACATGTCTTCAACATTGTCTGATACATTGTCTGATACAGATAATTGTTCGGCATTATCTGAAACCGAATTGTCTATCACCCTATCTGCCACCTCCAGGTCTATCGACTGTGACAGTTCTTGTCTTTCAGCTATTGGGTCAACAGATGTTTCTGACTTAAGTTCCTCTTGAGCAACTGAATCTTCGTTTTGAGCCACAAGTAAATCACTTTCAGTTTCCTCCTCCACAACTGCGTGTGACTGAAGAAGTGCTACCTGTGCTTCAAGCTGAGAAATTCGCTTTTCAAGTACTTCTAAGAGTTGTTTGTCTTCTAAATTCATCTTTAAACTATATCTTTATTTAATATTACAATACGTTTATTGGATTTCAGTCGCTCTTCGGTTATTTTGAAGAGTCATCGACATAATCAATTCTTTGTCCAGACTTGTCAATGAAAAACCAATCATCACTTTTCCATTCTGGCATTTCCGGATTTGTAGTATCCCAATGTCCACTCATCGTAACCTTAGCACGTCCATATTTGAACGGATTACCATAAGCATACTGTGGTTTAATAATTATATTACCTAATGTATCTGCATAACCGATTTTTTTGTCATCACCTTCTACAATACGAAACATACCTTCTCCTATGAAGTCTGGAGAGAGATCAACCAATCCATACACTTGAAACAGTTCTTCTCCTTTATGGTTTATTGCACAAAAACCTTTGTTCTGACAGAACACTAATCCCATACGCCCTATTTCGTTCCAACCAACGTATGCATATTCTCGTGAGAATGGGACTATCGTATCTCCCTCTGCGTTAATATAACACACTGGATCAAGGAAATTAAGCGAGTCTTTATTAAGGGCAGAAATCTTCGGTCCATGATCTGAACGTGACAACTCTGGTTCTACAAAAAAGAATAAAGGAGCTGGATTCCACAACAAATCATTTTCATTTGTAGTTTGTATAACAATCCGACTAAGAGATTTATCATTAAATTCAAATCGGTACTTCTTATCAAGCCCATCACTGATGATTATGTGATGTATTTCATTTGTAATTTCTGGCAGACCTATACGCTTCATCACTTCAGCAACCTCCATTCCCACATGAATACCTTTCTGTGTCTTTATTCTGGTATCTGTGATATCTGCATACACTAAAAATGAACCAACTGGACGTTCGGTTGTCAGTATTATTGACTGTCCTATGTTATAACGATGTGCCTGATAGGTTTCGTCCCATTTTGTATATATAGAGTCTTTGCAATCCAGAAATGGATAAATCATCAACATCGAGTCCTTATCTGAAAAGTAAGGAGGATTTGTTATTAGAAACGAGTCACAACTATGTGGAGCAAGACATGTTTCCAATGTATCACCATGAATATAATAACCATAGCTATCGTAACCTCCAACCAAAATGTCGTGTATCCGACCTATTTTGCACGAAAAAAACAAAAGAGGAATAATTACCAGTAATATCTTTTTCATCTGTCCAAATTTATATTAATAATTGTTGTTACTTAATACAAATTTAATAAAACTTATAGTTATTGATGTCATAAAAAGATAAAAAACGCACAGAATAGGCACTATTTTAAATCATTTTAACTAATAAATCTCATTTTTCTAGTAATTAATATTGGCAAACAACCATATTGTTATATGATATCCGTCGAATATATACCCAACTTTAGATTTATCGCGAAAAAATGACTACCTTTGCACAATTATATGTAAAAACCTCAACATATATTATTGAACAAATCTAAGAAATACAAATAAATATAATGAAAGTAAAAATCCAAACTATGTTGGGCGACATCGTGGTTCGCCTATATGATGAAACTCCACTTCATCGTGATAATTTCATAAAATTGGCAAAAGAAGGTTATTATGACGGCACATTGTTTCATCGTGTCATCAAAGACTTCATGATACAAGGAGGTGATCCTGATTCAAAAGGTGCACCTGCTGGAAAAATGTTAGGTGTAGGCGGACCGGATTACACAATCGAGGCCGAGATAAAAGACGGATTGTTCCATAAGCGTGGTGCATTGGCTGCTGCACGACAAGGCGACGAGGTTAACCCAGAGCGCAGAAGTAGCGGATCACAGTTCTATATCGTGTGGGGACAGGTTTACAACGAAGGACAACTTCGCCAGTTCTCAAAACAACTCAGAATGCAACGCGCCCAAGCAATATTCAACAGTCTTGCTGCTGAACACCGTTCTGAAATCATACAGATGCGTAAAGACAGAAACCGCGAAGGACTTCAGGAACTTCAAGACAAACTGGCTGCAGAGGCTGAAAGCAAAGCCGGAAAAACCGGTTTGACTGACGAACAACTTAAAATCTACTCTACAATCGGAGGCACTCCACATCTTGACGGTCAATACACTATATTCGGTGAGGTTGAAGAAGGCCTCGACATCGTTGAGATGATACAAAACACAGCGACAGGACGAGGAGACCGCCCAGTTGATGACATCGAGATGAAAGTAACAGTCATCGAATAGAAACAGAAGGATTAACGTCCCTACAACGTGACAAAAATATCAGAGGGTGTATCAAAGTCGTTATGACTGAAGATACACCCTCTTAATATATATGAATATATGTTATTTATCTACATAAATCTTTCTTGACGAGCCGTCTTCCCATCGCTCAACGCATAAGCCGTGAGGAATAGCCATCGGACGTCCCTGCAAGTCATAATACTTGGTAGTAGTCAAATTGTTCTTAGTATCCTTTACTTCTTCAACAGCAGCAGCCTCTCGATCTATCATAAAGATAAACGTGTTCAAACTGCGTTCTGGAATAGTGATAGTCACTTCATTCACAGGTTCGTCAATAGAAAGATCAGAATACTTACAATATGAAGTATTTGATGTAGAAAGCATATGAGTTCCGCTTGCGACCTTTACAGGTAACTTTATTTTCAGATCGTATGGAGTACTTGTCGTATCGATTGCCATTACGATAATTGAGTCACCTTTGATATAAGCCGATGTCTCAAAAGCAGAGTTTGTACCAGTTGTAACTGAACATCCTGTACCTAAACGTGTAGAACCAGTAACATGCTTAGAGAAGTGAGACATAACATATGCACGAGGCAACAACGTATTCTTTGTATTACCCGGATTATACTTTGATTCGCCTGTGCCGACAAATCCCCAATGTGCACGCATATACCAATAAATATAACCAGTACATCCAGACAACATACATTCATTAAGTTCCTCTGCAAAAAGTAACTGCTCGTGCCAGTTTGGCAGACGATCGATATTATCAGTAACAGAGTGTTCTGTCATCCAAACCTCTTTACCGTATTTGGCTGCTAACACTGCTGCACTTCTCATATTTCCCAATGGTGGATGTCCATAGAGGTGACCCGCTATGATATCAATCTGATCGCGTGCTGTCTCATCATTCAACAACATATTTGAATACTCAGGAGAGAAACCGAGAGGTTCGGCACTAATCAGACGTACACCACTATATTTTTCTCTGTCAAGCATGTGGGCATAGTTCTTTACAAGATTGAGTTGCTGTTCAGGAGTATAAAGACATCCTGAATAATTTACCCACCAGTCTGGCTCGTTCTGGATAGACACTGCATCCACTGCAACACCTTGTTCCTTCATATATCTCAGGAACAGATTCAACCAAGGGAAGAACTTATCATAACAATCCTCACGCAATGTTGCACGGATGTTACCCTGATCGTCGGCATTTCCACCCTGCGCACTACCATTTGTCTTATAATCTCCCGGTGGTGACCATGGAGTACCAAAGACAAGAGCACCACGTTTCTTAGCTTCCTTTGCACAAGGCAAAGAACCATTCCAGTCATATGGAGTATCCCAACCTACATCTGAAGCGGTAATATTTCCCTTAAAATTTGGAGAAATCTCCATACGCATAATATTCAGTCCAATCTTCGAAGTAGGACCATAAAGCAATTGTACAGGTTTTGTGTCATTTGCATAAGGACACATAGCGCCATCGCATGCAGCTGCACCAAATCCCGTAATTGTCTGATAGCGGTTGTTAGTCACTGTTACAGTGATTGTTTTGGCATTAATGGCCGTAGCAACAACCAGGACAGCAATAAAAGTAAAAAGTTGTTTCATTAGTAATAAAAGATATTAAATATTGAAAGCGAAGGTACAAAATTTTTCCCATATGACAAATTTTAGAAAAGATTACTTTCGTCTAATTACCGAATTTGCTTGAAAAACACCTCTACATATCTAACAAAGAGCTGATTAAAAGAAGAAATAAAGATGATGAAAGTCGAATTATTATGTTTTTTCTTTTATTTATCCGTTTTTTATTATATTTGCCTACGAAATACATGTCATACGTATGAAATGGAATAAAAACATATTGTTCACTTTGAACCATGTCATAGAAGAACAGAGCAAACAGAGCCATGACTCATGCCGCTCTATTATCAAGCAAATACAAGCCTCTGGTCATAGACAAGGCGGACAAACCATTATGCACCGACAATCACATTACAGCTCTTCAAACGCAATAAAAATTCTATGCACTATCATATGTTTTGTTTTCTGCTGCCACATCCATGCGCAGGAATCATACGATGACAATAAAAACACCCTAATAGACAAGCGTAAGATAATAAAAGAACAAATTGACAGTGTCTTACAGGCAAAATACGACCGAGTTTCATATGACACAAATTACATCAGTCGTCCGCAAACTCATCTCACATTAAAAGTAAGGGCAAATGTCTCAGGTAACAGCATTCATCAACGTGGCACCATCGAGGGCGACAAAACCAAGGCCGACCTAAAGACCGACCATAAAGCCACATTGAGTGTGAGTGCAAGTTATTTGGGTATTACAGCAGGATTGGCAATTAATCCGTCGAGCCTGAGCGGACGTAGCAAAGACTACGAATTAAACATTAACGCATACAACAACCGATACAGCATCGACGCAAGCTATCAGATGTCAAAAACACTTGCAGGAGACATGTATCGTGGTGGTACAACCCACCATATCGAGAGAGGATACATCGACATGAAAACACTTAATATTACAGGTTGCTATATTTTCAACCACCGTCGATTCTCCTACCCTGCAGCATTCACACAATCGTATATCCAAAAAAAATCCGCAGGTTCATGGCTTGCAGGAATCTCTTATCAAGGAGGTAGAATAGAAACCACCGACCAGGCAGCCGAAAATTTCCCTGAATCCCGAATCTATATAGGTCACTTTGGCATAGGAGGCGGATATGGATATAATTTAGTTGTAAAAAATAAATGGTTATTTCATCTCTCAACAATGCCTACGCTTGTCTTAATCAACCGAAATAACGTAACCATTAATGGTGAACGACGTGATATGCACACAAAATTCCCCGACATGATCTTCAACGAACATATCGCCATCATCCGTAATTTCTCAGCAAAATACTTCGCTGGCGCAACTCTCGTCGTAAGCAACACCCTCTTCAACGACGACAACATAGATATAAATCAAAACAAATGGCTATCACGCCTATTCTTCGGAATAAGACTATAAAACTAACTGAGAATCAAGAAACCGAGTTGCAATTGAAAGTTAATTGTTCTGCTAACAACCATATAAAAAAAGAAAAACCCGCTGATGTTCAGCGGGTTTTAATATTGATTTGCGGAGAGAGAGGCTCTCAAACTTATGGTTTCCTAGAATATCATAAAAACACTCAAATGATTATATATCAGTCATTTATAAAATTCACCAAAAATCAGGATATCACAAAATATCTTTCCGTATCGCAATTTTGGGGTGTAAAATTAGGTGTAGATTTTGAAGCTACACCCAGAAGAATGAAATCTTAGTATTCTCAGATTTTGGTATTCAAACGACTATTCTGCATTGATTCATGTACATTAGTCTTGTTTTTTGCGCAGAAAACAGGACTTTTAACCCCTTATACGTTAAATATGCATTAAAATTTGCAACTTTTGGTGTAAAAGCGTTGTTTTGTCCCAATTTTATTATAATTTTGTGCCAAAATACAAATTGGTATGGTTGATAGTACAGCAAAAAGAATTGAGACAGCAATCGGTTCGGAACCAGAAGGGAAAATAGTCTTTTCCACAGACTATGCCGAGCTTGGTACGCCAGAGGCCATCAAGAAGTCACTAATCAGACTATGTGAACGTAATGTTATCGTAAGACTGGCCCACGGGATATATTACAAGCCTAAGTTCGACAAAGAACTTGGCCTTGGTATGCTGCTGCCAAGCCTGGACGATATTGCCCAGGCTATAGCAAAGCGTGACCACTCGCGTATTGTTCCTACAGGAGACTACGCTCTCAATAGTCTTGGACTGAGTACACAAGTACCAGCAAACGCCGTGTATCTTACTGATGGCTCGCATCGAAG
>JAGABW010000050.1 GCA_017614465.1 Bacteroidaceae bacterium | reverse complement strand
GAGTAAGTATAATCCCGTTCTTCCTTTTGTTTCTCATCCATGGAACGATTGGCATTGGCAATAGCTTTTTCAAGACTGCCGCCATTACGTTCGAAGTAACCATGCAGTCCCTTGGTCTTGATGAAGAAATCAATGGTTTTCTTATACTCCACACATTGGTTAAGGTCTTTGAGTAAAGGCTCTTGTGTATCGTATGGACGTGAGGTGAAGCGGAAATAGTAGAGAAAGAACAGTTCTGTGCAGCGATGTGTCTCGAAAAACTCGACTTTGCAATAGATGCCTCTCTTTGGTTTGTTGATTGGCTTGGCATATTTTGCTTTTAGCTTTTGATATTGAGTGCGTTCTGGCTCTGTGCCCTTTGTATCCATGTCAATAATGCAAAATATATGGTTGTAGCCCATTGTTATACCATCTGCAATCTTCAAATCGAGTTCCTTAATGCTTGTATGTTTTGGATAGTCTGGTTTAATGGTCAGACGTTTAAACACGTCACATAAGGATTTGAAGTAGAAAAACTCTGTTGGTCCCTCACCCAAAATTAGCGCAGTTTGTCGTAGTTTTCCCATATCATTCCTCTAAATTTATGAAGATACTGCCCAGTTCTGGCTTTGCGCCCAATCGGCCAATGCGATAAGAGTTGTAAAGCGACAGATTCTTATGCAAACCGAAGGAATCACCACGTGCATATTCAGACGAAGCCGTTTCTTTGTTCTTCTCGACAAACCACACCACACCTCGGTTCTCATTAATCAAATCCTGAGATAGAAGCGTTGTTTCCTGACTCGTTATAATCAACTGTGATTTATCCGAATTGAAAATAAACACATTGAGATAGTAGTACAGCAAATCGTTGTGCAAGTCTTCTCCCAGTTCGTCAAGGAAGAACACATGAGGATTGGTTATCAAATCGTATAACACATCAAGAATACGGATGTACTTCTGAGTTCCCTTTGATTGCCATTTCAACGGAATATCAAAGTCACCATTGTCTGAATGATTCAAAAACGTGATGGAGTCCGTAGTCGGTTTAAGCAAAGCGTCTTTCATCTCCTCCGGGATATCCTCATTCTGAATACGTTCACGGAACTCAACTGGAACAAAGCGATCTTCCACGATAGGCTTATACTCCATAATGTTCAAATCGGCCTTTAGCAGCATTGTATTGTAGAACTTGCGCTTCTTCGGGTTTGTGTAAGCATCCTTTAGAATTTCGACAATACCTTTCTCTACATCGCCATCCACTTCATGATAATTCTCCATAATCCAGTTATAAAGCTGATTGAATGGAGCAATATCCTCTTTAAGAGCAGCCTTTCTGCACACAGAAAGAACACTGTGATTATTCAGTGTGTTTTCCCTAATCGCCTCCTGGGTCTTGACCTGCAATTTCAGACTTGTACCAAACTTGATTTCCGCCTGTACATTATCATCGACAAAAGTGCGCTCGTAAAATAATGATTTTGATTTCTTAGGATAGTAATATAAAGATTCGTACAAGATATACTTGTCGTTGAACTTCACATCATAGTCATATCTTTGACCATTAGCATAGAACGACACATGCATTTCTGTTGGTTCATCCTTTGTGAGAACGAAAGGAATACATCCACTAATTTCCATGGTGGCATCCAATTTGGGAAGCACCAACAAACTGAATACCTCATTCAAGGCTATCAGCATGTTTGACTTTCCAGAAGCGTTAGAGCCGTACAGGATTCCTAACTTATACAAGAACACTCCTTCGGTCACTTCTGTAACAAGTTCCGAAGAAGGACCTTTTGCCAAGAAATTTAATTCCTGTTTATCACGAATAGAAAGATAATTCTTTACCCAAAACTCCCTTATCATTTTTACAAAAATTTGAATATTTCGTAATTATTCTACAAAAATAAGAATTATTTTACATAAAAACAAATATCTTACATGAAATATCGTAATCAAAATACGTTTTTAATAAATATTTCGAGATTTTTTGATATCAAAGTCATTTTTCGTATATATCAACCAATGAAATTCTATGTAAGCTTCCATTTATACATTAATATAATATGATTTTCGCACATACTTTACACCCAAAACAACCAATTTTATCTATATTTTTTGTATCTTTGTATCAAGATTCTGTTACATATTATTACAAATAATACAAATTATTATTTGATGACAAATAATGTCACTCACATCTATCAATATGGTAACATTTCTTTACTAAAATGATACAATGATACAAAAAATAAAAAAATTATTACAAAATAGTAACCACCTTATATAATAAAAAATTATCTTTGCAGCGAATTTTGAGTATTAATTTTAGGCAGAAGTCCAAAACTATGATGTGAGGATGCTACAAAAAAGGTAAAAAAATGGTTAGGACTAACGCCCCAAAAACAAAACTAATACTATAAATTAAAATAGCTATATCACGGAATAATATTCCGATAGTTGACGAATAATAAACAAGTAATAACAACGACAATTCTTGCTCTTAATTTTAAGGGCAAGCGAAAAAAGGAAAGAAAGATGAAAAAAATGTATCTCAAACCAGTGATGGAGATCACAACTGCAAATGCTCAGCCATTTATGGACAACGTTTCAATTCCAGCAAAAAACGGAGCTAAACCAGGAGCAGGGGAAGGGAATTCAGATTTGTATGCAAAACAACACGTGCTTGGCGGTGATACTATGTGGGAAGAAATGAAATAAATGCATATCGAATCATAAGAAGTCTTTTTCTTATACTCCACAAAAGAGAGAACTAATGAATTAAAATACATTCATAACCTTAACTGATAAAAAATTACAATACCAATGAAAGGACATCCCCTCACCTTTTGAATAAAGGAGAGGGGAACAAATAAAGATAATAAGAAAATAATAATAAGGTAAAATGATGATTCTGATGATATGGTAAGGATGATGAATGAAGATGAGTGACCAACATATTACTAATACACTTTTTGCAATGAAACTTAAGACTTTGTGCAAGACATTTTATTATTAAGCTATAAGACCTTTGTATTTAGATTCTGTTCTGACATCTAAATTTAGGTATATGGTGAAACTGTGTGATTAAACTAAATTGTAATAAAATAAACATATACAACAGATTTTTAACTTACTAAACAATATATAATTCAACATTTTACTAATAACTAAACCAAAAGAACAAAAAAATGAAGAAATTATTCACATTATTGTTTCTTGCAATTTCTCTGTCAATGTTTGCAGAGGAAACGATCAATGTTGGTGGAAAAAATCGAACAATGATTGTTTATGCTCCACAAAACTTACCATCGAATGCTCCATTGATGATTTCAATGCACGGAATGAATCAAAATGCAGCATATCAGGAATCTCAAGCAAAGTGGAAGGACATTGCTGATACTGCTAAGTTCGTCGTTGTTTATCCGAACGGTGAAGGTCAGGGATGGGATTTAGGTTCAAGCAAGGACCTTGATTTCCTTCAGGCTATCATCAACACAATGAAGCAACGCTACAACATCAACACTAACAGAGTTTACCTTAATGGTTTCTCTATGGGTGGTATGATGACTTACTACACATTGCGTAACAGACCTACTATGTGTGCTGCTTATGCTCCTGTAAGTGGTTACCCAATGGACCAGTCAACATCAAGACCTAATGGTGTAAACGATGCTGTGCCTATCATTCACACTCACGGAACAGGTGACGACGTTTGTAGATATGATCCGGTTCCTAACTATGTTAAGAAATGGGCTGAAATCGACGGATGTAATCTTACTCCAAGAGTAGTTCAAAGAAACTCTGGAACTAAGTTCTATCAATATAGAGGCGGTAGAAACGGAACTGAAGTTTGGTTGCTCGAATTCCAAGGTAAAGGACACTGGTTCTCTAACGACGCAAACTTTGCATTGACAAACCAAGAAGTTTGGAACTTCTGTAAGCGATTCGAACTTGGTAAAGCTCCTAACAACAGTGGTGGCGGTAGCTCATATGTAGAAGTAACTACTGTTCCTGATGGAGAAACAAGTATTGCTGCTACTAACTACAGAACATGGAACGGCGTTGGTGCTAACGCAAGTGCTATTGCTGTTATCAACAATAATTACTCAGAAAAAGCAAGTGTTGCTGGTGGTTCTGTTGTTTTCGGTGACGGTGACGTTAACAGCGAAAACTACGCTGACCTTACTGGTTACACTACTCTTAAAATGTATGGTACTGACGGTGTTCAATTACGTTTGCTTTTCAACAGAGCTGCAAACAAAGGCGATTACATCGAAAAGACTGTTACTATCCAAAACGGTGTAGCTTCTGTTAACCTTTCTGAAGTTTCTTCATCTTATGTACACTTGAACGTTATCAAGACTGGATGGGGTTCTGCTGAAGGTAAAGTAAACATCGTATCTCTCGTTGGTTCTCCAAGAAATGCTAACAGCGGAGAAATCACTGCTGCTCCAAGCGGAGAAACAAGTGTTGAAGGTCTCAAATTCTGGGAATGGAACGGTGTTGGTGCTAATGCACAAATCACTGGTGCTTTGAACAACAACTTCAAGAACGGAACTGTTGCAGGAGGTGCATTACTCTGGGGTGACGGTGACGTGATCATCAACCACTATACAGACCTCACTGGTTACAACACTCTTAAGATTTATGGTTCTAACGGTATTCAGCTCAGAGCTATCTTCAACCGTCAGACTCAAAACGATGATGCTAAAGACTTCGTTGAGAAGACTGCTACTATCGAAAACGGTGTAGCTGTATTCAATCTTAGCGACATCTCTTCATATGTACACCTCAACGCTATCAAGACTGGATGGGGATCACCAGAAGGTAAGGTTACTGTTATGACTGTTATCGGTGAAGGTAACAACAACAATAGCGACAGCAGCTTCAACGGTGGCCAACAAGGCGGTGAGCAAGGTGGAGAACAAGGTGGTGAACAAGGTGGCGAACAAGGTCAGGAAATCACTACTCCTCCAGCTGGCGAAACAAGCGTTGCAGGACTCAAGTTCTGGGAATGGGACGGTGTTGACGCTAATGCTAAAATCACTGGTGCTTTAGACAACAACTTCAAAGACGGTACTGTTCCTGCTGGTTCATTACTCTGGGG
>JAGABW010000049.1 GCA_017614465.1 Bacteroidaceae bacterium | reverse complement strand
TTGCAGCCAATCCTGGAATGTCTGAAAACATAATGGCAGGACAAATCATACAAATCCCTGTTACTAAGAGTGTGTCACTTAATCAATTAACTCAGTCTGCTACACGTCCGTTAGAGGCGGCTGTAAATATTTCATCGAAATCAGAACAGTCAAAGCCTACAGTGCCATGTAAATCAACATATAAGGTAAAAAAGAAGGAAACTTTATATGGTATTGCACATGAAAACGGGATATCTGTACAAGAATTGATTGAAGCAAATCCTACACTTGCAAAGGATGATAAACTGAAGAAGGGAACAGAATTGTGTATTCCATATACAAAAGAAGAACTTCTGGCTTTATATCCACCAGCACCAGCTCCAGTTATTGAAATAAAGAAACCAGATCCAGTTTCACTGGCTGTCATAATGCCATATGGTCTTGATTCTGAAAAGAAGAATAAGGACATGATTACTATGATTGATTTCTATGAGGGTGTGATGTTGGCAATATCTGATTTGAAGAAAGAAGGTGTGAGTGCAAAGATATATGCATATGATGAAGCAGATATAGACAGTGTTCTTCGTTTGCCACAAATCAAAAACGTAAAATTGATTATCGGTCCTAAGAACGTGAATAATATCACAAAGTTAATCAGTTTTACAGAACAAAACAACATCTCGTTAGTTGTGCCTTTGTCATCAAATTCTGCAATCGTAAACAACACACGTAATGTTTATCAGGTAAATACCAAGTTGGATACTAATGGATATTTGCGTGCATATGAATCATTGATCGAAATGCATCCAAATGCAAAATTCGTCTTTGTAAATATCGAGGACCAAATGGATAAGCTCGAGAATACAACCAGATTGAAGAATTTCCTGAACAGTCAGAACAAATTATTTTCAAATGTTGACTTAAAGAATCTTGGAACTATTCGTGAGGTGTTATCAGAAGAAGGTGAAAACATAATAGTTCTGTCATCAGGAACAAAAACTGCATATACAAGAGTCGTTAAACGATTAAATGAGTTGGATCTGTCTTCATTTAATATCCAAATGTGCGGATATGCCGATTGGCAAGCTTTTGCTGATAAAGAGGCAGAATCATTCCGAAAATACCGTTGTATATATTTCACAACATTCTATAATAATCCAAACTCAACAGCATCAATTGCTTTCAATCAGAAATTCCGTCATTCATTCAAGCGTGACCAATACAACACCTATCCACGATATGGAATGTTGGGTTATGATATAGCAAATTATTTTGTCCGTCATATGTTTGAACAAGGAGATAATTTCGCATCAAATATTGACAAGCTGAAAACTCCTGCACTTCAAAACCCAATGCATTTCGTTCATAAGAACTCATGGAGCGGATTTGTCAACAATGCTTTGATGTTCGTTCAATATAATGCTGACGGTACAATAAGTGTTAGACAGTATTAAGACTACTTCATATTAAAACACAGATTTTCACCCATATTTTAGCGTAAAAATCTCTTGAAGAATATATTTAAATACAAGATATTTGAGGCAAAGACACAAAACATCATTCTTTGTGTGTCTTTGTCCTTTATACTGCTAATTGTAGGAATGCCAGCTTCCGCCCAAGTCGGATTGCGTAGAAATGATTTTTCTCTCGGATGCAATGTCGGAACCACATTGACTCAAATGAATTTTGAACCAAAGATCAATCAGTCATACAAGATTAACCCAACATTTGGATTAACGGCACGATATATCTGCGAGAAATACTTTACAACTATATGTGGTGTGCAAGCCGAATTGAATTATGCCAATTTAGGATGGAAAGAAAATATAGAGGATGGAAGTGGTAACACATATCACAGAGATCTTTCGTATTTGCAGATACCATTACTTATGCAGATGGGGTGGGGATATGAGAAAAAGGGATGTAAGTTCTTGTTTGAAGCAGGTCCTCAGATCGGAATAAATCTTGGCAGCACCGAGTCGTATGGCGGCGCATGGAACACAGATAACAGACCGAGTCATGTGATAGAGCAATACGGTTTGAATGTCAAGAACAAATTTGATTATGGTATCACAGGTGGTTTCGGAATGGAATTAAGTACCAACATCGGTCATTTTCTGTTAGAAGCCAGATATTATTATGGGCTGGGGGATGTGTTTGACAACAGCAAAAAAGGCGACTTCGCACGTTCTGCCCACCAAACAATCTCGGCACGATTTACATATCTTTTTGATATAGTCAAGACAAAACAGTAATTATTCAGATACGATTTTTCTGAACAAAAATTGATGCAATATAATTGTTTTATATACTGATGTAAAAGTCTTTGATTAAATATTTTGTCAAACTAATATTTTTTTGTAACTTTGCAGCCGCTGTTACGAGTTAGCAGCATATTCAAATCATTTAATAACAAAAACAAAGAAAACAGAAAATGGCAACTAAAATTAGATTGCAGCGTCACGGTCGCAAGAATTATGCATTCTATGCTATCGTAATCGCAGATGTTAATGCACCACGTGATGGTCGATTCGTTGAAAAGATTGGTACATACAACCCAAACACCAATCCTGCTACAATTGATTTGAACTTTGATCGTGCTCTTCATTGGGTACAGTGCGGTGCACAGCCTACAGACACAGTTCGTAACATCCTTTCATCTGAAGGAGTTTACATGATGAAGCACCTCCTTGGCGGTGTTAAGAAAGGTGCGTTTGACGAACAGGCAGCTCAAGCAAAATTCGATGCTTGGAAATCAGAAAAGCTTAACAAGCTTAACGCTTTTGAATCACAAAAAGCTGCTGAAAAGAAGGCTGCATACGAAGCACGTCTTGCTGCAGAAAAGAAAGTTAACGAAGCTATCGCTCAGAAAGTAGCTGAAAAGAAAGCTGCTGCAGTAGCTGCTGAAACTCCAGCAGAAGAACCTGCAACAGAAGAAGCTGCTGAAGAAGCACCTGCAGAAGCTTAAAAAGTTATTTGTTTAAACTGTAGAGATATTTTTATACGGTTTATAACATATTAATTTTTTTAGAGAAATGCGACTGACTATTTTGGTAGTTAGCCGCTTTTTTTTTATCTTTGCAGTGATATGAAGAATAGGATTATTAATACAGACTTTAATAATCCTTATGTTGATTAAATACATAAGATATAATGAATCATAATCATTTAGTAATAATGGCTGGAGGCGTTGGAAGCAGATTCTGGCCAATGAGCACACCAAAATATCCAAAACAATTTATAGATGTCTTAGGATGCGGACGCACGTTCATACAGATGACCCTGGACAGATTCCGTGGAATCATTCCTTCAGAAAATGTATGGGTGGTAACAAGCAAGGAATACCAGACAATTGTGCAGCAACAACTACCGGAAATTCCTGCAGATCATATATTGTTGGAACCATGCCGACGAAATACCGCGCCATGTATAGCATATGTTAGCTGGAGAATCAAGAAAATTGATGCAGAAGCTAATCTTGTTGTAACACCAAGCGATCATATGGTGACAGACGTGATTGAATTCCAAAAGGTTATAAACAAATCATTGGAATTCACGTCTCAGAATAATGCAATATTAACTCTTGGAATGAAGCCTACACGTCCCGAAACCGGATATGGATATATTGAACGAACTAACTCAGGGAACGACGATAACACAATATATAAAGTTGCAAAATTCAGAGAGAAACCAGATTTGAAAACTGCACAGGAATATATTCAGCAACAAGAATTCTATTGGAATTCAGGTATTTTCGTATGGAATGTCCAAACAATTGTCAACGCATTAAACACATATGCAGTGGAAGTTGCAGCGGTGTTTGAGAAATTAGACGCATATCTTGGAACGAATGAAGAACAACAAAAAGTAAATGAGTTGTTCCCAACATGTCCAAGTATCAGCATTGACTATGCCGTAATGGAAAATGCCTCAGACATATTTGTATATCCTGCCGATTTTGGTTGGAGTGATGTCGGCACATGGGGGTCGTTAATCACTCTGTCGGATAAAGACAGCGAAGGAAATGCCACAATAGGGCAGCGTATCGACCTGCACGATTGCCATAATTGTATTGTCCACACAACTGAAGAACGCAGAGTTGTAGTTCAAGGACTTGACGGCTATATAGTGGCAGAGAAAGACGATACTCTGTTGATTTGTAAATTAAGCGAAGAACAACGTATTAAAGATTTTAGTGCAGAATGATACTAATTGCAGATAGTGGTTCGACTAAGACAGACTGGCATTATGTCAATTCTGGTGATAATGCTCAGTCCGACTCTTTTTCAACACAAGGAATCAATCCCTTTCATCAAAACGATAATATAATTCATAAAATAATACAAGACGAATTATTGCCTCAGCTTGACTTGCAAGACGGCGATGACTTGACGGTATATTTTTATGGAGCAGGATGTACTCCTGAAACGGCACCAAGACTGAAAGCCATTTTAGAGCAAGACCTTGCATGTAAGGCAGAAGTCAATTCTGATTTATTAGGCGCAGCACACGCTTTGCTTGGTAATAATTCAGGAGTCGCATGTATTTTGGGTACAGGTTCTAATTCCTGCTATTACGACGGTCATAAGATCCTGAAGAATGTGTCTCCGTTGGGATATATCCTCGGTGATGAAGGAAGTGCTGCATATATAGGAAAACGTTTGGTGGGAGATATGCTGAAGAATCAGTTTTCGCAAGATCTAACAGATTTGTTTTATACAGAAACCCAACAGACAGGAGCTTCGATTATAGAAAAGACTTATCGTCAGCCATTACCAAATAGATTTCTTGGCGAAATAAGTCAGTTTTGTCAACATCATCGCGACAACGACGAAATTCATTCATTTCTGATAAATTGTTTCAAACAGTTCTTTGTCAGAAATATAAAATCATACGAGTGTTATTCTCCGTCAAAGCAACTGCAAGTAAATTTTGTGGGTTCGATAGCATGGGTGTATGAAGATGAAATTAAAGAAGTTGCAGAACAATTAGGTTACGAAATTGGTGTGATAATGCGCTCGCCAATGGACGGATTATTGAAGTATTATAGTTAATAAAATGTAATTCCTACATGTATGATAGCATTATTATCATACAATTAATAATTAATCACTATCTTTGCATAAAATTAGAAACTATTTATAAAAATGGAAATCAAAAATACAGAAGAAGTAAAAAGTGAATCACTTAGCTTCGTTGAAGAAATAGTTAAACAAAATCTTGAAGAAGGTAAGAATGGCGGAAAATTACAGACTCGTTTTCCACCAGAGCCAAACGGATATTTACATATCGGACACGCAAAGGCCATTTGCCTGGATTTTGGATTAGCAGAAAAATACGGAGGTGTATGTAATCTCCGATTTGACGATACCAACCCTGCAAAGGAAGATGTCGAGTATGTTGATGCTATTCAGGAAGACATCAAATGGCTCGGTTTCAACTGGGGTAATGTGTATTATGCTTCAGATTATTTCCAGCAGTTGTATGACTTTGCTATTGAATTAATCAAAGAAGGCAAGGCATATATTGATGAACAGTCTTCTGAAGAAATTGCTGCACAGAAAGGTACTCCAACAACTCCAGGAACAGATAGTCCATATCGTAATCGTCCTGTTGAGGAAAACCTCCAACTGTTTCAAAAGATGCAGGCTGGTGAGATTGAAGAAGGAGCAATGGTTTTGCGTGCAAAGATAGATATGGCAAACTCTAACATGCACTTCAGAGATCCAATCATCTATCGTGTAAAGAAGATTCCACATCACAGAACCGGAACAAAATGGAATGTTTATCCAAACTATGACTTTGCACACGGACAATCAGACTTCTTCGAAGGTGTGACACATTCTTTGTGTACATTGGAGTTTGTGCCTCATCGTCCATTATACGATTTGTTTATTGACTGGCTTAAGATGTCAAGAGGGGAAGGGGACAATCTCGATGACAACCGTCCACGCCAGACAGAGTTTAACAAGTTGAACCTTTCATACACCCTCATGTCAAAAAGAAATCTTCTGATTCTAACACAAGAAGGTGTGGTTTCAGGATGGGATGATCCACGAATGCCTACTATTTGCGGTATGCGCCGTCGTGGTTACAGTCCTGAGAGTATCCGTAATTTCATCAAGATGATCGGCTACACAAAATATGATGCATTGAATGACTATGCGATGCTTGAATATTCAGTACGTGAAGATTTGAACAAACGCGCAACTCGCTTGAGTGCAGTCTTAAATCCAGTGAAGTTGATTATCACTAATTATCCTGAAGGACAAGTAGAGACACTTGAGGCAATTGATAATCCAGAAGATGAGAACTCAAAGAAACACACAATAGAGTTCAGTCGTGAATTATGGATTGAACGTGACGACTTTATGGAGGATGCTCCTAAAAAGTTCTTCAGATTATCTGTTGATCGTGAGGTTCGTCTTAAAAATGCCTATATCATCAAATGTACAGGTGTTAAGAAAGACGCTGAGGGTAATATCGAGGAAATATATTGCGAATATGATCCACAGACAAAGAGTGGTATGCCAGAGGCCAACCGAAAGGTTAAAGGTACAATTCATTGGCTTAGTGTTAACCACTGCCTCCCTGTAGAAGTTCGCAATTACGACCGTTTGTGGATGGTTGAGAATCCAAGAGATGAGATTAAGAAATATTCAGATGAACATGAAGGTGTCAGAGGTATAGAGGCCATGCGTCCATTCCTTAATCCAAATAGTCTTGAAATTAACACTAAGGCATATATAGAGAAATATGCAACAGAATTCAAGCCATTGGACTATATACAATTCCAACGTATCGGTTATTACACTCCAGATGCAGATTCAACAAATGACCATCTCATATTTAATCGTACAGTAGGACTTAAGGACAGTTGGGCAAAGATAAGTAAATAAAATCTACGTATCACAAGAATACGTGATGGGATTTTACAACTCTAAAAAATATCAATAAAATCAATATATGAATTATAATTCATTAGAATTTAAAGACATATTAAACAAGTATGAAAGTGCTAAGGAACAAGGTAAGGTCTGTTATCTTGATTCTGATGATTTTGTTGATATCGCAGAGTATTATTTAGCAAATGATGACCTGAACAAAATGCTTGAGACTGTTCTCGACGGACTTAAGCTACATGATGGAGATTCATATCTGCTATCTTTGAAGGTAAACTCATTAATCAGTCTTCACAGATTCGATGAAGCCGAAGAAGTGCTTCAACTTCTTAATGTTGAAGAAGATCATGATGTTTATTATTTTAAGGCCCAATTAGCTTGTGCCCAAGAAGGCGATGATAAGGCGGCGTTTGAATATTTCAGACAGTGGATAACTATTGAGCAGGAAGAATGTGAAAGAATGGCGAACAAAAACGAAGGTAAAAATCGTTTGAAAGACGCATATTTTCATATTATAGTCTCTTTTTCAGATCTAAGTACAAATCCGTTAAGCAACAACTCCATCCGTGAATGGGTAAACGAATATCTGAGAATCTGTTCACCGCTTGATGGGGATGAGATAGATATTGAAGTGGCTAAAGTTTGTCACGACAGCGATTTATTTGAAGAAGAAATCAATGTTTATTCGCAGTGTTTGGATAATAATCCCTACATGCCTCAAGGTTGGACTTATCTTGCATCATTACAGCACGTAACAGGCAAGACTGAGGATTCGGTTAATTCGGCAGAAAATGCCATTGCCGTTAATCCCAACGATATTCAGGCTCTGATGGTGAAGGGACATGGTTATTATGACCTTCAGAACTATGCCAAAGCACTCGATGCCTATCTAAAATATTATGAGAGGACGCATGATGAAACATTTCTGATGATAATCGGAAGATGTTACGTCATGAACAAACAGTTTGAAGAAGGATATAATTTTCTGATAAAGGCAAGAGATTACTCTACAAAAAAAGAGAAGAAGAACAAGGAGCTCCAAGCTAATAACAGAGCATTTATATCCGATTCTTTATATATCGGAGGTTTCTATAAAGAAGCACTCAGTTTAATAAATGTAGTTTTAAGAACTTATCCCCACGAGGCAGAGTTTTTGTTGCAAAAAGGTAATATTCTAACGGCTTTAGGTAACACAGACAAAGCTGTGGAAACATATTATGACGCCATTGAATGTACCGAATCGGGGAAAGCAGCAATCATGATGCTTGCAGGTGGAGAATTGTTCTCACATGGTTTTTATCGTGCTGCATTGTTCTTTCTGACAATGGCTTCAAAGCAAACCAGCGACCCTCTACATTACAAATCGTTTGCATATCTTGCACAAATATGTTATATAATGAATCTTGATGATTTGTTTTTACAATATTCAAAGTTGGCATGTGAGTACACTCCAGATGTTCTTGCCAAGTTGTGGCCGGCAGATCTAAAGGATGTTGCTCCAGAGCATTATTATGACATATTTAATCAGATGTACGAAAAAAAGAAGAAAGCAAAAAAATAACTTATTTTTCAATATTTCAGTATTAACTATGAGTAAGTGCATCAAACACATCTATGTTATTCTGGCATTAATTTTCATGTTGTCGGCTTGTACTAACAACGAGAAAAATTATACCACAGTAATTCCTAAGGATGCTACATTGGTTGTAAAAGCCAATATGAAAAACCTTGTTGAAAAAAGTGATTTAAGTAATTCCCCAATAATAGCCATGGCAAAGCAATCGCTGGGGGTGCTTATGGGTAAAGATGCCAAGAAACATGTCGAAGACATCATTAACGACCCTTCACTTACAGGATTGGATTTTGATTTACCGGTATATTTGTTTCAAACTAAAAACAACTATACAGGATTATCAATATGTGTTGATGACGAGTCATTGCTTGATGAATTTCTGAACGCATTATCGGGACAGAATATCTGTACAAAAGTTAAAGAACGCGATGGACTAAAATGTTGTAAACTTCTCGACGATATAAATGTCGCATACGATGACAATACATTATTATTGCTTGTGCGAGTAGAAAACAAAGGTATATCATCTACACAAAACGACGGAGCAGTAATACAGCAGTTGTTTGACTATAATGAAGACAACAGCTTTATTATGTCGGAAAATGCGAAGAAAATGAATGATATGAATTGCGAAGATTTTCAGATTTATTCAAATCTTGCCGCAATTCCAAGCCAATATATTGAAGATTACAAATCATTGTTGCCTGCGGGTGTAAATTATTCTGATGTAAATGTAATCTTCGGTGTTGATTTCTTGAAAGGAAGTGTTAGCGTTAAAACATTGTTATGTGGAAATAATGCAAAGGCTCAGAAAATCATTGATGACGGCTACGATTCATTTAAACCAATACAGGGTACATATCTAAACAATATTCCTAAAAATAATAAAACATGGATTTGTTTCGGTTCAAATGGCAAAAAGGGATTAGAACAGATAAAGAAGTTCCCTGCAGTTAAAGAAATGCTTACTGCATTGAACTTAGGCATAGATGCAGATAATATCATACGTGCGATAGATGGCGATGTGTTACTTCTGTCTTCAAAATCGGCTGACAAATCACAGACATACGACGATGTGTTAAAAGAAGCGGATTTCTCATTAGTTGCCAACTTGAAAAACTCCGACTTCATGAAGGATATGGATTATTGGATGGAGTCATCAAAAGAATATGGTGTGAACATTGTTCCATTCAAAGACCAATACAAACTAAGAATTGAGGATAAGGACTATTATATGGATGTAAAAAAGAACAATCTGTATTTTGGTACAATTCCTTCATCTCTAAAAGATTTCAGCACAAGTATTAAAAACGACAAAGATGTAGTTGGAAAATATATCTATGCACAAATCAATCTGAAAGAACAGGTAGATTTCATTGACAAGGTTACCATATCATCAAGCGGTGTTGGAGAGATAACCATTAATATTCTGACACAAGATAAATCAGATAATGTTCTTAAACAGATCTTAAAAGCGGCAACGGAACTACATTAAATTAAACTGAAAATGGAAACTATTTCACTCCATAACACATTACCTCAGGTATTCTCACAGAGGACCGATATAAATAGTGATATTTGGAAACAAGATGTGATTTTTGAGAAAAATCATCTCTATTTGGTTGAAGCAAATTCAGGAACAGGTAAGTCTTCTTTATGTAGTTATATTTTCGGATATCGTCATGATTATGAAGGAACGATTCTTTTTGACAAAAATGATGTCCGAGACTTCAGCGTCAGCCAGTGGGTGAAAATCAGACAAACATCATTATCACTTCTTTGGCAGGAACTCCGTCTGTTTCCCGAACTCTCTGCCATGGAGAATATCGAGATAAAAAACAACCTGACACGATTCCAATCAATGGAGCAAATCCGTCATTGGTTCGACTTATTGGGAATCCGTGATAAATATGATGCAAAGATAGGAAGAATGTCGTTCGGACAGCAACAGCGTGTGGCAATGATACGCAGCCTATGTCAGCCATTCGATTTCATATTTGTTGACGAGCCAATAAGCCACCTGGATGACACAAACAGTAGAATCATGGGAGACATCCTCATGGAAGAGGCAAAAAAGCAAGGCGCAGGCGTAATTGTTACAAGTATCGGTAAACATATGGATTTATCATACGACAAGACATTTAAACTATAAGAAACGTTCTATCATATAAATATACAGAACATGAAATTAGTTTGGAAATTATTAAGACAACATATTAGCATTCCACAATTTGCAGGTTTCTTCTTTGCCAATATCGTGGGTATGGTTATTATACTTCTAAGTGTTCAGTTCTATAACGACACCCAAGCTGTATATACAGGCGAAGACAGTTTCATGAAATCCGACTATCTGATTATAAACAAGAAAATCAGTGCCGTCACAACAATAACAGGCAAGTCAAATGCGTTCTCACGACCAGAACTGCAAGAAATAGAACAACAACAATTCGTGGAGAGGGTAGGCTACTTCACTCCATCAGTCTTTGATGTTCGTGCCACCTTTGATTTGGATCAGTCAACCAGTTTCTCTACAGAAATGTTCTTCGAGTCTGTTCCCGATGAATTTGTGGATGTAAAATCAGAAGACTGGAAATATGTAAAGGGATCAAAAGAAATTCCGATAATCCTACCTCGAAACTATTTAGACCTATACAACTTTGGCTATGCACAAAGCCGAAGTCTGCCTAAATTGTCTGAAGGTATTCTTGGGGCAATCAAACTAAAAATCAATATATACGGCAATGGCTCTAATGATGAATATGTCGGACGAATTGTAGGATTCAGCAGCAGATTAAATACAATCTTGGTACCTCAGGCATTCATGAACTGGGCTAACAACTATTATGCTGATAGTGAATCTGGAACCATAACACGTCTGATATTAGAGGTTAATAACCCAACAGATGAAAATATAACAAGTTTCCTCCAAGAAAACAACTATGAGACCGATCAGGATAAGCTTGATGCATCAAAGACAACCTTCATGCTGAGAATAATCGTGGGCATTGTAATGAGTATCGGGCTTGTAATCAGTATTCTGGCCCTTTATGTACTGATGCTTAGTGTGTATCTGTTGGTTGAGAAAAACAACACAAAACTTGAAAACCTGCTGTTGATAGGTTATAGTCCGGTTAAGGTGTCAATGCCATATCAGTTATTGACTGTAGGTCTGAATATACTGGTACTCATCATGGCATTTGTTATAATGCTGTCGGTAAGAAGTATATATATGGACATGTTCCAGTCCTTCTTCCCAGATTTTGAAGCACCAGGCATATTGTTAACAGTATTAATCGGAATTGTTCTGCTTGTGTTTGTTTCATTGATAAATGTTATTGCTGTTTATTTAAAAGTTAAGTCTATATGGAACAGAAAATCATAGATTTGTATGTTAAGACATTCGGCGAGACTCCAGTCAAGGTTGAGCATCTTTTCGGTGGTGGGGGTAGTAGCAGATGTTATTATATAATGTCAAACAATAAGGGTGAAAACGTTTATGGAGTGACAAGTAAGTCACCCGACGAGAATGAAGCCTTTTACAAATTGTCTCTTCTTTTCGCTGAAAAAAATCTATCTGTTCCACAAGTCTATGCCATCAGCGAAGACAGATTATGCTACCTGCAGCAGGAACTTGGGACAACAACACTTAAAGACTTTCTTGCAGATTGTAAATCATCAGATGGTGAGATAAACGAGAAAGGGAAAAACATGTTGAAAGAAGTCATGACACAGCTCCCTGACATACAATTCAAAGGTGCAAGTGATGAGGTTTTCAATAATTGCTATCCCGTACCTTCATTCGATAGAATGAGCGTGATGTTTGATCTGAATTATTTCAAATATTGTTTCGTCAAACTGCTTGATATAGAATTTAATGAGGTGTTACTTCAGAATGATTTCGAACGTTTTACCTCCAATCTGTTGGATGAACCGTTTGACACGTTCCTTTATAGGGATTTTCAGGCTCGCAACATAATGATTTACAATGATAAACCATATTATATAGATTATCAGGGCGGACGAAAAGGACCGATTTATTATGATGTGGCAAGTTTCTTGTGGCAAGCTTCGGCTGGTTATAGTGATACTTTGCGTAATGAACTTATTGATGTGTATCTGAGCGCATTGAAACAATATAAGAATGTATCTAAAGACGAATTCATGTCAAGACTGATGCTTTTTGTCCTGTTCAGGAATCTGCAGGTTTTGGGCGCATACGGCTTTCGTGGATTATGGGAAAAGAAAAAACACTTCATTGATAGCATTCCAGCTGGTATTGCCAACTTAGAATCATTATATAATCAGGGAATTATCAATAATTATCCTTATCTGAAAGGCGTTGCCGAGAAGATTATAGAAAAGGGTAAGGCAATGAATAAATCCGCGATAAAGGCAGAAGAAGCGCCACAAGGATTAACAGTGCAAGTGACAAGTTTCTCTTTCAAAAAGGGAATTCCACAAGATGAATCTGGAAATGGCGGTGGTTATGTTTTCGATTGTCGAAGTACAAATAATCCGGGCAGATATGATGAGTATAAACAATTGACAGGATTAGACAAACCCGTTATAGATTTTCTGGAATCAGACGGTGAGATTCTTAACTTTCTGAATAATATCTATCCGCTTGTAGATTTCCACACTAAGAGATTTATGGACAGAGGGTTCACACACTTGATGATTTCATTCGGATGTACAGGTGGGCGCCACAGAAGTGTTTATTCTGCACAACATGTTGCCGAGCACATACATAAGAAATTTGGAGTGCGTGTAGAACTTCTTCACAGAGAACAAGGTATATATAAAGTGTTTGAATAATTTATTCAAACACTTTTTTGTGATTATCTAAATGCCACAAAACCACTTTTTTAATCATTTTTCAGGAAAAGTTTGTTTATTATTCAATAAAATTATATCTTTGAATTATAGTTTACTTTATATTGATTAACTATAATATCATAGCATCTTTATTAAGTTAGCAAAATTTTACTTTACTTTAATCTTTTAATTTTAAATTATTTATTATTAGTAATTTGTATCTATAAACTGAATATTATAACAAAACTATTTTGCATATGAAAATCTTTAAACATAGAACTGTTTTATTTATTTTAGTATGGTTTACAGCAATAATATCTTCTTTTGCAGATGAATCTTTCTGCGAGAATGGGTTTACATACAAAATCATGAAAAGAGATAGCAGTAGGGTGTCGTTAATAAATTACCATGCTGTTCCTAAGGTCAACTATTCAAAACCCCTCCACATTCCATCACATGTTACACACGATGGTAAGGATTATAATGTAGAAAGTATTTCACGATATGCCTTTCAAGGAGTAACAGAAGTTAGATCAATTATTATTGATGAGGGTGTTGAGGATATTAATAGTTATGCCTTTGATTGCTGTGTAAATTTAGAATCTATATACATTCCAGCTTCGGTGTGGGGGATTGGTGGAGCGCTTTTCGGAAGTTGTTATAACTTAACATCTGTTGTTGTTAATCCAAATAATGAGAGATATGATTCACGTGATAATTGTAATGCTATAATTGACTCCGATATGGACGAGTTGAGAGCAGGGTGCTCTTCAACAAAGATTCCTTCTTCAGTAAAATTTATTGGTTCACATGCTTTCTACCACTGCTATACATTAGAAGATATTATTATTCCAGAAGGCATTGAGACAATTGATGAGGCCGCCTTTTTCGGTTGCAGTAGTCTAAAAACAATAAGCCTACCAGAATCACTTGTGGAACTTAATAATACCGTATTCAACGGATGTAATTCGTTAACTTCAATTTATATACCTAAGAATGTCTCGAAAATAGACGATTGTAATATCTTTGCAGGCTGTAATAGTCTAAAATCTATTGTAGTAGATGATGCCAACCCATATTATGACTCACGTTCAAATTGTAATGGAATTGTCAGAAAATCAGACTCGGCATTGATAGCCACATGCAGAACAACAACCA
Organism: Bacteroidaceae bacterium; assembly: GCA_017614465.1. Classification (GTDB taxonomy): domain Bacteria; phylum Bacteroidota; class Bacteroidia; order Bacteroidales; family Bacteroidaceae; genus Colivivens. The sequence continues at coordinate 49,385 of JAGABW010000049.1, read as the reverse complement.
TAGGAAACGACATCAAGGTGTTAGAAGATTGTTGTTTTTATGGTACGATCATCCATAAACTAATCATCCCTAGTTCAATAAATAGAATATCCAATTATGCCTTTATGCAAAGCGACGAAATAGATGAGATAATACTTTCACCAGACAATAAAGAGTTTATATCTCCACAAGGTTCAAATGCCATACTTAGTAAGGACGGCAAGACACTTATTCTCGGCTGTAGATCTACAATAATTCCCGAAGGTGTAGAAGTTATTGGAGTTAATGCATTTATGGGTAGATATTCGAAATTATTTCTTCGTATTCCTGAAACCGTGCACACCATTGGTTGCGGTGCATTTAAATATTGTAACACCTTATTTGAATTAGAGATTCCTCAATCAGTACAATTGATAGATTCTGAAGCATTTAGTCATTGCCTTAACCTTAAAACGGTTCTGTTAAAAACATCTGTTGATGCGATTTCATCTAACACATTCTCTCACTGTTATAATCTTACAAATGTTAATCTGACTGAAAACGACGTAGAAATACTGAATTATGCATTCTCTGGTTGTTTGAATCTAAAACAGAACACACCTTAATATATATATATACGTTAGACAAATTTTAATTAAAATAATTGGGGATAATGTTTGTGTAAATTAAATATTATTTTTATCTTTGTAACAATATTTCAATTACCAAAAAGGAAATTTAATGTATTTATTTTATTCAAACAATTATATGCTGAAGCAACTTTCTGTTACAGTTGGCTTTACGGCTTTGTCGTTAATGATGCAAGCCCAACCAGGTGAATATTGGAATGACCCTCGCATTAACAATGAAAATCGCGAAGAATGCCATTCTAACTTTTTTGCCTACGAAAACCAATATTTAGCAGAACAGTTTAATAAATATGCTTCCACACGATTTTTATCTATTGAAGGAAACTGGAAATTTAAGTGGGTTAAAAATGCAGACCAACGCCCAAAGGATTTCTATAAAGAGGACTACGATGATAAGAATTGGGATATCATGCCTGTTCCTGGAGTTTGGGAACTTAACAAATTCGGTTATCCGATCTATGTGAATACGCAATATGCGTGGAGAAACGACTGGAAATCAAATCCTCCATTTGTAAAACCCTTAAACAATAATGTAGGTTCATATCGTAGATGGTTTGAAATTCCTGCTACATGGAATGGAGAGGATGTGTATATCCATATCGGTTCTGCAACAAGTAATATTGCTATATATGTAAACGGACAATATGTAGGTTATTCTGAAGACTCAAAGACCGCTACAGAATTCAATATCACAAAATATCTTCGTCCAGGAGAGAAAAACCTGATTGCAATGCAGATAATGCGCTGGTGTGATGGTTCGTATCTCGAGGATCAAGACTTTTGGCGTTTATCAGGTATAGCACGTGAATGTTATTTGTATTCTCGTCCAGTAAGCCATATTCAAGATGTATTTGTAAAACCAGACTTAACACCAGATTATAAAGACGGTATGTTGGTGGTAAAAACATCTTTGATTAACAACAACAAAATCAACAAATTAAAAATTCAGTTGAAAGACATGAACGGTGTTGTTGTTAGAGATATGACTTCTGATGTTTATGGTACAAACTCAGAAATAACCATAACTGTTCCCGACTGCAACAAATGGTCTGCCGAAACACCTTATTTATATAATCTGATTATTACTGCATGTATTGATGAAGAAGTAGTGGAGGTGATACCACAAAAGGTCGGATTCCGCAAGATCGAAATCAAGAACAAACAATTGTTGGTAAACGGACGTCCTGTACTTATAAAAGGTGTTGACCGTCATGAACTTGATCCTGACGGAGGATATGTTGTCAGCTATGAACGTATGCTTCAAGATATAAAAATGATGAAGCAGCTTAACATCAATGCTGTACGTACAAGCCATTATCCTAATGATCCTCGTTGGTATGATTTATGTGATCAATATGGCATATATATCACAAGTGAATCAAACCTTGAATCTCATGGAATGGGATATGGAGAAAAGACTTTGGCCAGAAGAGAAGATTATCATGACGCACACATGGAACGTCAGTATAATCACATGAAAACCTATAAAAATCATCCGTCTATTATAGTATGGTCTTTAGGTAATGAAGCTGGTTATGGTAAAAACTTTGAAGATGCATATGATTGGGTAAAACTTTACGACCCATCACGTCCATGTCAGTATGAACAAGCCGGACAAAATGGTAAGACAGACATTTTCTGTCCTATGTATTTCGACTATAGTGGATGTGAAATGTATGCAACCAACAATAATGTCCGTCCTCTTATTCAATGTGAGTATGCACATGCGATGGGTAACTCAATTGGAGGATTTAAAGAATACTGGGAAATAATCAGAAAATATCCTTCATATCAAGGTGGATATATCTGGGACTTCATCGATCAGGGATTACATAGTATAAGTAAAATCACAGGAAAACCAATCTATGCATATGGTGGTGATTTCGGCCGTTTCCCTGCAAGTGACAACAACTTCAACTGTAACGGTGTTATTAACCCAGACAGAAATCCAAACCCACACGCTTACGAGGTTCAATACTACTATCAGAATATTTGGACTAAGTTAATTGACAAGAAATCTGGTAAAATTGATATATATAATGAAAATTTCTTCGTTCCAATTCAAGGCGTTACATTATATTATACAATACAGGCTGACGGTCAAACTATAGATGCCGGTGCGTTTGATGTTTCAAAACTTAATATTAAACCACAAGAGCATAAAACCGTAAATATTCCTGCAATTGCCAAAGCTGTTTCAAATAAAGCATATGCAGGAAAGGAAATTGTATGTAATATTAGTTACAAACTAAATATGGGACATAACAACCAAATCAACGAGTATATGTTGCTAAATGACGGCGACGAGATTGCTCATGAGCAATTTGTACTTGTTCCATATAGATTTGTAAATATCGCAGATGTTGCCAACCAACAAGCCGACAGCAAGGTTGAACTCGAAGAGCATGAAGCATTCATGTTGTTCACAGCAGGAAACACACAAATCACTTTCGCTAAAAACAACGGAAGACTTGTACACTATGATGTGAATAACCAACCAATGCTGGAAGAAGGTTTTGAACTCCGTCCTGATTTCTGGAGAGCTCCAACCGATAACGACTTCGGCGCACGACTCCAAAGACTTTTACGTGATTGGAAGAATCCACAAATGCGTATGGTGTCAATGGAGAAGAAACAAGAAGGTGCTAATTATATTGTTACATCAAAATATGAGTTTAATGTAAATCCAATGAGACTTAACATGAGAAGAGGAAACGCTCAACAAGAATCTTCAACTGCTCCTGTTAAATTATCATTGTGCATGTCTTACACTATAACTCCAACTGGCAAAGTAATTGTAAAAGAAGATCTGCAAGTGCCTGATAATGTTCAGAATTTACCACAATTATTCCGATTCGGAATGGAACTACAAATGCCTGAACAATATGATCAGATTGAATATTATGGTAAGGGACCACATGAGAATTATATAGACCGAAACAATTCAGCAATGATTGGTTTGTTTAATCAAAGTGTTTCTGAACAATATTATCCATATATCCGTCCACAGGAATCAGGTAATAAGACTCAGGTTCGCTACTGGAAAGTGATGAACCAGATGGGGCAGGGACTTATGTTTGAATCAAACGAACCTATGGAATGTCAGACACTGAAATATCTGACAGACGATTTGGATCCTGCAATAGAAAAAGGACAATGGCATTCAGGCGACCTGAAAGAACGTCAATTCAGTAGTGTGCATATCGCTCAGCGTCAAATGGGTGTCGGATGTGTCAACTCGTGGGGCGCATGGCCAAGACAAGAATATCAGATGCCATGCCAAAACAGAACATTTACATTTGTAATATCACCACTGATGTAATACGAAAGTTCTGTAATTCTCTCAATTAACGGATTAAATAGATTATCAAAACGCAATCAAAATCTTAAATATCGATAATCAGTTTAATCCGTTAAATTTTTTATATATCAACCTGCGTTTTTTGCTAGGTTTTAATATTTTATCTGTTTATGCAGAATAAATATAAACGATAAAGTTAACAACACATATACATAAAATTATGAAACATAATAATAGTTTCATAAATGCTCCCATTACAATTGACAAAAATGTATATGTAGAAACTTTTATTGATAATGCCAAATTACGTTTCGAATTAATCATCTCACCAACAAAAGCACCTATAAATGGTCCCACTATAAGTCCCCATGGTGAGAAAAACAAACCTATCAGAAGTCCGATATTTGCACCCCATACGGCTTTCTTACATCCACCGGCATGATTGGCAAGGATTCCAGGCGCGACATAATCGATAATCGAAACCAACATGGTGTCTATACCTATAATGACTGTAATCACAATCATTAATGGACTTGGAAAAGCAATGCAACAGAGTAATAATCCGATATAACTGACTGGTGGCCCTGGAATACCTGGGAGGAGAGCCCCTATAAAGCCAATCATATTAAGAAATGCAGCTATACAATATAGTATTTCGGAGTAATTCATGTTGAAATGAACTTATAAATTGTTGATTATTACTTTATTGTTTACTTTTATCCATTTTCAGGATTGTTCGTATAGTCCAAAAGATATATTGTTCGATATAAAACAATGTATAGTTATTAAAAGGAATATACCCGAATTTGTTTGTGCCCTTTCTGGATATTTTAGATTTGTCAAGACTGTTATACACGTCTTTCATGAGATTCTTAATCGTTTTTGTCTCTTGCGAGTCAAAACATGATTTGTTCAACCACCATGTACGAAAAGAACTTAATAACAATCTAAAACGATGTGTTTCCAGAATGGACATAATCTTGTCATCAACACCTTCGTTTATCAACTGCTTTCTTAAACTCAAATTCGCAAGCATGTGATCAAAACTATGGATTGAAATGACAGATGTGCCAGATTGCTTGAATCGCCTATAATTGTATATGCCATTACCGAAAGCAACTTTTTTAGAATGCAGGTACTGAATACGTGTGGTGTTATCGTCGCTATAAAATCTACATGTTGTATCGTATGGATACTTTACAAATAATTCTGTTTTTGCTGCATAAACACCATGAATGCGCCAATCTATGCTGTATTCAAGTGCCTCCAGACCTGTTATGATTTTAGGAAGAGGTGTTGCAAATGGGGTAGAGGGCTGAAACCTTTCAGCAACCATGTCGCCGGAATCAGACACATGTTGCAAGATTAAATCAAAAAGGACACAATCTATCTGTTTGTCAGAAAGAAAGATATCATATGTTTTTTGCAAGGAGTCACGGTTAAACCAATCATCACTATCTAAAAAACATATATATTCACCTGTGGCAACATCTATACCTTTGTTGCGTGATTTAGAAGGGCCGAGGTTCTCTGTATTCCTTATTAATACAAACCTGTTGTCATTCGCGGCATATTCTTGCATTATATCCCATGTGGAATCTTCACTGCAATCATCAATACATATTATCTGTATGTTTGACAGTGATTGATTCTTTAATGAATCCAAACAAACGCGCAGATACTTCTCTGAATTGTATGCAGCGACTAATATGGTAAAAGTGGGACGTTCTGCGAATGACATGGTTTCATATTAGTATTGTTCGTTCTCGTTAGGAAAATCGCATGATTTTACATCTGTAATATAATTACCGATAGCCTCTGTCATAATAGAATGAAGGTCGGCATATCTGCGTAAGAACTTAGGAGAGAAACCTTGTGACATACCCAACATGTCTGTAACAACAAGAACCTGACCATCACATGCACCACCTGCGCCGATACCAATAACTGGTATTTTTAACTCTGCAGTAACACGTGCTGCAAGAGATGCTGGAATTTTTTCTAATACGATGGCAAAACATCCTGCATCTTCTAATGCATGCGCGTCACTTATTAATTTGTTTGCTTCAGCTTCTTCTTTAGCTCTTACTGTATAAGTTCCGAACTTATTAATACTCTGAGGGGTGAGTCCTAAGTGACCCATAACAGGAATACCTGCATCAAGAATTTTTCTTACGGTATCTATGATTTCAACTCCACCTTCTAATTTTAAGGCATCACAACTACTTGACTGCATGATTTTAATTGCATTTGTTACACCTTCGGTAGGGTTTACCTGATATGTACCGAAAGGCATATCGCAAACAACTAATGCTCGTTTTGTTGCACGAACTACTGCAGTAGCGTGATATATCATCTGATCCAAAGTCATAGGTAATGTCGTAACGTTTCCAGCCATGACATTAGACGCAGAGTCGCCTACAAGGATAACATCCATTCCTGCATTATCTACAATTTGAGCTGTAGTGTAGTCGTATGATGTAAGCATGGCAATTTTCTTGCCTTCTTGTTTCATCTGAATCAAACGGTGAGTTGTTACTTTTCTTTGATCTTCTACTAAATATCCCATAATGAATGATTATATCTTTTAGTTCTTGTTTTTATTATTGTAAAATAAACGGACCAGTTGGAATCAGGCGTCTTAACACTTCCAATTGGAAATCCTTACCTGCTATAATTCCAAAAGAGCGTAAATGATATTCTATTGTTTTCCTTGCCAATTCAGGATGATTATTCTCTTCGCTTAAATGGCATAACCATACATGCTTCAGACATTCGTGAAAATTGGCAGCTAATGTTTCTGCTGCTTGTCTGTTGCTTAAATGTCCGGTACCGCTTGAAATACGTTGTTTTAATGTAATAGGATACTTTCCATTTTTGAGCATTTCTTCATCATAATTTGATTCAATAACCAGATAATCTGATATTTGAATATATTTATGAACGGTTTCAGTTGGAAAACCGACATCAGTCATGATTGTAAACTTCTTATCACCTAATTCAATGCAATAGCCCATATTTTCAGTTGAATCATGAGGGATAGGGAATGCTGTTATCTTAAAGTCACCTATTTCAAATGGTTCTTCAGGATTTATCAGTTTACAATTGCATGCTTCGATTTTTTTCCCAGAATGAAACGTATGTTTAATACCTTCGTGTATGAGTTGAGTGGTATATACAGGTAGGTTCATTTCTTGACTCAAATATCCAGATGCCTTAACATGATCTGCATGGTCATGAGTAATAATCAACCCTTTTATATTGTTATATTTGATGCCATATTCCTTCATGTATCGTTTTATACGACGAATGCCGATACCAGCATCAATAAATAGTCCTTGTTCTTCATTGCCAAGGTAATAGCAATTACCGCTACTACCGCTACCAAAAGAAACAAATTTATATTCTCCCATTTTTATCATCAATTTACTCTTCAAACGACAAAGTTATGAAATAATTATGAATTATTAATTGTGATTCATGATTTATTTATTATCTTTGCAATAATTTATTTGAATTACCTAATTAAAAATATAAAGCAATGAAGAAAATTAATTTATTTGCAATAGGCGCATTATCATGCGGATTGGCACTCGTTAGCTGCGGTGCTCCAACAGGCGATCAGATATTATCAAACCTTGCAGCATCGGCTTTAACTGGCAATACAAATACAGCATCTCCTCAGACAGCAACAACAAACCCAAATGGTTCAAGTATTTTAGGCTCTATACTCTCTGGTGCCACAGGTAATGATACCGGTAGTTTGTTAACTGGTGTAATCGGTGCTTTGATTGGCAACAACGTACAGTCATCTATTGTTGGAACATGGGTATATTCTGGCCCATCTGTGGAATTCGAGAGTTCTAATTTTCTTGCTCAAGCAGGTGGATTAGTTGCAAGTAATCAACTGAAAAACAAGATTAGTCCTTATTATGAGAAAATAGGAATTAAGCCAGGCGCTGTTGTAATGCAGTTTAATGCCGACAACACATGTGTAATACAAGTTGGAGGAAAGACTCAAACTACAAACTATGTATATGATTCTGCTGCACACACATTAAAAATCACAGGTCAGAATTTAGGACTTTCATTCGGTACAGCATATGCAACTGTTTCACCAACTCAATTGTCATTAACATTTGATTCATCAAAATTGTTGTCAACTGCTCAAACTCTTGCGACTGCAACTAAGAACAGCACTCTCACATCAATTTCTGATTTGTCAAAGTCATTTAATGGAATGAAGACAGGATTCTTATTTGTTAAGCAATAACAAATAAGTGTTATACAAAAATAAAATCACTGGATTAGAGTTCGTTTATTAAACCTATCCAGTGATTTTTTTATTATTATTTATAGATCTTATCAGTTTACCTTATTAATTGGTTTTCCTTTTATAAAAGCCCGGACATTATCACAACAGATATCTATTAATCTGGAACGTGCTTGTTGGGTAGCCCACGCAATATGTGGAGTAATATATGCGTTTCGTGCTGTTAATAATGGGTTGTCAGGTGTTGGCGGTTCAACAGACAAGACATCACATCCGAAAGCTGCGATTTCCCCCGAATTAAGAGCGTCTGCCACATCTTGTTCGTTTACAACAGGTCCTCGACTTGTGTTGATAATGATTGCCGATGGTTTCATCAACTGGATTTTTGAACGACTCACAAGATGATAAGTATCCTTGTTTAACGGACAATTCAACGATATAACATCGCTTTCGCTGAACAGGCGTTCCATAGACACTTTTTTAATGCCGTCCAAATCAGATTTCTTTGATGTATAGGCAATTACCTTCATTCCAAAGGCTTTCGCTATTTTAGCAATATTACTACCGATATTTCCTAAACCGACAATTCCTATGGTCTTTCCGCTTAATTCATAATGAATATCATCATAATAACAGAAATCGGGAGAATTTGACCATTTGCCACCCTTATTTTGTTGCGTGTAGTATGCGACCTGATTGGTTATATTCAAAAGGTGCGCCCATACCATCTGTGCCACACTTTGAGTGCTGTATGAAGGGATATTTGTAACAACTATGTTCTGACGAGTTGCTACATCCAAATCGACCACATTATATCCCGTAGCCAATACACCGATATATTTTAATCTTGGAAGCTGATTTAATATATCTGCATCCAAAACCACTTTATTTGTTAAAACAATATCTGCATCAGCACATCTTTCAAGAATTTGCTCAGATTGAGTTCTGGGATAAACATCTACATTTGTAAGATCTTTCAAACGGTCCCATGATAAATCTCCAGGATTTACTGTATGAGCATCAAGAATCACTGTTTTCATCATTGTAACTTGTTCTAATTCGACTTAATGTTTCTGGTGCCATACGCAAATATGAGGCAACACTCTTGGATGGAGAACGCCAGATGATATCCGAATGAAATTTACTCATCAATTTAAATCGTTGAAGAGTAGGTAATATCAACATGTTAATATATGCTTGCTGAGTGATGATACGTTCTTCCATTATGGCACATAACAAATGACAGAAGACCTCATCCATCGCAGCATATCTTTGGATTGAAGTATATGAGAAAGAGAAGACAATCGTTGGTTCGATAGTGATAATATTCTGAGTACTCAAATTGCCAGAATACAAACAGTCGGGACTGAGAACCATGTCGCCTTCTTTGTAAAAACCGTCTGTATATTCGGTGTTTTCGTATAAATGATATGTTCGTACAAGACCTGTCTCAATATAATATAGATTGTCGACTGTTTTACCTGAAGTTTGGAGAAACTCCCTGTAATGAAGTTTTAAGGGCACGAGTAAATCTGCCAACTGATTTATAGAGTCGGCATTATATCTTATATTATATTTTGAGAATATAGCCTTCGCTATATCTTTCGTAGAACTAGGTTTCATAATTTCTTGCACCGAATATTTTACTACCAACTCGTATCATAGTGCTGCCTTCCTGAAGAGCAATATGATAATCGTGACTCATTCCCATTGATAATTCTGAGAAACAATCACAATCGTTAAAATATTGATTTTTAACCTGGTCGTATAATTGTTTAACTGTTTTAAATTCCGTTCTTATCTGTTGCTCGTCATCGGTATTTGTCGCCATACACATAATACCTGATATTTTGACGTTGTTCAGATTGCGCCATTCACCTTCTTCAAGGAAGGATAATAGTTCCTGTGGAGTAAAACCGAATTTTGTTTCTTCTTTAGCAATATGCACTTGTAGGAGACATGGAATCACTCTGTCGTTCTTCATTGCTTGTTTGTTTATCTCGCAAAGAAGTTTCATTGTGTCAACCGCATGGATTAAAGACACAAAAGGAGCTATGTATTTTACCTTATTAGTTTGCAGATGACCGATAAAATGCCATTGTATGTCCTTTGGAAGAACATCATATTTCATACATAGTTCCTGAACATGGCTTTCTCCAAACACACGCTGACCGCAATCGTATGCTTCACGCAACGATTCAACCGGATGATATTTACTTACGGCCACTAATTTTGCTGTAGTGCCCTTAGTCTCATCCACAACTTGCTTAAGAAAAGTCTGAATTTCTGTCATTTTCTTGATTATCGTTTGTTTGAACTCCATCAGCATTGAATGGGAAAACATCCATTAATGTAGTTTCCTGTAAAACGGCAATCTGATAATCCATCATTGTACCTTTCATGCCATCTTTCAAACGCTTGAACGCATCTTCGAAGTCAAAAGCCTGAATTATCATATCAGCACTTGTTTTCTTTTCTTTCTGAGTCTTTTCATCCAATGTAATGAAATTTATCTTAGCCTTATACCATTTATCTGCATTTTCGTTATCGCTGAGAAATAGTTCGCTTATCTTGACATGCTTGATTCCTGTAATTATTAAGGAACCACTGCAAAACGGACCAACTTCTTCCATTATACGCGCCTCTGCAGATGTACAATTAAGTGCATCAACCAAATAAGTTTCTTTAAAAGGTTTGTTTAATCCACCTTCGATTGTCTTTTCGGCAACCACCTTACATTCAAACCAATTGTTTCCTAACATTGTATCTGTTATTTAATTAAAATTATACTTATACTTATTTATTATATTAAAAAATGTGAATGATTCGGACGATTATAAAAGTATATATAAACAATCGACATCCACTTATTTCCTTTCATTGTGCAAAGGTAATAAATATCCACCAAAATATACGATTTTAGTATAATTAAAATCATAATAAATCTTAATCTGTTTGTATATATAAGTTATTTTTACTAATTTTGTGCATCAAAAATTAAATATAAAGACATGGTAATAATGAAGAAAATCTTATTGATGGGATTAATAGCCGTTATTCCAGTTTCTGCTTTTTGCCAGAAAGAAGGTGTTGGAAGATACGTATTTCCCAAAGATGGAGCGATATATAATGGTGAGTTAATTAGCGGAAAACCAAACGGTAAAGGAAAAACCACGTTTAAGACTGGAGATGTTTACGAAGGCGAATATGTTAAAGGTAAACGTCAAGGTCATGGTGTATATACTTTTACTGACGGCGAATCATATGAAGGTGACTGGTATGACGATCATCAACATGGTAGAGGTGTTTATTGTTTTGCTAATGGAAACAAGTACGACGGACTCTGGTTTAAGGATTTCCAAGAGGGTAGTGGTATAATGTACTACCACAATGGTGATGTATATGACGGAGAGTGGAAACAAGACATGAGAGAGGGAAAAGGTACATATACATGGAAGAATGGAGCATTCTATCAGGGCGATTGGGTTGCTGACAAGAAACAAGGCAAAGGTTTGTTTGACTGGGGCGACGGAAGTACCTATTATGGTGATATGCAGAATGATATGCGCAACGGATATGGCACATACAATTACTCAAATGGTGATAAATTTGCAGGCACTTGGAAAAACGATCTGATGGATGGTAAGGGTATTTATACTTTTGCCAACGGCGATAAATATGAAGGTGATTATGTGTTAGGAAAACGTCAAGGACAAGGTATCTTCACATATGCTGAAAAAGGCAAATATGTAGGAACATTCAAAAACGGAATGATGGACGGTTTCGGTACATATACATGGAACGACGGTTCATGCTACGAGGGATATTGGATTGACGACCGCCAAAACGGACGTGGAAAATACACATCCCACGATGGTGATGTATACGACGGAGAATGGGCCAACGGAGAAATGAATGGCGATGGTGTACTAAGGATGAAAAACGGATCTAAATTCAAAGGACATTTTACAAACGGAAAGAAAAACGGAAAATGTATTGAGGAAGATTCAAACGGTACAAGATTCGAAGGCTCATACGTTGACGATATACGCGATGGTGCGTTTGTAGAGAAAGACAGAAACGGAAAGACGCTTAGAAAGGGCTTTTATAAACGAGGTGTTATTGAAACACTGCAATAAAACATATTGAATACAGGTAATTCAGAAGATTTATCTATTTCATTCATTGAGAATATAAAACAGTATAAGAATCATATAAAAACAGATACAGAATTATGATAATCGACACTATTGAAAACTTAAATAAATATGCTGCTGTAAATCCTTTATTTAATAAAGTAGTAGATTTCATTAAAAACACAGATCTTTCAAAGCATCCACAAGGTAAAGTTGAACTCTCAGGAAAAGATTTGTTTGCTAATTTCACAATAGCAAAAGGTAAGACTCCGACAGAGGCAAAGATTGAAACTCACAATAGGATGATAGACATTCAAATACCTTTGTCATGTCCTGAGACTATGGGATATACCCCAAGAAAAGACCTTGATCCTCAAACATATAACGAGGAAAAAGATATCACATTCTATGAAGGACTTGCACAACAATATATCACAATCACACCAGGTATGTTTGTTATCTTCTTCCCTGAAGACGGACATGCGCCATGTGTATCTTCAGAAGAGTCTATACAAAAAGTGATATTTAAGATTAAAGCATAGTATTCAGCATCTATTTATAATATTTACCTGATAATTCCCCTTAAATTAAATAATAACCTATCTTAATTTATGAAACACATAGGATTAGTCAAAAACGACCCATGGTTAGAACCTTTTGAGGAAGCAATAAAAGGAAGACATGAACATGCTCTATATAAATTAAATGAGCTTACAGATAATGGGAAACAATCAATCAGCGACTTTGCTGAAGGACATCACTATTTTGGCTTGCATAAAATCAAAAATGGTTGGGTGTTTCGTGAATGGGCTCCAAACGCCACTCAGATTTATTTAATTGGGGATTTCAACAACTGGGAAGAGAATTCAGCATATAGATTAACATCATTAGACAATGGTGTTTGGGAGATATATCTTGAATCTGATGCTATTCACCATGAGGATTATTATAAATTAATGATCTATTGGAATGGTGGTAAGGCTGAAAGAATACCTGCATGGGCAACACGAGTTGTACAGGATGAGAATACAAAGATTTTCTCAGCACAAGTATGGGCTCCCGCCAAACAATACAAATGGAAATGCAAGGAATTCACCCCTAAGACCAATCCTTTATTGATATATGAATGTCATATAGGAATGGCGCAAGATGCTGAAAAGGTTGGTACATACACCGAATTTAAAGATAATATCTTACCACGCATCATTGAGGACGGGTATAATTGCATACAGATAATGGCAATTGCCGAACATCCATACTATGGTAGTTTTGGTTATCACGTATCTAATTTCTTCGCCCCTTCAAGTCGGTTCGGTACTCCCGAGGAACTCAAGGAGCTTATTGACGAGGCTCACAAGAATGGAATCTCAGTCATAATGGATATAGTCCATTCACATGCCGTTAAGAACGAATATGAAGGTCTGGGATTATTTGCCGGTGACCCTTATCAATATTTCATGCATGGTGACAGACGTGAACATCCTGCATGGGATAGTCTGTGTTTTGATTATGGCAAAAATGAAGTTCTTCATTATTTGTTATCAAATTGTAAATATTGGCTCGAAGAATTCCATTTCGACGGATATAGGTTTGACGGTGTAACCAGCATGTTATATTATAGTCATGGACTTGGTGAACAATTCAACGGCTATGGCGATTATTATAATGGACATGAAGATGACGAGGCAATTGCATATCTTACACTTGCCAATATATTAATACATGAGGTAAATCCAAAAGCTATAACAATCGCAGAAGAAGTAAGTGGAATGCCAGGTTTGGCTGCTCCATTTAAAAAGGGCGGATATGGTTTCGATTACCGAATGTCAATGAACATTCCAGATTATTGGATAAAGACAATAAAAGAATTAAAAGACGAAGACTGGAAACCATCGTCTATGTTCTGGGAAACCACCAACAGACGTGCGGACGAGAAAACCATATCATACGCAGAAAGTCACGATCAAGCTTTAGTTGGAGATAAAACCATAATATTCAGACTAATTGATGCCGACATGTATTGGCATTTCAAAAAGGGCGATGAAAACTTCATGGCAAACAGAGGTATCGCTCTGCATAAAATGATACGCCTCCTAACCGCTTCGACCATTAATGGCGGTTACTTGAATTTCATGGGAAATGAATTCGGACATCCGGAATGGATTGATTTTCCGCGTGAAGGTAACGGGTGGAGTCACAAATATGCACGACGCCAATGGAACTTGGTTGACAATAAAGAACTCTGTTATCATTATCTTGGAGATTTCGACAAGTGTATGATAAAACTGATTGGTAAAACAAGAAACTTCCAGAAAAGCAAGATCCAGGAGATATGGCACAATGATGGCGATCAAATTCTTGCTTACATGCGTAACGACTTGTTGTTCGTGTTCAATTTCAGTCCTTATCAATCATTTGAAGGATATGGATTCCTTGTGCCCGAAGGCGAATATCATGTCAAACTGAATACAGACAATTCAGACTTTGGCGGTTTTAATTTAACAGACGACACAATAGCCCATCTGACGAATTCCGATCCGTTATATTCAAAAGACGGCAAAGGATGGCTTAAATTGTATGTTCCAGCAAGAACCGCTATGGTTTTAAAGAAATCAAAATAATTTATCAGAAATGAATTACAACAATCCGATTCCCAAGAATATTGCGTCAATAATACAAATCTCATGCATTTCTTTATTTGCATTATTTTGTTTCGTGTATATATTCTGCATGGAAGGTGATTTACTTGCTCATGCTCAATATGTATTTGCTCATGGCGTAACAACTTATTATCGTGGGGTGGGGGCTGTTGTTATTACATTGGCCTTAATCGCCGTTATACACATCACATATAAACTAACCCATTTGGAAGGAAGGTTATATGCACTAAATTTTTTCCCTTCCTTTCTGGTACTTGCAATGCTGACAAGTCTTACAAATACCACAATCAACAATTTCACTTTTGACGGCTGGTATTGGGCTGCTCCTTTATTAATCATTCTATACATATCTGTCGTATGGTTTATCAAAAGACATTTCGATGCTCAGATAGTGGAAGGTGATTATAAAATAGGACGTTATTTATGGCCTAACTTTTTGACACTCTTTATCATGATGGTGTTATGCGGCAATTGCCACAAGGCACCAGATGTATTCATGTATGAATTAAAAGCAGAGAGACTGATACTCAACGGTGATTATGAGAAAGCTCGCAAAGTGGGAGAGGAATCGCTTGTCACAAGCAAAAGACTGAATAATCTGCGAGCATTTGCCTTAGTGCAAGAAGGTTCATTGGCTGATCATCTTTTCGACTATCCACAGAATTATGGTTCTGAAGGATTGTTAGATGTTCTTGACACATGTTCTGCAGAGCATAGAGTCACATCTAAAGACGTTTTTGCTTTTCTTGGAGCATTACCTAACAGTAAAATCAAAACGGCACGTCAATATTTTGATATAATGATTAAACAAGACTCTATTGCTAATCGTCAGGCTATTATTGATTACTATTTATGTTCGATGCTCCTTGATCAAGACATAAGCACATTCAAAAAGAACATTTTTAAATATTATAGGTGCTCAAGCAGTTCGGATATAGCCTCTTTGCCAAAATCATACAAAGAAGTGTTGGTGATGGATAATAAATATGCTAACTCGGTGACATTTCCAGACACATTGATTGGTGCAGATTATAAAGAATATAAAAGAATGTGCAGCGAAATCACTGACTCAACAGAACGCAGCAATCAAACTCACCGCGCTTTTGGAAAGACTATCTGGTGGTATATCGATAATGTTAAGATAAAATAAAGAACCGGAACTATATTTCTGTAAAATTAATATTACCTGTATCTTTCCGGTATATATTCTGAACTATAATTCTCATCAACCCAAGATAAGAATTTCTTAAATTCACCTTCTGTCTCCACATCGTTTACATCGGGACCAAGAATCATCATATCACACCAGAGTGAGTTGGAAACCTCATCGTAATTTATCAAGCCGATTCCGGTGCAAACCTCTCCGTGACTCCATTCATTATATGTCTTCAACTCTTTTTCTGCAATTTCTCCAAGTACCTTTCCGTCGTCACGTATTACAACCATTGATTCCTTTGCCAATTCATCATCTTCATGCGGTTTTACGGCAAACACAACAACACCGACATCATCTCTCGTACATTTATAAGTGATACCAGATAATTTGGTTTCCCATACATTGACAGAACTATTTGGACGATATACGGGATATCGAGATGATACATCATTTTTACGATGTAACAAATTCTTCTTTGATAGAATAAGTAGGATAATTAATGTTATAATTGCTGGTATGATTAAATGCATATATGTATAAATTGTTATAGCTTTTTGCAAAAGTAGTAATAATTGTTGAGATTATCGTAATATTTCTTAAAATTTACGCACTTTTATCCATAAGATTTTTTTGTCTGTTATTTTTTGATTAATTTAGCATTCACAAAAGTGATTTGATATCACGATCTTACAATCTAAATATAATACTTATATATTTTTATATACAGAGTTGTTATAACAAGAACACAGATTATACAAAACCTTTTGAACGATTTTTCATAAACATAAAGACATGAATAAGAATTATTATTGTGTAATATTGGCGGGAGGAATAGGTTCTCGTTTATGGCCGAGCAGTAGTTATAAACGTCCAAAGCAGTTTTTGGACATTATGGGTACAGGAGAAAGTTTGTTACAGATGACCTACAAACGATATAGAAAATTCATTGAACCTTCAAATATTATTGTTGTGTCAAATGAGATTTACAAAGACATTACACAAAAACAATTACCTGAACTTCCATCAGAGAATCTTCTGTTGGAACCTATGCGCAGAAATACCGTCCCAAGTGTAACATGGGCAGCTGTATATCTTTTAAATAAAAACAAAAACGCATGTATGTTGATCACACCTGCTGATCAAATGATAAACCGTGAGGATGAATTACAGAAAGACATACTTTCAGGATTTGAATATATAAGTAAGAACAACCGATTGCTTACAATGGGAATAGCCCCAACACGTCCAGAGACCACATATGGATATATACAAATCTCAGACGAGATGGATAAGAATATATTCAAAGCACAGAGTTTCACAGAAAAACCTAATATAGAATTTGCTAAATTGTTTTTCGAAAGTAAGGAGTTCTTATGGAACACAGGACTTTACATGTGGACTGCCAAGACCTTCATAGAATCAGTTGAAAATTCGTCTTCAGAATTTGGAACACTGATGCAAACATTACGCAAAAACATGAAGTCTGGCAAACAAGTTATAGAAATAATAAACGACACGTTCTCTATTTGTCCTAATATACCCCTTGAGACTGGAATACTTGAAAAGGTTGATAACGTAGATGTTATGCAGTGTCATTTCGAGTGGAACGATATCGGAACGTGGAATCAATTATACAACATATTACCAAAAGTCAAAGAAGGTAATGTGTCAATTCAGTCAAATGCAATGTTTTACAATTGTGAAGACTGTGTTGTGAAACTTCCTGAAGGAAAAATAGCGATTCTACAAGATTTGAAAAACTATGTTGTTGTTGAAGAAGGCAACATATTAATGATATGCAAAAAAGATGACCAGCAATCAATTCGTAAGTTTGTAAATGATGTGCAAATGAATGTTGGAGACGACTTTGTCTGATAAGTGTTTAGATACATCTATACTACACCACAACAATGCATAAAACAAATTATTGCGAGTAAAAACTGATATTATTTACCCATAAATGAGGTAAACATTTAAAATGTCTTAAAATATGGTATTACAAGGATAATTTTATTAAAAGACATGCACAATAATCAGTTTTAAATATTATTTTTGCATCATAATAATACAACACAAAAAAACTAACAAAAACTTGTGTACACGTTATAGGGAAAATAAGAATAATAAAGTAAGAATAAAACAAAAATATGGAAACAATTGACATACGTGAACTAAATGAACGTATTGAACGTCAAAGTGTGTTTGTGACAAACTTAGTAACTGGTATCGAACAGGTTATCATTGGTCAAAAACACTTAGTTGAATCACTCTTAATCGGATTATTGAGTAATGGACATGTTCTTCTGGAAGGTGTTCCTGGTTTGGCAAAAACTAAAGCCATAAAGACCTTAGCATCACTTATCGATGCACAATTCTCCAGAATACAATTTACTCCAGACTTACTTCCAGCCGATGTAATCGGTACAATGATCTATAGTCAGAAAGATGGTTCTTTTCAAGTAAAGAAAGGTCCGGTCTTTTCAAATTTTGTTCTTGCTGATGAAATCAACCGTGCTCCAGCAAAGGTACAAAGTGCGTTACTTGAAGCAATGCAAGAACGTCAGGTTACAATAAGCACAAATACTTACGAATTACCTAAGCCATTCTTGGTTCTTGCAACTCAAAACCCTATAGAACAAGAGGGTACATATCCACTTCCAGAAGCACAGGTTGACCGTTTCATGCTTAAAGTGGTTATTGATTACCCAAAAATCGAAGAAGAAAAGAAGATTATTCGTCAGAATATCGACAATGACAGCATCAATATCCGTCCGATAATGAGCCTCGAAGAGATCGAAGCTGCAAGAAAAGTCGTTAAGGACGTTTATATTGATGAAAAAATTGAACAATATATCGCAGATATTGTTTTTGCAACCCGTTATCCAGAGAAATACAATCTAAAGGATTTGAAAGGCTTGATTTCGTTTGGCGGTTCACCACGTGCAAGTATCAATTTGGCATTGACAAGCCGTGCATACGCATTTATCAAGCATCGTGGCTATGTCATTCCAGAAGATGTACGAACTGTTGCCTACGATGTTTTACGTCACAGAATCGGACTGACATATGAAGCAGAAGCAAGTAATGTGACAAGCGAAGAAATAATAAGCAAAATACTTAACAAAGTAGAAGTGCCATAATCAATAATTATTAACGGACTTAATTTGAAGCATTCTTACACTTATTAATATTATTTGATTAATGGAAACGTCAGAATTACTTAGTCAAGTACGCAAGATAGAAATTAAGACAAAAGGGCTGTCTAACAACATATTTGCAGGTGAATATCATTCTGCATTTAAAGGGCGGGGTATGGCTTTTAGCGAAGTACGCGAATACCAATATGGTGACGACGTGCGCGATATTGATTGGAATGTAACCGCTCGCTTTGGACACCCTTATATAAAGGTCTTTGAGGAGGAACGTGAACTGACTGTTATTCTATTGGTTGATGTTTCTGGAAGTCTTGACTTCGGAACAATCAATCAAACCAAACGTCAAATGATAACAGAAATTGCAGCCACCCTAGCTTTCTCTGCAATTCAGAATAACGACAAGATTGGAGTTATATTCTTTTCTGATAAAATAGAGAAATTCATACCTCCTAAAAAGGGTAGGAAACATATTCTGTTGATAATAAGAGAATTATTGAATTTCCAACCGACAAGTAGGCAAACAGACATTGGCGGTGCTGTAGAATTCATGAC
This sequence comes from Bacteroidaceae bacterium, assembly GCA_017614465.1. GTDB lineage: Bacteria > Bacteroidota > Bacteroidia > Bacteroidales > Bacteroidaceae > Colivivens. The sequence goes on along the minus strand of JAGABW010000049.1, from coordinate 29,544 downwards.
AAATGCTATCAAAAAACGTTGTACAGTATTTTTGCTTAGTGACTTTTATAATCAAAAGGATTTACAGCAAGAACTCACAATAGCAAACCGACGACATGACATGGTGGCATTACAAGTGTATGACCAACGAATGACCGAATTACCAAATGTAGGCATTATACGTCTTCGTGATGCGGAATCCAATGAAGAGATATTTGTTGATACATCCTCGTCGGCAGTGCGCAGAGCACATCATGAATGGTGGATTAATCATCAGAACAAAGTACGCGACATGTTATCACATGCAAATATTGACAGCATATCAGTGCGTACAGATGAAGATTATGTGAAGACCTTGATTAATTTGTTCAGACGCAGGAGTTAAAAAGCAATAAGGTAATGAGAAAGATTATAGTATTCTTATTAGTTCAATTTTATATACTGGCAATCAACGCACAAGTTACGGTTGATGCCGTTATTGACTCTACAGGAATCTTTATTGGGCAACAAACTGGAATTACATTACAAGTGAGTGCTGACAGTAAGGCTTCTGTAAAGTTTCCTCATTATGATTCATTACAACAGATTATTCCTGGCATAGAGGTTATCAGTTCATCACCAATTGACACAAGTAAGGTTAATGATGGCAAACGACAGGTGTTAACTCAAAAATACATTATCACATCATTTGATTCATCATTATATTATATACCACCAATGGAAGTGAAAGTCAACGGTAAGGTATATAAGTCAAATAACCTTGCATTGAAGGTATATACGTTTGATGTTGATACTACACATGTTGATAGTATATTCGGTTTAAAACCGAATATAGACATTAACATTTCTAAATCGGATGTGAAATCGAGAATACCTGCGATGTTGTTGTTCATCGTCTTCACGGTGATTTTGATTTTGATGATCATACGATTGTTGAGAAATAAATCAATCTTCCATAAAATACGTAATCGTCAGCGCATTTCTCCACATAAATCCGCCCTACAGAAAATCGAAAAGATAAAGGAGGAAAATCTTGTTTATAGCGAGAACTCAAAAGAGTATTACACTCAATTGACTGATGTATTACGCCAATACCTGAGCGACCGTTTCGGTGTGAATGCTATGGAAATGACTTCTACCGAGATCATCGGTCATCTGAAAAAACAAGGCGACGAAGAATCATTGAGTGAGTTACGACAATTATTGGTAACTGCCGATTTGGTGAAATTCGCAAAATATACAACATTGAATAACGAGAACGACAGAAATCTTGCTGCTGTTATCGAATATATCAATAAAACGAAAATAGAGGAAACAGTCAATACTCAACCAGAATTCATCTATGTTGAGGACAAGAACGCTAAAATCAGTAAGATAATTACCATCTCATTGATTGGAGTATTTTCAATATTGACAGTTGGAAGCTTAATCTATTTGATTTATAAATTGTATTATCTATTTATTTAAAAGATATGACGTTTAAAAATCCATATTTCTTTCTTTTATTGTTAGCACTTATACCATATATAGTGTGGTACATTCTTCGATACAAGAAGAGTCTGCCAACAATAAAGATGCCAGAAATAATCAAATATAAACAACAGCCTAAATCATTCAGGTTATATTTTATCCATACTCCATTTATCTTAAGATGTCTTTTATACATAGTTGTAGTATGTATTCTTGCACGTCCACAAAGTAAACACTCATGGAGTAATACTGATGTTGAAGGTATTGATATTATGATGGCGGTGGATGTGTCCACAAGTATGTTGACACAAGATTTTCACCCAAACAGATTAGAGGCATTACGCGACATTGCTCAGAATTTCATTGAAAAAAGAACAAATGACAACATCGGTTTGACGTTCTTTGCGGGAGAAGCATACACACAATGTCCGCTAACTACCGACCATGCCACACTGATGAACTTATACCGCCAGGCCGACACACGTATGGCTTTAACAGGTAAAATCGATGACGGTACAGCTATTGGAGACGGTATAATGAATGCGATACTGCGACTTCGCGAAAGTAAGGCTAAGTCAAAGGTAATAATACTGCTGACTGATGGTGTTAATAATAGTGGCGAGATATCACCTATAACAGCTTCAGACATCGCTAAAAAACTTGGAATAAGAATTTATGTCATAGGTATAGGTACAACCGGATTAGCACCTTTCCCTACACCAACAGGGGGTACAATACAATTACCGGTTGAGATAGACGAACCAACTATGACCAAAATATCAAAGAATACTGGTGGTTTGTACTTTAGGGCAAAAAAGAATTCTGAATTAGATGCAATATATAATGATATCGACCAACTTGAACGTACAAAGTTCAATGTAAAACAATTCAGTAGAAGAAACGAGTTATATGAACCGTTTGCAATAGCTGCACTCATAATTTTCATTTTGGAACTTGTTATGCGTATCTTCGTATTGCGCAGACTTCCATAACATAGCAATAAAATGATTTATGTTGGTAGCTCGGGCTAAATATTTGTAAAATAATATATAATAAAAACATAAAAGAAAAAACAGATGCTATTCAGATTTGGACATCCATTATATTTATATCTTTTGCTATTGATTCCAATATTTATAGCAGCATTCATATTCATCAGATATAAACGCCGACAAAATATAAAAAAGTTTGGTGATATCCGACTTATCAATCAATTAATGCCAGACGTATCATCTATACGCCCGATTATTAAGTTCACATTAATGATGATAATGCTGGCTCTCATTATTTTCATATTGGCACGTCCACAATATGGAATGAGGAACGAAGAATATAAACGACAGGGAATAGAAACAGTTATTGCTGTGGATGTGTCAAATTCCATGTTGTGTGAAGATATATCACCAAGCAGATTAATTAAATCACAGATGATTGTCAGTAAGTTAATTGATCAATTCGATGAAGATAAAGTGGGGTTAGTGGCTTTTGCGGGAACATCAATAACACTTCTGCCAATGACATCAGATTATATATCTGCAAAAATGTTTCTTGAACAATTATCGCCTAAAACGATCACAATGCAAGGAACTGATATTGGAGATGCTATAAACAAATCTATCGCAAATTTCTCTAACAACAAGAATATCGGTCGTGCACTTATTCTGATTACCGATGCCGAAGACAACGAAGAGGGGGCGTTACAAGCCGCACGCGAAGCTAAAGAAATGGGTATAAAGATATTCGTACTCTCAGTGGGAACAGCCGAAGGTGGTTTGATTCCAATTGGCAATAACGAATACAAAAAAGACGAACAAGGAAATGTCGTTACAACAAAACTAAACGAATCTGTCGGTAAAGAAATTGCCCAGGCCAGCGGAGGTGTATATATTCACGTGGACAGAACTGATGAAGCACAAGCTATGTTGGAAAATGAGATTTCCAAGATGCAAAAGGATGACATCACAACAACAATGTATTCAGAATACGACGAACAATTCATCGCTGTTGCTATCCTACTTATATTAGTAATGGCTGTTGAAGTATGCATCATGGATAAAAAGAATAATTTTATAAACCGATTCTTTAAGTCACTAAAAATATGAATATAAAAATTATGACACTATATAAGCACAATAGATTTATACGTGTTGTTAGTATTATGATTCTATCTCTTGTTTGTTTCGTTGCACATATGTCGGCACAAACAAGTTATAGAGACTATATTCGTTTGGGCAATCAGGCTTTTCGGAACAAGAATTACTCAAAAGCTGAAACATATTATAGAAAATCATTGGAAAAAGCACCTTCTCTTGAGGCATTCTATAACATGGCGAATTCCATTGTTTATCAAGGTCATGATTCAACTGCTGTAGAATATTATAAGAAGGCCTTAAAACAAGAAGCCAGCCGATTTGAACATAAAGCATATATCTATCATAACATGGGAAATATCTTTTATGCCCAAGGTATGATGGCTATGAAATCAAATAATTCCAATAGTCAAGAGTTTTTTGTAAAAGCTGCTGAATTATACAAGAGCGCATTGCGTCATAATCCACAAGACAATGAAACAAGGTATAACTTGGCTATGGCTCAATATCTCATAAAGAAGAATAAAAACAATAACAAAGACAATAAGGACAATAAGGACGATAAAGATAATAAGGACAAGAACAAAGACAAAGATAATAAAGATAAGGAGAATAATAAAGAAAACAAACAGGATCAAGACAAAAATAAGGATAAAGACAAAGATAAAGACAAAAACGATAAAAATAAAGACGACGAAAAAAAGGAGTCAGACGATTCTAAAAACAAACAGAAGCAAGATCAGAATCAGGACAAACAAGACCAGTCAATAGACGAAAAAACGATGATGCAACTTCTTAATTCTGCACAACAATCAGAAAAGAATGTGCAAATGAAAATTAAGAAAACTGAAAACGGACATCGTAGAGGATTAAACAAAGACTGGTAAAATCAGCCTATTACATACATAAACAGAATAATATCAATACAAAGATAAAACGACATGAAAAAATTGCTTATATCATTTACATTAATAATATTCGCAGTTACACACATGATGGCTGATAATTTGGCATTACGTGTGCAGGCGCCATCAATGGTTGAAGTAGGGGAGGAATTCAGAATACAATACAGCATAAACTCTACAAATGTATCAGGAGTTTCATATCCCGACTTTTCAGGATTGCAGGTATTATATGGACCTGTGGTCTTGTCATCCAGTGGCAGTAATGTTGTTATCACAAATGGAAAATATACAAGTAAAACCACAAGTACACAAACTTTCACTTTCACCTTAATGGCCGAAAAGGCGGGTACAATTGTTGTCAAACCAGCATCGGTTGTGGTAAATGGTAAAACCATAAAATCTCAAAGTATAAAGATTCAAGTAGTTAATAATGGCAATTATAAAGGTTATTCTAACCACTCACAGCCATCTAAGAAGAATCAATCAGAACGTCCTCAACAAGTGCCATCAGGCAAGGATGTTTATATTACATCAACAGCCTCAAGCACAAACGTTTATGAACAGGAAGCGATACTTGTAACATACAAATTATATGTGAATAGTTCTACTCAACTAACAAGTCTGGATAATAAGACACCGACTCTTGATGGTTTCCAAATACAAGAAATTCCACAATCAAACAACAAAATTCCAAATAAAGAGGTTATAAACGGAAAGTATTATAGTACCCTGGTTTGGAAACAATATCTTGTATTCCCTCAAAAAACAGGCAAACTCACAATTCCTCCAACAACATTTGACGGAACTATTGCACATCAAAATAACAATATGGACATCATTGATGCCATGTTAAACGGTTTAGATGCATACACCGAAGTAAGAAAGAAAATCGTTGCACCTGCAATTAATATAAATGTCTCACCACTTCCCAACAAGCCTAAAAACTTCTCGGGGGCTGTTGGTACATTTAGCATATCTTCTGTGATAAGCAGTAAGGATGTTTACTCTAACGATGCCATTACCTTAAAAATAAAGCTCAACGGAACAGGTAATCTCAAGTTGATTGATGCACCAAAGATAGATTTTCCAAAGGACTTTGAAACATATGATTCAAAAGTAAACAACAAATTTGAATTAACTAACAAAGGATTAACTGGTGTAAAAGAGTTTGAATATATTGCAGTGCCTCGCCATGCAGGAACATATACAATACCAGCATTGGATTTTGTATATTTTGATACGTCATCACGCACATATAAGACTATTACAACTGAGTCATACACAATTAATGTTAAAAAAGGCGGAAAGTCAAACAACAGCATGTCTGATTATACAAACAATCAACAGAATGTGAAGGAATTGGCACAAGATATCAGATATATCAAGAAAGACGGTTTATCTTTCCATAATTCTAATTGTGCACAATCAACATTCTGGACCTATGTGATTGCATATATAGTTGCTTTATTAATATTTGCTATTGTTGTAATCCTATGGAGAAAGCGACGTGAAGAACATTCTAATTTGGCAATAGTAAGAGGACATCAGGCTAATAAAGTGGCTCTCAAACGCATGAAAGTTGCATCTAAGTTATTAACACAGGCCGACAAAAATAATTTCTATGATGAAGTCATGCGTGCATTATACGGATATATTGCAGACAAACTCAATATTCCACAAGCAACTCTAAATAAGGACAATATAAATGCTAAATTAACTGACAACAACGTTCCTCAGGAGCTTACCGACCAATTCATCAAGACATTAAATGATTGTGAATTTGCGAGATATGCCCCTGGAGATGAAAGTCAGAATATGGAGAATGTATATAATATGGCAATAAATACTATAACACAGATTGAAAACCGATTGCGTATTAATAAGAAATCAATCTTTAACAGGAACAAGATGACTGTTTTAGCTCTTGCCATACTTTTTAGTTGTGCAAATTGTGTATATGCAGCTAATCAAGGTGAGATAACACAAAATGGCACTCCTGAGAAACTGTGGGAAAATGCAAATAACTTATATGCGAAAGGGGAGTATAACCAAGCATCTCAGATTTATGAAACAATCACAAAACAATTCGGAGCATCCCCTGAAGTTTATTATAATCTTGGAAACTGCTATTATAAGCAAGGAAAAATTGCATTGTGTATTCTAAACTATGAACGTGCCCTGCGTTTTGATCCAAGCGATGACGACATAAAAGCCAACCTTGCTTTTGCCAGAGGAAAAACCGCAGACAAAGTGATTCCACCAAGTGAAATGTTCTTCATAACATGGTGGAAACAGTTATCAAACACAACAACCATATCAACGTGGATGCTTATAGCATTACTATCGTTTATCATAATGTTAACATGTATCACGTTCTATATTTATAGTTCAAAAACATTGCATAGAAAGCTTTCTCTTTACACAGGTTTATTCTGTTTAATCTTAACATTCCTGGCAAATTTATGTGCATTGTCTCAATATTTGGTAAACAAAAATAATCAGTATGCAATCATAACAGACTCTGCAGTGACAGTAAAAAGTTCTCCGTCAGAAACATCTACAGATTTGTTTGTTATACATGAAGGAGCTAAGGTTGAGATAATAGACAAAATGTCTAAATGGTATGAGGTATTATTAGAGGAAGGAAAACAGGGTTGGATTGCAAAATCCACTTTGGAAGAGATTTAAATCAAGATATAACCGTCATCTTTATTATTTAATTAACACATAATATATGAACCCGATATTACAACTTGATCAACAAGCAACGCTTGCTTTAAACGGAAGTGAATCTTTATTCTGGGACAATCTCATGATAACAGTAACCAATACCTGGTCATGGAGTTTGGTTATCCTTGCAATAATATATACTATCTTCCATAATAAAAATGTAAAAGAAGGGTTTATTATATTATTAACAATCGGATTAATGATATTCGTTGCAGACAGAATCTGCTCCGGATTAGTAAAACCAACTGTTGCAAGATGGCGTCCAACTCAGGATCCACAAATAATGTATTTAATCGATGTTGTAGAAGGCTATAGGGGAGGGCGCTTTGGTTTCTTCTCTGGACATGCATGCAACACCTTCTGTATGGCTACATTTCTTGCCCTTCTATTTAGGAATAAAGTACTTACTTTTACTCTTTATTTCTGGTCGATAACAACAACTTTTACCCGACTATACTTAGGTGTACATTATCTCGGAGATGTTACAGTGGGATTAATCATGGGAATTGGTATAGGTTACCTGTTTCACTACATTTTGAAACAAATACAAAAAAAGATGGTTTTCCGACAAAGACTTTCTGCTGATGGATTAACATCCAGTGGCTTCAAGAAGTCCGATATTCATATACTGGTTTCAGTTATATTCTTCAATTATAATATCGTGCTCATTGCTGCCATGATGCGAAGTTTCTGAAAAGTTGCGACAAGTAAACAGCAATTTATTTAAAGACGATATCTGTAATCACTTGTGCATTAACAGCCTCATTTAATCGTTTTACAAGACTTTGACGTTGCATCATAAGCTCTTGACGCAAAACAGGAGAAGAAAGTTTGACATAAAGCGTTTGATTTGATATATATATTTCTTTTGTATATTTATTTATGGCTTGTCCCATTACATCAGACCATGAATTAATTAATTTTCGCTGATTTAATGGAGTTTCAAGTCCTTCGCTACGAAGATAGCGTTTTATGATATCTCCTATACTTTCAGATTTGCTGCGTCTCATAGATTAATTATTTCACCTTTACAAACGTTAAACAACTTATAATTATCATGCCTGTTTGCTAATATTCTGTCCAAATTCTCATTGTTTGTATCTGTAATAAAAACCTGTCCAAAATCTTCTTCACTTGTTAATGCTATAATTTGTTCAACTCGCTTAGAATCAAGTTTATCAAAAATATCATCTAATAGTAGTATTGGAGTAGTGTGTGAACCAGTTTGTTTCAAGAAATGGAATTGTGCCAACTTAAGACTGATCAAGAATGTCTTACTTTGTCCCTGTGAGCCCTCACGTTTCAAAGAATAGTCATTAATTGTCATATCAAGGTCGTCACGGTGAATTCCATGAAGTGAATATCCCATAATAAAATCACGGGCTCTATCTCGCTGTATTATGTCGAGTAATGGTCCACGTTGACAATGGCTGGTATATGTTAATCCTATTCGTTCATGATTTCCAGAGATGCGTGAATAATATTTCTGAAAAACAGGAATCATCTCTTCAACGAAGGATTTACGTTGCTGATAAATATATTCTCCAGTTTCTGCCATCATCTCCTCATATGCACATAATATTTCCTCATCAACATCGGCACTTTCGTTCTTCAGTAGCATATTTCGTTGTTGAAGGGCTTTATTATATTTCAATAAAGAGTACATGTATTCTTTATTATATTGAGAGATACACATATCCATAAATTTGCGACGTTCATCACTTCCCCCTATAATTAATATCTGATCATTAGGTGAGACAAGGATTATAGGTAAAAGACCAATATGATCAGCAATACGCTTATAGGCTTTACCTCCACGTTTGAATATCTTTTTCTGTCCGCGTTTCATTCCACAATAAATCTGCTCATCAACATCGTCCAGATTATATTCTCCTTGTAACATGAAAAAATCCTGATCATGACGGATATTCATAGAATCGATACTGTTTGTGGCACTTTTTGTGAAGGATAAAAAATATATTGAATCCAATATATTAGTTTTTCCTTCGCCGTTCATACCAATAAAGCAATTTATACCTGGTGAGAATTCCAGATTGGCTTCTTGAATATTCTTATAGTTCAGTATGGATATCTGTTTGAGAATCATATGGCAAAGTTAGTGATTATTTATAATTCTACAATGTATGTATATATAATTATTTTCAAAATCTTTTTCATTTCACATTTATTGCTTATATTTGCATCATATAATAATGTTTCTGCAGTAGCCACACCGTTGGTTGGAAGTTGTGGACTTGAAGACAAAGGTCACATGTTTGCCAAGTAAGCTGTATGCTGTTTACAATCATAAACTTACAAGTTCTGTGCGGCAAGAACATTTTTATTGATAATAGATTCGTGGTTTTAGTACCTTTAATGCAAATATTTTTGCTTTTTAATATATGAAATATCAAGATTTAAAGCGTGTAAATGATTCATTCGGAGAGGAACTCTTCAATACAGTTCGTGATGTGATAAAAGGTGGATGGTACGTCCAAGGACGTGAGGTTGAGTTGTTTGAACATGAATTTGCTGAATATGTAGGTACTAAATACTGCGTAGGTGTTGGTAATGGACTTGATGCATTGACTTTGGTGTTGATGAGTTGGAAAGAGTTATTGGGTTGGAATGATGGCGATGAGGTTATTCTCCCTGCTAACACATTTATTGCCACTGCAATAGCCGTATTTAGAGCAGGTTTGGTGCCTGTGTTAACAGAACCTCACACACAAAATGCCACAATTGACGAATCATTATTACCGTCTTTAATAACTGAAAAAACACGCGCTATTATACCGGTTCACATGTATGGAAAGATGTGTGAAATGGATGTAATCAATAAATTGGCAAAAAAACATAATCTAAAAGTTCTGGAAGATGCTTGTCAAGCTCATGGTGCAATATATAATTCTTATAACGGATTAGAATTGTCTTCTTTATTCGGTAAACGTGCTGGAAACAATGCCGATGCCGGTTCATTTAGTTTCTATCCAGGCAAGAACCTTGGAGGAATAGGAGATGGGGGAGCTATCACCACCAACGATGCAGACTTGGCAGAAATGGTCAGGATGAAGGCAAATTATGGTTCAAAGGAAAAATACGTACATTCTGTAATGGGAGTCAACAGTCGTCTTGACGAAATCCAAGCAGCTGTTTTACGTGTTAAGTTACGCAGACTCGACTCAGATAATATCCGCAGACGCGAGATTGCAAAATACTACACAGAACATATATGTCATCCTGCAATTGAGTTACTTCCTTTTACTAATGACGGAAGTCACGTGTATCATGTTTATGCTGTAAAATGTAAAAACAGAGACTATCTGCGTGATATTCTGAAAAAGAACGGTATAGATACCATCATACATTATCCTACACCTATTCATAAACAGGATGCATTCAAAAATGAATTGAAACGTCTTAATATAGACAAAACATATGTGTTACCTGTGTCTGAAACATGGGGAAATGATGAATTAAGCATACCAATCAGTCAATCTATGGCCGATTCTGATGTCATGAAAGTAGTTGACTGTATAAATCAGAATATCTTTTAGCTACTTTTATATAATCATGGTGACGCTTGATATATTCAATCGAATCACTTTTTAATTTAGGCAACTGAGACTTATTCAGCACGAGCCATTCCATTTTATTAAAACAGTCGTCTTCATCAGGCAATACATTGATAATCGGACGTAATTCTGTTTCATTAAGAATGGTGTAGTTTTCTGGTTCACCACCACTAACAGCAATCAATCCTTTACTCATGGCCAATAATGCATTCATTGCAGGTGTATAGCTGTATAATTGGTCGAGCAACACATCGGAAGAAAGAATCATCTTCGAGTATTCGTCAAATGGGACATTCTCTGCTTTGATAATTTCGCATTGATCGGGATATTGTTTATATACTCGCTCTAATGCCCTAAGCATTATGTCCGTACCCTTATATTCATTTCTGCTTTTCTGAATACCGACAAAGAAACGAACCTTATTTATTGATTCGAGCGACATTCGTGTTGACTTATCCTCTGATAGCTTTATTGGGAATGGTATATATGTTGTTTTATTAGGATAGTGAGGCCGATAACAACAATCATATTCATACAAACCAGACACTATTGCATCGCAGTCATTGGCAATATACTTATTTAGATCGGCCTTTTCGTTAGCCAGCCATTCATCAACAAACGGTTTATTGCATGGTTCGTCTATGCGCAAACGATTTCCGATATTAAAATCGCTATATCTAAATGTTTTACAATCAATACATGTGCTCACCCAATAATAGTCCATTCCGAATGCGCCTAAAACGATTTTCTTATTATTCTTTCTAAGAAAATCATAGAACTTTCTCATTCGGCATGCACGTAAATCAAAGAAAATAGGATTGATGATCTGAACAATATCATATCCTTTCATTTTATGTTTGGTCTTTAGAATATCAATGTAGTACTTTATGGAATCAAACAAGCCTAAGGATTTTCGTTTCAGGTTGATATCACGTTTATAGTTTTTCCAACCATCTCCGTTGCTGATTACTGTAACATCATGTCCAAGTGTTCTCAGTCCTTCGGCAAGTGTCCAATGAACATTACTATATTCTCCTAACAATAAAATTTTCATAATCGTTATTTTCTTCAAAAATCGGGATTAACTTCAAGAAGTATGCGTTTGTTTAAGATAGGGTGTGTGAATTCTATTGATTGTGAATGCAGATACATCCTATTATCATACTCATCTAATTGGGTTGACATGGATTGATGTGGATGACTCTCTGAATATGTTCTCGAGTATAGCCTGTCGCCTAATATGGGCGCATTCAATCCATCTTGATGAGCTGCATGGACTCGCAACTGATGGGTTCTGCCTGTATGAGGATAAAAATGAATGCGAGTTAAGCCGTCTTTCACTTCAACAACTTCATATTCGGTAATAGCATTCTTTCCATATTCATAATTCACCATTTGGCGGGGTCTGTCCATTATATTAGGACTTAATGGAAGATCGATTATCCCTGTCTTATTGGTTATTTCACGTTCAAGCAAGGCTACATATTTTTTTGTTATCTCTCGTTTAAAGAATTGAGTTTGAAGAGCCTTGTGTATTTCTTTGTTCTTTGCAATAATCATAATACCCGACGTATCCATATCAAGTCTGTGAACAATTAACGGACCGGTTATGTCTGGATACATCGCTTGGATACGTTCTTCGACACTTGGTGCATCGACGTTACCTTTTACCGACAACATTCCCTCGGGCTTATTTACTGCTATCAGGTAATCATCCTCATATATGATTTTCATCTTTTCAGCCTTCATGCGCATCCGTGGAATCAGTGGATTTTCTTCCACATCTAATCCTTGCAACATATGACGCAATATAGGCTTGCATTTGGCATGACAAGCGGGATAATATTCACCATCATATCTCACTTCTCCTTGAGGTGAATCTCCAAGCCAAAATTCTGCCATACATAATGGATGCATGTGGTTGAGATATGCATATTGTAAGAGTTTAGGCGCACAACATTCTCCTGCTCCAGAAGGGGGAATTCTGCATGTTTCCTGCTTAAAGATGTCTATCAGATTCTTTTCTTCGCCTTTTGCGTTAAGAAAATTATACTGTTTGAAGAGCCATTGTTGTAATTCACGTGATTGATTGTGCTTTTCTTCACCTTCGGGCATTTCACAAATGGCATTATTTTTAGTTATATAATAACCGTCCTCACGAAAAGAATCATACACGGGAGGAACAAAGCCCTGTTGGGTATTACTTTTGTTGAGTAGTCCGGAAAATGCTGCTAAATAATAGATATTCTCATCACTATCACTCTTAACAACTAAAACACCAAACATTTTTCCTCGTTGAATCTCTTCGTTCCATTGATTTTGTGCGCGAAGGTATTCCTTCAACTCGTCACAGGCTGAAATTGATAAAGGGTGGGGAGTGTACTGAAATGGATAAGTGAAAAGGGTAGGGAGAGGGATATTCCCTCTCTCTAACTTATGAAATATTTCACTTATATTGAACATATCTATTATTTGTTCTTTTTAATTCTTATGACACTTAACGAGTATTTTGGCAGAGAATAAGCCATGTTATTCTTGACCTCGATTGAACTATAAACCGGTTGTACTTCTTTATCGAATGGTTCGCCTGAAAGAACAGACAATTTAGCAGTCTTACTAAATGCAGATAAATCGCCCAAATCGATCGTCATATCAACTGTTGCAGGTAACAGATTTACCAATTTGATTATAAGGTCTCCGTTTTCTGCTTCTACAACAGAAGATCTCACACGAAGGTTTACATCCTCATTACCTTGTATTTTCAAGTTTCCTGGAATATATTTCTTTCCATTGTTTTGTCCATACAACATCTGAACATAATAACTTGGAGTTAATGTATATCCGTCGTTATTAAAATAAATCATATCAGGATTCCATTTTGCATGTTTTTCATTACAAAACAATGGGGCATAACTTGACATGACTACAACGTCGGCATTACGTTCGAGGTTAATCAGATGCAAGGCTTCAGCTAAAGCATTCTCCATAAATCGATTCTGACTTGCCCATTCGCCAAGATAAACTTTTGTGCCTTTACGATCATACTTGTCATAGAAATCTTGGTTATGGATATACCATCCAGGACTTACATAATAGTGTTCATCTACTATATCAACATTTTCCTTACGAGCAAGTTCCCAACCATATTCATAATCACTACCATCGAAAAATGGTCCTACCGTTCCAACTACTTGAATTTCCGGATATTTGGCCTTAATAGCCCGATTAAGGTAGTTGAATCGTTTTACAAAGACCTCACTTATCAAATCCTCATTACCGATTCCAAGATATTTTAAATTAAATGGTTTAGGATGACCTGCGTCTGCACGCATCTTTGCCCATTTTGATGTTTTAGGATCGCCATTGGCCCATTCTATAAGATTCAACAACTCTTGTAAATATTCTTCCATAGTTGGGAGATCGTCGAATCCGAGAGCTTGTTTTTCTCCTTCGAAAGCAAGTCCTCCTTGTTGACCATGACCATCACGCCATGAATTCTGACAACTGACTCCTGCTGGTAAAACGGGAAGTGGTTCAGCTCCTATATCTTCGCAAAATTGGAAATATTCATAAAAGCCCAATCCTGCTGTTTGATGATAGCTCCAGATATTAGATAGGGGTTTTCTTTCCCATAATGGCCCAACGGTGTTTACCCATCTGTACATATTATGTAAACCCTGTCCGTGTGATACACATCCACCAGGGAATCTTACAAAACGAGGATGCATGTCACTTAATAATTGTGCAAGATCCTTACGCAAGCCGTTCGGTCTGTTTTTAAATGTGTTTTGAGGGAACAAACTGACGAAGTCAATAGCTATTTTGCCTTCATCCAATGGTTTTATAGCTAATTTACCACTTTTTGTATCACACTTTGCTGTTAATGTCTTCTTCAGATTCTTCCAATCTGTTGCAGTTGATAAGATCGTTTCTGCGACAACATTTGTACTATCAAGCAACTGAACACAAACCTTATGGCTTTTTCCGTCTAATGCTTTTAGGAATAAAGAGAGATTATATTTCTCACCCTTTTTTAAAGAAATACCATCAAATCCGACGTTAACAAGTGATGCACCTTGTGACTTAGTTGTTAAGACCGAATAATGTGAGTTGTTAGCATGAATAGGGGAGTCTGTATTTATTTCCCAGTTAGAGCCTTCGCCTTCTAATCTCCAGAAAGACTGTGAGTTCCAAGCATTATTATCAAGTGCTGTATATTCAAAGTCTCTGTTTTGAATCAGTTCTGCATAAAGACCGCCATCGGCTGCATAACTGATATCCTCAAAGAAGATTCCGATTAAGTCGGGACTTATAGATTTAGAATTGTCATAATTCAAAGTCAATGATGCCGAAACATTGTTCAAATTAGCAAATCGTTTTGAGTCATCACGCATGCTTTCACGATACTTTGCATTATTCTGTTCTGTTACAGCCACTTGATTTAGTATGTTATTTAACATATCCCAACTAATGCGTGAGACATCACCTGTGCGCTCAATATTTCTTATTGTTACGGACTTTCTTGCGGCATTATATTTATTTGACTCTATTTCAACGGCTTCTGACCAATTAATAAAGTCTTTGCTTGATACCTGGTAGAATTTATTATCAGTGGATTTAAAAGAAACAACAAAACTATCGTTCTTTTTTGATAATACCGGATTTAAGACAGTCAGTCCCTTTTTTACAAATGGATAATCCTGTGGTTTCCATAATGTAAGGTTCGTTGTATTAGTTGTAGCAAATTGATTTATGTCTTTTCCCAAAGACCATACAGCATACCACATATCACCATCTTTCAGTACAGAAGGAGTGAACATGTTTTTCTGACTTCCCCACGAACCGAAATCCGACTTTACTACTGAATAGTTATGACCGATTTCATTCCATTTCTCATTATCAATACTCCACGACAGATGAAGACCATCTTTCGAGTTCTGTGGGTTTCCATAAGAGAAGATGTACACAGAATCAGGATGTGCTGCTCGCACGGTTCCTAATCCAAGAATTGAAAAGGTAATTAATATTAAAAGTTTTCTCATAAAGAATTGGGTTGTAATGTTTAATGATTAATAAAAAAACTATTCTTCTTCATCATCGAGCACAACCAATTTAGCTTTCTGTTCACTTGGTTGATTAGTTGGATAAATAACGTTTCCTGCTGTAAACGAGATTCTTGGAAGTATAGAGATTGTGTATGTACCAGGAGTTTTTGGGGCTTTAATTTTATAAGTATTGTAATTAAGATTAAATTCATTTTTTGATAGAGTGGTTCTTGAAACCTCCTTAGAACCATTATAGATAACGAATACAGACTCATAGATATAAGCATTCTTTCCAGGACTCTTTATGTTTAGCGTTATCTTAACCTCATCGTTGGCATAACATTGATCTGGAGTAATAGTCAGTCCGTCAAAAACAGGAACAGAACAAGAAACATCATATTTATCACAAGAAACTGATAAAAGAGCCATTACTAAAATGGTTGCAATTGACATAATTTTTTTCATAAATCATTATTTTTTTAATTGTTTCATTATACTATATACTTGATGTATTCCCAGTTCGCCAGCCTTACTTAGATCTTTCATGGCATCATTCAGATTACCTTGATTGTAATGGTTGATTCCTCTATTAAAATAAGCTTTGGCAAATACTGGATTAAATTTAATAGCCTTGTCAAAGTCATCCTTGGCGTCAACAAGCTTTCCCTGCATCTCGCGTGTTATAGCACGATTATAATATGCTTCAGCAAGATTTGGTATATCAGATATTACATTAGAAAAACATTCCTCAGCTTGTGAATATATTATATTCATATAGCTATTGTTGTTTAATGTATTATTCTTTTTTGAATCAGCAAAATCCAATCGTTTATCGTCGGCACTTACACATAGTTCAACACCTTTCTTAAAATTATTCAGAGTGGAATTCTGCATATTGTATGCTTGTATTCTGTAATCAGTCAACTGAATATCAGTTGGCGTGGTCTCAACATTTGTGACTATAATTATCGGCAATAATTTGATTTCAAACTCCTTGTTCTGAATCTTACCTCTTAATTCACTTTCATAGTGGATTTCTTCTTCTTCGTCATCTTGTGCCACTAATTTGGAATATTCATCTATATTAATCTGTGATTTCTTTCTGGTTTTATTTTTCAGTCTGCTTGTGCTTGTAGAATATCCATATCTATGAGCTATCGTTTCACGTAATATATGATCTTCGTCACGAATAGCACCATTTATATCACCGATTTTACGTCGGGCAGCAGCTCGCAGTTGATAAACATATATAAACTTAGGGTATTCTGATATTACTCGGGTATAATCACGAATAGCGCCTCTATAGTCTCCTGTTTGATCTAACAACACAGCTCTATTAAATAGCGACATTATGTCATTGGGATCTATGCTTAATATATAATTAAAATCGTTAATCGCTTTATAATCTTCTCCAACAGTTTTTAAAAGCAAAGCACGATTATATCTGCCAATAAAATTAGTAGAATCAATCTCAAGAGCCGTATTATAGTCCTGCATTGCTCCACGATAATTGTTTAAATGATATCTGCACAATGCTCGGTTTATTAGATTATGAGTATTTATAGGCTGTAATCTTAATGCTTCATTGAGTACAGGCTCTGCATTAGAAAAATCCTCTTTTGCCATCAATAGTTTTGACTTTGCAGTTAAAGCCTTTACATTATATGCTTCATGTTTCAAGGCTGTGTCTATCAAAGAGTCTGCCATCGTCATGTTGTCCTGTTGCATCATTAATTGTGCACGTATGACATAGATATTAGCAATGTCAGGCCATCTTTTAGATATGTAAATCAGGGTAGAATCAGCAAGTTCAAGACTATCTAAATTAATATAACAGCAAGCAAAATTTTGCCAGTCCTTAGGATCGTCAGGAGATAAGCTAAGTAACTTTTTATAATCCTCTGCAGCTTCTTTGTAGTAATCTTGATTAATATACGATAAAGCACGCACTTTGTATGCCTCGTGATAATAGGGATTCAAATCAATGGCACTTGTACAATCTTTTGTTGCTCCCACATAATCCTCAAGATAAAACTTAGCCAAAGCACGATAAAAATAGGATAAAACAGGGTAGGGCGGGACTCTATTATAGAATTAAAATATTGTATAGATAACACATAATCATTATAATAAAGCGCATTACGCCCGATTTTTATCATTCGGTCGATGTTGATCTGAGCACAGACATTGCAACTATAAGACAAACACAGACAAAAGATAATTAAGTAACGAGCAAAACTGCACTTAATTATCGTTTTACATTGTCT
Source organism: Bacteroidaceae bacterium (assembly GCA_017614465.1). Lineage (GTDB taxonomy): Bacteria > Bacteroidota > Bacteroidia > Bacteroidales > Bacteroidaceae > Colivivens. The sequence continues at coordinate 11,483 of JAGABW010000049.1, read as the reverse complement.
TTTAGTGTTGTGTCTGTACATCGTCTTAAGTCTAACCGTGATTCTTCTTTATTTTATAATCACATCGTATTTGACCTTTTTTCATTGCAATTAATTTCTTCTTAATCAATTGTTTTCGTAATGAAGAAACATGATCCACAAAGAGAATGCCTTCAAGGTGATCATATTCATGTTGGAATACTCGTGCTGCAAAGTTATCGAGCCATTCATCATGTAATTCAAAATTCTCATCATAGTATTTCACATGAACGGAAGATGCTCTACGTACACCTTCATGAACTCCAGGTATACTTAAACAACCTTCTTCTATAACGCAAGTTTCTTCACTTTCTTCAAGAATTTCAGGATTTATATACACACGGAAAAAATCCTTATATTGTGGGAATTCATCTTGTAATACATCTAAATCGACAACAAACATGCGAATAGGGAGGCCTATCTGAGGAGCAGCCAAGCCAACACCTTCAGCAAGCTTCATTGTCTCAAACATATTATCTATTAATTCTTTTAGATTTGGATAGTCTTTGGAAATCTCTTCAGTTTCTTGTCTCAACACTGACTGTCCAAATATATACATTGGAAGTATCATAATATTATATTTTTATCAATTATTATGTTCGTTTGTGAATCTCAAGTGCTCCATATAACCTTCAAGAATGATCGAAGCACTTATTTTATCTACTAAAGCTTTATTCTGTCTGTCTTTCTTTTTAATTCCGCTTTCTAATATCGCTTGGTGAGCTAATACAGAAGTATATCGTTCATCAAAATATTCAATTATGATAGATGGGTATAATTTCTTTAATCTGTTATAAAAGGGCTCAACACGTTTCATATTCTCAGAATATTCACCATTTGTTTGTAAAGGCTTACCAATTATAATGCGCTCAACGTCTTCTTTAGAGACATATTCAGCTATAAAATCAAACAATTGAGTAGTTTCAACTGTAGTCAATGGATTTGAAATCAAATTAAGAACATCCGTTACGGCTATCCCTGAACGTTTCTTTCCATAATCTATAGCTAAAAATCTTCCCATCTTTAAGTTATTAATATGTGTGGTCTAATCAAATCTATATTGCAAAGTTATAAAATAATTCCCTTATTTCTTAAATATATACAAATATTTTACTCCAATTACATTTCTTTAACCTACATTTAGCATATTTACACAGATATTAAACATAAAATTACACAAAACACAAAAAATCAAGCAAACAATCACGAATATATATAAGGGTATATCAATGTTTATATTTAATGAATTAAACATAACATTGATTATGTTGAAAAACATAAATAATTATATAAATAGGTATTTGGGCATTTTTCTGAAAAAACAATGAGGAATGACTGAAACTCTTATACATCTGTCATTCCTCATATTTATAAATTATGGCTTATCTAAAAATTCGGTTAACAATAAATTGTTCACAAATACTTTATAATGGATAATCCTCAAAAGCATATAAAACTGTTGATAAATATCTTTCTCCTGTATCTGGTAACAATGCCACGATTTTCTTTCCTTTATTTTCTGGACGTCGTGCAATCTCGGCTGCGGCATAAGCTGCGGCACCAGCTGAAATACCGACCAAAAGTCCTTCCTGACGTGCAAGTTCACGACCTGTTCGAATTGCATCATCATTTTCTACATCGAAAACTTCGTCGATAATACTTGCATCATAGTTCTTAGGAACAAATCCTGCACCAATACCTTGAATTTTGTGTGGACCGCTCTGACCGCCATTCAATACTGGAGAAGATTTTGGTTCGACAGCAATGATTTTTACATTTGGATTGAATTCCTTAAGTCTTTTACCTACACCAGAGATAGTTCCGCCTGTTCCTACACCGGCCACAAATATATCTACTTGACCATCTGTCTGTTCCCAAATCTCAACACCTGTCTTTGAATAATGTCTTTCTGGATTTGAAGGATTATCAAACTGTTGTAGAATTATACTGCCTGGAATTGAGTCACGAAGTTCATTTGCTGCTTTTATCGCGCCAGACATTCCGTCTTTACCTGAAGTAAGTTTAATTTCAGCACCATATGCCTTTACAAGATTACGGCGTTCTACACTCATGGTTTCAGGCATTGTAAGAATAAGATGATAACCTTTTACTGCAGAAACCAATGCAAGTCCCACACCTGTATTTCCACTTGTTGGCTCGATGATAGTTGCACCTGGTTTTAATAAACCTTTTTGCTCTGCATCTTCAATCATTGCCAATGCAATACGATCCTTTACACTACCTCCAGGATTGAAAAATTCTACCTTTGCAATCAATGGAGTATCTATACCTTTTGATTTTGAGAATTTATTGAGCTCTACAAGAGGCGTATTGCCGATGAGCTCTGTCAGCTGTTTTGCAATCTTTGCCATAATGATATATATTTTTAAATTTGTTCTAATGCTTGTGATAAATCTTCTAAAATATCGTCGATATGTTCTGTTCCTACAGATATGCGAATTGTAGAAGGAGTAATATGCTGTTCTGCCAATTCTTCCGGTGACAATTGTGAGTGAGTTGTTGTATATGGATGAATAACAAGACTCTTAACATCTGCCACGTTGGCTAACAATGAGAATATCTCCAATGAGTCGATAAAGCGCCATGCTTCTTCTTGACCACCCTTAATCTCAAATGTAAAGATACTTCCTCCCCCATTTGGGAAATATTTATTATACAGTTCATGATCTGGATGTGAAACCAATGAAGGATGATTAACATGAGCTACTTTTGGATGATTATTCAGGAATTCAACAACCTTTAATGCGTTCTCTACATGACGTTCTACACGTAACGACAATGTTTCAAGTCCTTGTAACAATATGAATGCATTAAATGGAGAAATTGTTGCACCTGTATCTCTTAATAAGACTGCACGAATACGGGTTACATAGGCTGCAGCCCCTACTGCGTCTGCGAAAATTATTCCATGATACGATGGATCTGGTTTTGCTAATGTGGGAAACTTATCAGGATCTGATTTCCAGTTGAATTTACCACTATCTACAATAACACCACCAAGACTTGAACCATGTCCACCGATGAATTTTGTTGCTGAATGAATAACGATGTCTGCTCCGTGTTCTATCGGACGAATAAGATATGGTGTTCCGAAAGTATTATCTACTATAAGAGGTATATTGTGACGGTGAGCAACATCTGCTACAGCTTTGATGTTTAGAACATCACTATTGGGATTTCCAAATGTTTCTGCATATACAACTTTTGTGTTTGGTTGTATCGCTGCTTCTAAAGCATCAAGATCGTTAATATTTATAATTGTGTTAGTTATGCCTTGTGAAGCAAGTGTATGTGTTATCAGATTATATGTACCACCATACAGATTATTTGCAGCAACGATATGATCTCCATTCTGAAGAATGTTTTGAAGTGCATATGTAATAGAAGCCGCACCTGAAGCAACTGCCAAACCTGCGATACCGCCTTCAAGAGCTGCAACACGTTCTTCAAATACACCTTGCGTAGAATTTGTTAAACGACCATAGATATTACCTGCATCTCTTAGACCGAATCTATCGGCTGCATGTTGTGAATTATGGAACACATAACTTGTAGTTTGATATATTGGCACTGCACGTGAATCGGTTGCTGGATCTGGTTGTTCTTGACCAACATGAACTTGTAATGTTTCGAAGCGATAATTTTTCTTTGTACTCATAATCTTCAATTTTTTAGTTGTTATTTTGTTTTTGTTTTGATTTCTGGTGCAAAGGTATATATTATAGAATTATCAACCAAATTATCATTAATATTCAGAGTTTTCAACTATAATTACAGAAATTTACTTTGTTTTTATTCTGTAAACACAATCGAAAATATGGTCAGATAGAATAAAAATCCATGCAAACACGTTATTTCATGTAAAAATCAGGTATTTTTTGAGTTTAAAAGCATATTTTTACTATAAAAAAGTTGATTTTTTATGCAATTTTCCCCTGATTTTACGTTTAAAAGAGCATTATTTACTAAAAAAGAGTGATTTTAAAGATATTTACTCCCCTACTCTTTTCATCTCCTATAAGATTAATTTGCTTATACTCTCAATTATATGTAAAAGTGCCCCAACCAACAATGTGGACAAGGGGCACTAATATTATATACGTAATAATTGCAAATTAAATTGAAACTATTATCCTCCAAAATTGTCAAAGTCGATCATGTCATCCTCAACACCAAGAGAATGAAGAAGATCAAGAACGGTCTTAGCCATCATTGGAGGTCCACACAAATAGTATTCAACGTCTTCTGGAGCTTCATGTTGCTTGAGATATGTATCTCCAAGAACATTAGCAATAAAGCCTGCTGTATATTTAACCCCAAGTGCATCTGCTTTTGGATCTGGACGGTCGAGTGCGAGGTGCATATGGAAGTTAGGGAATTCTTTTTCAAGTTCCAAGAAATCTTCCAAGAAGAACACTTCGTCAATACCACGAGCACCATAGAAGTAGTGCATTTCACGGTCACGTACTTTCAATGTCTTAAGCATGTGCATGATTTGTGCACGAAGAGGAGCCATACCGGCACCACCACCGACCCAAATCATTTCGCGGCCAGTTCCATACTTAGGATGGAATTCTCCGTAAGGACCAGACATAATAACCTTATCACCTGGTTTTAATGAGAAGATATATGTAGATGCTATACCGCAAGGTACATCCATGAATCCAGGTCCTTGATCTTTTGGTTTGAACGGAGGAGTTGCAATACGTACAGTAAGTGAGATAATATCACCTTCATCTGGGTAGTTAGCCATTGAGTATGCACGGATTGTAGGAGTATCGTTTTCCTGCTTAAGTCCGAAGATTCCAAATTTCTCCCATGTTGGAACATATAGATCACCGATAAGAGATTTGTCCATATCCTTATTGTAATCGATATTATATGCAGGAATCTTAATCTGTGCATATGAACCTGGTTCGAAATCCATATGTTCACCTTCTGGCAATTTAACAACAAAGTGCTTGATGAATGAAGCGACATTATTATTGCTAACAACTTCGCATTCCCATTCTTTAACACCCATAACAGAATCTGGAACCTTAATAGCCAAATCACCTTTAACTTTAGCTTGACAACCGAGACGGTATCCTTCTTTGATTTGCTTTCTTGTAAAATGTCCCTTTTCTGAGTCGAGGATTTCACCACCGCCTTCTAATATCTGACATTTACATTGTCCGCATGAGCCTTTTCCACCACATGCAGAAGGAAGATATACATCGTTTGCAGCTAAGGTAGACAAAAGACTACCACCCTGCTCTACTGAAAGTTTATCTTTACCGTTGATAGTAACTGTAACAAGACCACTTGGAGAAAGATATTTCTTTGCTACAAGAAGTACTATAACCAAAATGAGTGTAATAACCAAAAAGACACCCACAGATGCTAAAATAAAATTAATATCTATCATAATTTCTGAGTCCTTTCAATTATTATAAAGTTAAACCACTGAAGCACATAAATGCCATAGCCATAAGACCTACAGTTATAAATGTGATACCAAGTCCCTGAAGAGGCTTTGGAACATCTGAATAAGCCATCTTCTCACGAATAGCAGCAAGACAAACAATAGCTAATGTCCATCCAATACCACTACCAAGAGCGTAAGCAAAACAATCTCCGATACTTGTTATTGACTGTGAGTTTTCAGCAGGCATCAAGATTCTTTGTTGCATGAACAAAGAAGCACCCATGATGGCACAGTTTACAGCAATAAGTGGCAAGAAAATACCAAGAGCTGCATAAAGTGATGGAGAGAAACGTTCAACAAACATCTCAACCAATTGTACCATACCTGCGATAACAGCAATAAACAAGATGAAACTTAAGAATGTCAAATCAACTCCAAGTATTCCGTTTGCATCAAGTACCTTTGTCTGAAGTAAATAATCTACAGGAACAGTTATAAGCAATACGAAAGTAACTGCTATACCAAGTCCCAAACTTGTCTTTACTGTCTTAGATACAGCCAAATATGAGCACATACCCAAGAAGAAAGCAAAAATCATATTGTCCACAAAAATTGAACGGACTAAAAGACTAAAGAAATGTTCCATATTATTACTTCTCCTTATCATTTATTGAGCGATGAGCCCAGATTACACATGCTAGGATAATAAGAGCCATTGCAGGCATTGTCATCATACCATTATGAAGATATAAACCTCCATTTTCCATCAATGCGCTTGATGGGATGATTGTGAATCCTAATAATGTACCGCTACCAAGCAATTCACGAACAAATCCGACAATTACCAGAATAACTGCATAGCCAAGACCGTTACCTACACCGTCAAGGAATGATTCCCAAGGACCATTCTGCAAAGCAAATGCTTCAAGACGTCCCATGAGGATACAGTTGGTAATAATCAAACCGACATATACTGAAAGTTGTACACTTACATCATATACATAAGCTTTTAGGATGTTACTTACAATTGTAACAAGCGCTGCTACTACAACAAGTTGTACGATGATACGTATACGATTTGGAATTGTCTTACGAATCAAAGATATGATTACGTTTGCAAATGCAGTAATCACTGTTACTGAAAGTCCCATTACAATTGCTGGTTTCAACTGACTTGTAACAGCCAATGCTGAACAAATACCCAAGACCTGAACTGCAATTGGGTTGTTTATATTAAGTGGGCCTGTGAATACGGCACCATTCTCTTTTGAAAATAAACTCATATTCTTAGTCCTCCTTTTGAATGTTTTCTATGTTTTGATAATCTTCAACATCAGGTATGTTCTCATCAACTTCAGAAGAAGCTGTTTGAACCTTGAATGCATCTACATACTTCTGTAAACCTGTAGTAACCATCTCTGCTACACCTTTACTAGTAAGAGTTGCACCAGTAATACCGTCAACCTTGTTAATGTCGTCTTTTGCCTGACCAGATTTTACAACTGTCAATGCCACTGTCTTCTCGTCATCTGCAAAAAGCTTCTTGCCGATAAAACTTGTCTGGAATTTACGTTCTGCGATAAGGGCTCCCAAACCGGCAGTTTCACTTTCGTGACTGAAATATGTTCCATATACAGTTTTAAAATCGTCATTAAGAGCAACATATCCCCAAAGACCGCCCCAAAGTCCGCGTCCTACCATAGGAACAACATACTTTGTAGATCCGTCTTCCAAAGTTGCAACAAATAAATGCAGATTACCATCTTTTAGTTCTTGACTATATGATGTTTGGAATTTACCGTCATATTCAACCAATTCACCATCTTTAATAAGCATATCTTTTACAATCTTATTGAAATCGCCTTCGATATCCTTACTTTCTATATTTAAAGATGTTAGAATCTGATTCTTAACGTCATTAACAACATTTGCATCCTGAGTTGGTTTAAGAGAAGATGCCACAAAAGCCAAAAGGAAAGCAACCAAGATTACCATTATAGAGGCATAGATAATGGTATAAGCATTTCCATTTGTATCAAAACCCTTCTTCTTTTTCTTAGGAGAAGGTTCTGTCACTTCTTCTATTTCAGATTTAGGTGCGCCACAGATAGGACACTTCTCAGGCATTGAATCAGCCTCAAATGTCTGACCACAAACTTTACATTTAAATTTCTTTGCCATATCTATTATTTATTAGCGCGTTTAGCACGTTTGTTAATATTAGCTTGAACAACACAGTAATCAATTAATGGTGCAAATACGTTCATAAGCAAGATTGCCAACATCATACCTTCTGGGAAACCAGGGTTCAATGTACGAACGAGAATTGCGACACAACCGATTAAGAAACCATAAATATATTTACCAGTTTCTGTTCTTGCACTTGTAACAGGATCTGTTGCCATAAATACAGCACCAAAGCAGAATCCACCAACAGTAAGGTGTTCCCACCATTCAAAGTTGCTAATTTCTGAAAGATGACCCTTAAACAAGAATGCCATCAATGCACCACCGGCAAATACGCTGAACATAGTCTTCCAACTTGCAACACCTGACCATAAAAGAATTATTGCTCCAATTGCAATTGCAATAACTGATGTTTCACCTATTGAACCAGGCATAAGTCCTGTAATAGTATCCATGACATCTGTTGATACAGCTTGACCTGCCGCAATCTCACCGAGAGGAGTTGCTGCGCTGACACCATCGACAGTTCCTGTAATACAATCCATGTATTCTCCATTTACCCAGACTTTATCACCAGTCATCATTGTAGGATAAGCAAAGAAAAGGAATGCACGAGTTACCAATGCCACATTAAATATATTCATACCTGTTCCACCAAATACTTCCTTTGCAAAGATTACAGCAAAAGCAGTTGCTACAGCAATAATCCATAAAGGACAGTTGATAGGAACAATCAATGGAATCAACATACCTGAAACAAGGAAACCTTCCTGAATTTCTTCTTTCTTCCATTGTGCAACTGTAAATTCGATTCCAAGTCCGACTGCATAACTAACCACAACCTTTGGCATTACAGCAGCAAGACCATATAAGAACATTGAAATGAAATCTGCAGATTCACCTATCGCTCTATAATGTTGGAAACCCACATTATACATACCGAAAAGTAAACATGGAATGAGAGCTATAACCACAAAAGACATGATACGCTTTGAATCGATAGCGTCATGAATATGTGAACCGTGTACCTTTGATGTTTCATTTGGAACATACATAAAGGTATAGAAACCATCAAACAGAGAACGGAAACTTTTAAGTTTACCATTTTCCTCAAATTGAGGTTTCACTTTTTGATCTATATATTTTTTTAATCCCATCTTAGCTATTCTCCTTTCTTAACATATCTAATCCTTCGCGAACGATACGTTGAACCTCCAATTTTGAAGAATCAACAAATTCACACAAGGCGAAATCTTCAGGGGCTACTTCGTATATACCTAAAGCTTCCATACGATCAATATCTCCTGCTATTATAGCTTTAACTAACTGTTCTGGATATATGTCCATTGGGAATACTGAATCGTATTCGCCTGACATAATCATATGACGTTGACCTCCCTTAATACGTGTATCAAAATCATATGTCTTCTTACCGAAGAGCCAACTGAAATATGTGCGGCTAACTGAGAACTGCTTGAAACGTGGAAGAATCCATCCAAATGCTTCATCTGCTTCATCACCTTCAGCCACAGTGGTAATTTCTGTTGTATGTGCACCAAGGAAAGAGTCTGTGTTTGTTTGCCATCCACAAAGAGGACTTCCTTGAATGATACGAACTTTCTTATCTGTTTTAAGTTGTCCGTCGAGTATGTCACTGATTTTGGTTCCTACCAAAGCCTTTACATATGTAGGTGATTTAATTTCTGAACCACCAACAGCAATAATACGTGTTAAGTCAACCTTACCAGTATTAATTAATCGGCCGATAAATACAACTTCTTCAGGACCAATTGTCCATACAACCTCTCCTTTATTAATAGGTTGAGTGTGATTAATCTGAACTCCAACATTTCCTGCTGGACATTTTCCTGAGAAAACAGTAACTTGAGCATTCTTTACGTTCTCAAGTTTACTTCCAGATTTAACACCTACAAACACTTTTGCAATCTTAGAAAGAGCATCAATACCTGTTTGAAAATCTGATTCTTGTGACTCCATGATGAAATCAACATCTTGAGTCAATGGCATATCATTGAATGCCGAAACAAAGATACTCTTAGGTGTATCATCAGGATTTGCCACAACAGAATAAGGACGTTGCTTGAAAAATGCAAACAAACCACTCTTAAGCAAAAGTTCCTTTACTTTAGTTCCATCTGAAGGTATTCCTGTTGGAAATTCAGCATACTTTTGCTCTCCGTCGGCTTCTACCTGAATGCTTAATACTTTGCGACGATCACCACGTTCCACTTGCGATACCTTACCGCTTACTGGACTTACGAACGTCACTTCTGGATGCAGTTTATCAACGAACAATGCATCACCAACTTTGACACTATCACCTTCTCTAACAACAACCTTTGGCTTAACTCCATAAAAAGCATCTGGAATAACTCCATACACTGATGATGCCTTCAATGTTGCAATGTTCTTGGCTGCCTGTCCTGCAAGGTTAATGTCTAAGCCCTTACGTAACTTAATTACATTCGCCATAATTTGTGATAAATATTATATTTGTTTTGTCTGTTTTTGTCTGTCCTAAAAAAACGGTGCAAATTTACAAAAAAAATCTGATACACAATATAAAAAAAAGCAGAAAAAAATTACTCCATAAACACAAAGTCAAGCGCTATAAAAGCACTCACCCTACCCCACTATTTATGATTTTAATAATTATAAATACCATCTATTTATATCATACATATCTTATATATTTACAGACAACCGGAATACGAATTAATGATTTTCATGCACAATATTAAAGTGTTTATTAATTATATATAGAATTATATTCGTGTTTTACATCAATTATAAACAAAGAAATACAAAGAACTTACTATTGCTTATAAACGTTAATTTCAAACAACTATTTTTCATTATTAAATGTTAATTTTATAACTTATAAGTAAATATCACAACCCTGTCCGACATACTCCTGAATAAGGAATGCGAACTGTACTTAACAGCACAAATAAACAAATTAAGACTATAATTGATATAAATTTTAGTTAAAAGACATGTACAAACACCATAAAATTGAAGACTTGTCTTTGTATATACAGATTTTTTTTATAATTTTGCATTCGTTTTGCACTTTTTTGAGTGCATAAATAACAAAACAAACTACAGAATATAGAGTAAATAAAAAACAAATGAAAATAAAGTTTGACAACATACTTGGTGATAAAGAAGATCAACAATTAAGCAAAGGAATCATATCTGTCGTTGCAGAAGTTGACTCATCCAAAAGCAATATTTTGGATATTGAAATTAGTGAGGATAATGAAATTCCGATACTTCCATTGCGTACAATGATGCTATTCCCAGGAATAGTTTTACCTGTAAACATTGGACGTAAATCATCGTTGAAATTATTAAAAGATGCTGTTAAAATTGATGGTTTCATTGGTGTATTTAGTCAAATAGACGACAACATAGAGACTCCCGACCCTTCTCAGATATATAAGACAGGTGTCATTGGAAAGGTTATCAAAATATTAGAACTTCCTGATGGCAGCCGTACTGCTTTATTACAAGGATTCTGTCGTGCCACATTGCTTAATGGATATGACAATGGCGACTATATTGTAGGACACGTACAAAAGCAGCCAGAACAGACTCCTTCATCTAAAGACAAAGAATTCAATGCTTTGGTTGAAGCATGTCGCGATATAGCAGAAAAATATCTGAAAATGGGTGACACATCCGGTTTTGAATTTCTCTTCAACCTAAAGCACCTGCCAAATAAAACCATATTAATCAACTATATCTGCGCAAACCTCCCAATAGACAATGTTGAACGCATAACACTATTGGAAGCCAACAACTTAGCAGATAGAGCCAGAGCTTT
>JAGABW010000048.1 GCA_017614465.1 Bacteroidaceae bacterium | reverse complement strand
CTTGTCAGCCTGTCTGTAGCCATAAGGTAATCGGGCTGTTTGTTCAGATTTGCCATGATTTAGACTATATTGATAATTTTCATAAATACGATAATAGTCCTTATCGTTTTCTACAGTTTCATGAACACCTTGATATCCCCTAATGACAGGACTTTCATCACCGTTTTCTGCAACGGCCATCGTCCAAAATTGATCAGGGAACGGATTTGGAGTATCTAATGTGATATCAAACGTTATTTTCTCATGAAAATATAATTTCTTATTCTGTGCATCATATTCAAACGGACAGACAAGAAAGATAACAAAGGTATAAACCTCATCATTATATGTTTCGAGATATTCCGCACATGACAATGGAAATATATCAGTTCTTTCTGAATACAAAGCAGCATCGGTATTTTTGTTTGTCGGCACTTTTGTATTCTGCGCAAGAACAACATCTTCCATTACAAGTTTCGTTTCTGTGGAGAGTCTCACACTATTATATGTAGCATTATCTGGAATTATCACATAATGTTGCATGAATGGGAGTCCATAAACTGTCTCTATTTCTTCATAGTACAATGAAGACGAATTATAATTGGGGATTATTTCTAATTCTCCAGAATTGTTATAACGCATCTCAAAATCATCATAATTAAACTTTGCGCTTACTATTCTTTCCTTTCCCTCAATTGTATGGATAGAAAATAAGAGAGCTGTAAGAAATATAAAGAATCTATTCATATGCTTATTTTTAGTCTCAAATACTTAATTTTGTAAAAAAATGCAATTTTTATAGACATGAATTAAAAACACATATTAATACAAACAATTTACATATTTTCTGTTTGAGTTATGACTTTATAGTCAGTGTTTATTTTTCATGGATTTATGTCATTATGAAAGACATGATAAAACTTTGGGAAGACTTATGGTAAAGAATGGTTATTCTGTGCCATAAAGACTTATATGATTATGCATAAAAAGCAAATCATTGGCAAAATTAAGAATAAAAGAAATAACCTCCAAATTTTATAACGATAATCGGTAATATCATTCATATTCAATCATTTTACCATATAAATCGGACTTTAACAAAATTATTGATTAATCGGTAATATTGATATAAAAACCACATATTATTTTAATATATCAAAAAATAAATATAACTTTGCATTTAATGTTGATACTTTCTTCCCTCAAAAGTACTAATCTGGTATGAAAATTGTAATTGATAATAAGATTCCCTTCATAAAAGGACATTTAGAGAATATTGCAGATAATGTCATCTACTTGCCTGGAGCAGAGATAACTGCGTCAGATGTTAAGGATGCTGACGTTCTGATTGTACGTACACGTACAATCTGCAATAAGGAACTTCTTGAAGGATCAAAAGTAAGACTTATAATAACTGCAACAATTGGATACGACCATATCGACACTTTTTATTGTGACACATTCGGTATTAAATGGACAAACTGTCCCGGATGTAATGCAAAATCTGTGTCCACATATGTTCATAATGCCTTAACTGCCTTGGGTAAACTTAATAAGGGAATGACTATAGGTGTGATTGGTGTAGGACATGTAGGCAAATTAGTTGTTGAGGATTGTCTGAAAGAGGGATTAAACGTACTCATGTGTGACCCACCTCGTGCCGAACGAGGAGAAAGTGAGGCCGGTATGGGATTCACCACACTTGACGACATTTGTGAAAATGCTGATATCATTACTTTTCATACGCCTTTATGTAAATGTGGTAAATATGCAACATATCATCTTGCTGATAAAGAGTTTTTCGACAAGCTCAAGAAAAAAACTGTATTCATCAATGCCAGCAGAGGAAGCGTTGTTGATGGTGATGAACTGAAGTTAGCCATAAAAGAAGGAAAGATTAGTAATACCGTGATTGACGTGTGGGAAAACGAACCTAACGTGGACACTGAATTAATTGAATTAGTAGATATTGCCACTCCACATATTGCCGGATATTCAGCTAATGGCAAATTAAATGCCACCAAAACAGCAATCATGGCTGTAAAACATTTTATTGCATGTGACAATTCGATAGATGAATCAAAAAGGATTCAGATTGCAATGCGCTCGTTTGAGATAGATCTGCCTGTCGCACCAAAACTCACTCCTGAGACATTGATCGACGACAGCATGAAATTCAAGAAATCGCCTAAGAGTTTTGAAGAACAAAGAGGAAACTATCCAACCAGAGTTGAATAAACGAGCCATATTATATGCTTATAGTAAAAAGATTAAGGGAAACTGATAAAATATTATATATTAATACTCTCTATTATAAAATGCCGACTAAAATATTGCGTGTATTCGTTTTTATTATTGCACTTTTGACTAATCTGCCAAGTGATGCAAATACTTTATTGACTGACAGCATCAACTCAGACAATAATGAGTTGGAGTTACATAAAGATTCTGTCTGGGTCGATAAAGTAACAGGCAGAATTATGCACCAGCAAAAGCTTGTTGGTATTGACACATTAGTCGTAATAAAACCGAATCCTATTAAAGCCCTATATACAGATCTTGGTATTGATGCTGCCGTACTGGCTTGGGACAGATTTGTACAAACACGTGAATATTCAGAAATAACGCATAATGTTTTACACCAACATTTTTCAAATAAACCAGTATGGGACAACGATAGTTTCTCCGGCAATCAATTTGCACATCCCTACCATGGTGCCATGTGCTATAATGCTGCACGAAATGCAGGACTAAGTTATGGTGCGTCATTGTTTTATCCTGTTTTGGGAAGTCTTGCATGGGAATATATGTGTGAGACCAACGAGCCAGCCATCAACGATATGCTTTCAACCGGTATCGGTGGTGCTGCAGTAGGAGAAGTCACAAACAGGGCAACTGATATAATTTTAGACGACTCTAAGGTAGGAATTAATCGTGTGATACGCGAGATGGTGGGCATTGCATTAAACCCCGTACGTGCATTAGACCGTCTATTATCAGGAGAGATGTGGCGAGTAAGTCCTTCACGTGGGAAACGCTATGCTCCACAACCATATTCTATTGAAATGGGACTTGGTTATCGTAACATGAAAGAAGAAAAAGGTAATGGTGATAATTTATATGTCCCATATATTGATTTTTATTTTAATTATGGTGAACGCTTCTCTTCAAACGGAAGCAAATCCAAACCTTTTGATCTTTTCAGCATATCGCTTTTAGCCAATATCGATTCTAATCACCCTACTATAGGTATTGCTGAGATTAGCGGAAGATTAGCCGACATTCAGATTAAGAATCCCGACAGCTGGAGTTTCGATTTCGGTTTGTATCAGAACCTGAAATATGTGGACCACTACTCAAAGAACAGTCCCAAACCACATAATTTTTCAATGATCAGTGAAGCTGTCAGTTTCGGCGGTGGTGTTTATGCTCAACGCGAAACAGACAAGATATGCTTATTTAATGATTTCATGCTAAGCGCAGTTCCTTTCGGAGGTAGCAGTTCCGACTACTATACTGTACGCAGATATAATTATGGTCTTGGCTACAGCATAAGAAACACAGCGCATTTCACATTAAATCAGAAAGCCTCTTTTGGAACACGCATATACATGATGCAGTTGTTTACTCCTAATGGGTATTCACCAGAGAAGCTCATACAAAAAATTGAAAATAAGGAATTGATAAATACAATGGGAGATAAAGGACACCACTTAATCTTTACGCAATCAATATATGGACTTGTAAATATCAATAAAAATATACGTTTTAATATTGAATATGAATACTACCGACGTTGTTCACACTACAAATACCATGACAACGTAAAAGCATTAAGTCATGAATGGAAATGTGGTTTCATTTACTCAATTTAGAATCGGATATCAACAATCATACATCATGAACAGGAACTCGTTAATATCAATTATTTTCGGATTATGTTGCTGCAACACCTGCATGGCACAGAGTCTGTCTGACCGAATCAAATCACAAGGATTTGTCAACATACACGATGTGGATTCATCCATACATGTAAGCCTTATGTACACACGTCCGGATAATTTCACAGGGAAGGTTCTATACACAACTCTCAAAGAAGCTTACCTGCATCCTGATGCTGCCATTGCACTGAAGAAAGCTCAGGCTAAACTGAAGCAGCTACACCCTGAATATAGTCTGATTATATTTGATGCCACACGTCCGATGTCTGTCCAGCAGAAAATGTGGAATGTGGTTAAAGGCACATCTAAAAACATATACGTAAGCAATCCTGCCAACGGAGGCGGACTGCACAACTATGGTTTTGCTGTTGACATAAGTATCTGTAATGCGAAAGGCGACACCATTCCAATGGGAACTAAAGTCGATTTTATGGGATTGGCATCTCAACCTAAATTCGAGAACGAGATGTTAAGCAAAAAAGTGATTACAACAGAATCCGTAAGAAATCGTCAGTTGCTACGTACTGTAATGGCTGAAGGAGGGTTCAAAGTTCTCAACACCGAATGGTGGCATTTCAATCTTAAAACACGTGCTCAAGTCAAAGCAGAGAAACTAAGACCTTTGATGTAATCGATTTCCGTAAATAATTGAGGCAAAAATAAATTAGCAAACAAAAAAGCCACCCAAAAGGTGGCTTTTTTTATTATTGGAAATCACTTTCTATTACTGGTTCATCTGTAACCGATGGTTCAGAATCGTGTGTTGCGGGTTTTGAGTCATGTGACACAGAAGGTTTTGTCGGAGATTCGGTTGATGCCGGTGGCACCACCTTGCCCACTTTTATATTTATATGATTCTTTGAAACAGAAATCGAAGAATGAGTATCACCATCAGAATGTTTCATTTGTAATTCGGCATCATCAACTGATTCTTCTGCATCTTCTGCATCGTCTTTATCTTCATCTTCGTCATCGTCACCAAATAAAAACACATCATCGTCATTATGATCGGGTTTATCAAAATAATCCGGATCGTATTCACTTTCCTCTGTTGTAATCGTTTCTATCGTATTACTATTATATTTCTTGATTGCTGCAGAAGAGAACCACACTATTGCTACTATACCAAGAATAAATATTAATATAAGAACGATAACTATCCAGCAACATGTTCTATATGAATTGCGACGTGGTTTATATTTATATTTATAATCAGGTTCTTTATACGAAGGATCTTCTGTTTTTGGTTGCTCATGAACCTGAGGTGTTGAAACAGATTGATTCGAATCAGCCTTAGGTTCATTTATCTGCTCAGTTTTATCATTTGACTGTGTTGTGGCATTAGAAGTTACATCTTCTTCCTTTATCTCCGGATTTCCACCAGGATTAGGATATCCGCAGTTTGGACATAGTTTCGCTTTATTAGAAACATGTACACCACATTCTGGACATATTATTAAAGACATAATTATATTTTTTACTTAATAATCAATTCATAAATACTAAGCATATCCGTATATGCGAATTAGTGGCGCTGACGACGTACTGACACTCGTGGTGCATTGCCTGAACTACCACTTGAAGAAGGAGATTTCTCTTTCTTTCGAGAAGCACGAGCAGTACTGCGAGTATTTGTTTTTGAAGCCTTCTCTACTGTTCGTCTGCTTTTTGAACTGTTCTGTTTAGCTAAAGCTATTGAATCTTTCTTAGCAAGTTCGGCTGAGTCCACAGGAGCAGTCCAAATATGTTGCTCGAAATCAACAAGTTGTTTCTCTATATAATTTTGTTCTTTCTCAACCACAGTAGCAGGTTTTTGTTCTTTGCGAGATGCAAGTTGGCGACTTGTTGCCACCTCTTCAAGAGTCTTACCTTGCATGTTATTAGTCATATAAATATCACCCTTATACTTGTTTGTGGCAAAGAAATCAGCCATAGACATAACTGCAGCATTGTTGATATTGCTTGTCATCACCATATGCTGGCTCAAATAAGCCTCAACATCAGAAAGTTTAACCCAGAACATAGGTTTTTTTGCATACATCTCATCTTTTGATTGTTTTTCTGAGTTTATTGCCATATCATCACCCATATCATCTTCTTCATCACCAAAACTATCGTTGTAGTTGTCATACATCATTGAGTTATCGAAAGACAAGTCAAACAACACAGGACATAATGCAACTACACGAGAATGATATGTAGAAGTGTTCTGATCATAATAACTGCTTTCCTTAACATAATAACCCTTAACAGATGAAGATGGGATGCTTCCCGGGATAACATCGATAGAATTACCATTTATCTGATAATCAATCTCATATCTATCGAGAAACTCTCTAAAGTGCATACGATTTTCCTTAGAGAAGTTTTCAAGACCGCTTTGGTCATAATTATATACAGGAATCTGACCTTTACTAAAAAGTTGGAACAACAAAGTGAAAAGGTTGATCTTTCCATCATGAGGTTCAATCGGATAATACAATGCAGCGTTCTCGTCCTTAGTAAGATCGAGGAAACGATATATATCACGACGCCATGCAACATCCTCTGGTACATCAACTGCTGTCGGGAACATCAATGCAGCACGACTGGTGACATTAGACTTGTTGGCATTGGCTAATCGTTGATTATTTTGTGCCACGCGGCTTCTTGCAGGTTGAGCACCCACATAAAGTGTCAAGCAGAAACCGAGAAATGCGATGAATACTCTTTTCATAATATCTATTGAGTTATTTCTTGATTATACAATTATTAATTTACAATGACTTCCATAGATGTTGGCAATGTACGTTCTATACCGTCAGGACCGATTGCATGCACACGTGAGATATAGAATCGTTTTCCACGTTGGAGACGTCGGAACATATCACGCTGACGATCTGTGAAATCTGCTGATTTAGAGATTTCCGGTATCACATCACCCATTCCATTAAAGAATGTAGTTTCAAATCCAACCACACGGAACTGGATGTCAAGAAGTCCGTCGTCGATAGCGGCACTGATTCCCCTTGAACTCAGCAATACAGATCGGCTGATTGGTCTTCCACCCTTATATCTGTTGGTTACACCTTTATCATCACTAAACGAGATGTATGGTGTTGGATCTGGCAATTTACGTACATGGAATGAGAATTTACCCATTTCCTGCTGACGTCCCTCATTCTCAGCTGTAACCGTAATAGTAACATCCTCACCCACCTTTGAAGGTACGGCTATATAAGAACCGTTTTCTTTCTTTGTGAGTGAACCACCCGACATAGTTGCGTTAACTTTATTAATCGGAATACCTGGTACTGAAACGCTTATTGGGTTCTGATAGCCTGCATACAACAT
This sequence comes from Bacteroidaceae bacterium, assembly GCA_017614465.1. Lineage (GTDB taxonomy): Bacteria > Bacteroidota > Bacteroidia > Bacteroidales > Bacteroidaceae > Colivivens. The sequence goes on along the minus strand of JAGABW010000048.1, from coordinate 10,573 downwards.
GTTCATCATAGTTGCACTGACTGTTGCTGCAGGTTCTACTACTGTATATGGTTGTGAGAATTCACGTCGGATTTCTTCACCGTTTCCGTTTCGCATCACCATATAGCCTTTAAGGACGAAATCGCCTATAGAGTTGCACACAGTTTCATATCGTCCGTTGCCTGATTTGAGCAATGTGTTTCCGATATAAATATCTGGACGGGAAGTGGTATCAACGGCTGCCATTATGATCTGTGCTGAAAAACGTCCGCCACGTACCACTGTCTGTGCGTTTGGAATTACATATGCGTTGATTTCGTTTACACGAACATCTTTTATGTCGATATTAGCAACCAATTGGTGAAGAATCTCTCCTTCGGCATGACGCACATCATTCTGAAGTTTTGTCAGCAATGTAACTGCAGCAGCCACTGGAGTATTCTCGAACATGTATTCCTGCCAATTCTTACCTAAAAGTTTACCTTTCTTTGGAACCTCAGTTGACAAGTTATTAGCAATGATTTTTTTCTGAGACTCATCATTGACCATTTTTAGGATTCGCTCACGATATGAATCGATGGCATTGCGCAACTTACGTCCTTGACCAACACCTGGAGCAAGCATAACATGAGTTGCAGCCTCAAGATTCTCCTTACCTCTGATGTCATGGATATTTCCGTCTTCACCATCGGCTTTGCGAACGATTTTCCACTTGAGTTCCTCTGCGAAGTTATACAAAGAATCGGACAACAAACGTACTTGACGAGCCTTTTCATATGAATCCTTTGTTTTCTCAGGATTCTGCTTCATTGCATCGTCCAACGCATTATATATATTTTTGTTCTGAGTAATTGTATTTTCCTTAGAACGATTCAATCCCTCATCAACCAACGAGAAGCCGTTGAGCACATCGCTACTGACGTTTAATGCAAGCATCGCCATCAGTACGACATACATCAGATTGATCATCTTCTGACGTGGTGATAATTTCCTTTTACTTCCAGCCATTATATTTAATGTCTATATTGTCAGTGTACTTACTTATTCATATTCACCTTAAGAGCCTCAACCATACGTGCATATACGCTATTGAGTTCTTCGAGTTGCTCAGCCAATTTCTTTGTTTGAGCATTGACATCATCAACAGTTGCGCTCTGAACACTTACGCTGCGAAGTTGCATTTCGTAGAATTTATTGATACCAGTAAGTGTACGGTTCATATTCTCCATTTCCTCTGAATCGCGTGTGAGACGTGCTGACTGTTCTGCAACTTGCTTAAGAAGATCTGTAAGTTCATTAAGCTGATCAACATAATTCTTTGTTGCTTCTTGCATCTCTGGACACATAGTCTGGAACTGAGCAGAAGCCACTGCAGATGATGTTGCTATTGCTCCAGCCAATTGTGATGCGTCAACATCGCTTGTAGCATTCTGAGAAACTTCGTTTGCATTTGCTGTGTTTTGTAAAGGACTGCCTCCTATCACAACTGTACTACCGGCAGGCACACCATTACCAACGATTACAGTACCGCCAGCAAGTTGTTGAGGATTTTCTTCTGCCACTTCCTCTTTCTTATCTTTCTTGTTCACATCATATGGACGTTCGAAACCTGAGAGGAAGAACACGATAACCTCTGTTCCCATACCGATAAAGAGCATGATATCGGCTCCGGCGATATGAGTCAACTTGAATAACGCACCAAGGATAACGATTGAAGCACCCCAGCTATATGCGTAATTAAGAAGCATCTGACCATGCTTACTGTCCATCCAGTGTTGTAAACGCTTTAATATATTTGCTTTACTTGTTGCCATCTTTTTTTTATTTTTACAATGTACTAAACGTACGATTATTAACAATTATTATTCCATTAAGTATTTTTATACTATTTCTTTACTTTTCCAGCAGTACCAACTTGTGTTCTTACACAACGGAAACCCACAAATGAGCGACCTACATTCTGGTATTCACTGCTTCTCCAAGCCGACTTGATAAAGCTTTCAGGATCTTTCCATGAGCCACCTCTCACACTCTTCTTCTTCAAAGCATAAGCGTCTTCAATGGCTGCATTGTATTTGAGAGTCGGATTCATATCACTCATTGAAAGGATACCCGCCTCAGTATATACTGTACTTGTCCATTCAGCCACATTTCCTGCCATATCATACAAGCCGTTAGAGTTGGCAGAATATATTCCGACCTTAGATGTAATCAGATTACCATCTTTAGTATAATTACCTCTATCTGGTTTAAAGTTGGCATAATAGCAACCTTTGTCACTGGATACACCTTCTTGTTCCCATGGGAGTTCGTTTCCGTCTTTACCACGTGCTGCAAATTCCCATTCAGCCTCTGTTGGGAGTCGGTATCTCTGTACGAACTTGGCACTACCGCCGAGTCCTCTCATAAGATAATCTGTACGCCAGTTACAGAAAGCATTTGCCTGTTCCCAGTTTACTCCGACAACAGGATATTCGTTGTAATTAGGATGTGAGAAATAAAGGCGCATATATAGTTCATTTTCAGCATTCTGAAAATCGTTTACCCAACAAGTGGTATCAGGATAGATATTTACTATATATGTGTTTACGAAATCCCACATACTTGACAATGGTCGTGTTATAGTTTCACGATGTATCAAACCTTCATCATCTACATATGCAGTATCTTTAGAAATCATCACAACCTCGTTAGGATTCACAGTTATATCTGTGTTCAGATTTCTTTCTGCAGGATTAAGTCGATACTTACGTTGTGCTGCCATAGCATAGTCAAACGTCTCATATTTGTAGTTCATTTGAGATGCGTCGAGCATTTTTGTTCCGTCAAAAGGGTGATACTTATACACACTCTCAAGAATAGCCGCTTGATCTTCATCGGGATTACGCCAAGGAAGAGCTTTAGCCCAGTTAAGGTGTGGAGTGACAGGGTCACCGTTCTTGTCTTCTTCTATACGATATTCCTCATATCCTGCATCAGCGAGACGTTCACGTAGTATTGAGTCGCGAACCCATGTAACAAATTGTCTGTATTTTGAATTTGTCACCTCTGTCTCGTCCATCCAGAAAGCATCAACAGAAATCTCACGTTCTGGAACTTTCTTACCCCACAGACTATCAATTTTATCTGTTCCGATTTTCAAAGAACCACGTTTAACAAGAACCATGCCGTATGGGGTTGGTTCTGAGACAGATGAGCCACCAGTACCTGTGACTTCACCTCCAACAGCCATTGAACTTCCCCCTTTAGAACTCATACATGCAGTCATTAAAACAGCAGATAATAGAATTCCGGTTGTTATCAATCCCTTTTTCATATATCTTATTTTATTATTTTTACTTATATATTTTGTTTATTCTTTAGAGAAATCTTACACTTTTGTGCTTGTTACGTCCTTTTTTGAAGAGATCGAGGTTGGTTTGATAACTTAGAGTGATCTCATGAGAACCATTCTCTAACCCGATTCCTTCTGTGTACATCTGATAAGAATATCCAAGTTGAACTCCATGAAAATTTCCGCCCACCATGGCTGTCACAGATGTTTTAGGACTATAACCTACACCAAAAAACATTTTTCTGTTTTCGTATTCATATGTCAATTTACACTGCACATCCTCTCTCCATGACTGCAAGTCTGTCTGCACCAGAAAAGATGGCTGCAATGATAATAACGTATTTTTTATCTTAATATTGCATCCGCCCATCAAATAATATATTTGAGACATGCTCACCTCATACGTATCTCCCACTTCTAATACTGGGGCATTGGCGTGCTGCACTGATAATCCAGCCCAATACTTAGGATTGTAGAAATAAAGTCCTGCGGCAAAGTCAAACCCTGAACCATTCACAGTAGATGTAGGGAAAGCCGGGTCGTTAGTATCGGACAGTTTTAAATCGCTCGGATCTATCTCTTCGCTTATCATTGAGCCTTGAACACCTACAGCCAAGCGGCTTTTCTTTCCTAATTTCATATTCACAGCATACTGTAGGTTAATTCTCTGAGTCTTAAATATACCAATCTCATCGTTCATAAGACTCACTCCTGCGCCATGACGTGGACCAAGGAAATAAATTGGGAGATTCGCACCTAAATACATAGTCTTAGGGGCATCGTCATAACCAGCCATCTGCATTGAATAAGCAGCAGCCACGTCAAGCATTCCATTGGTTCCTGAAACAGCAGGATTATACAACGACTTAAGGGTTGTGTAGTCCGAGAACTGCGCATCCCATTGAGCATTAACGGCAGACGGCAAAGCCAACACCGTTACTATTATTATCAACAGTCGTTTAAGCATCTATTTATATGTAACTCAAATTTGTATGTTTTATTGTGTCAACCCACTAATTTTATAATATTTGTCATTCACAGTCGGATTCATCAACTATTATTTACATTTAGTTCCGGATATGATATACGAGTGTGATACATGATTCTCAGTCGTTCTTTAAACACATCCTTCGCATTCTCAATATCAAGGAATGTGATTGGACATGTACGGAAATATCCTTCATTCATCTGGGTGTCAATTATCTTGTCAACCAGCTGACTAATACTATCTTCCGTATATTCCTGCAAACTGCGTGATGCTGCCTCGACAGCATCTGCCATCATCAGAATTGCCTGTTCTTTTGTTTCAGGATTAGGGCCTGGATATCTGAACAGACTCTCGTCAACATCTTCATTAGGATGCTCATTCTTGTATGTCACAAGAAAATACCTGGTCAAGCCGCATCCATGATGTGTACGAATAAAGTCTTGTATCTGTTGAGGCAAGTTATATTTCTCAGCCAACTGCAAACCTTTAGTCACATGGGCAATTATCACCTCGGCACTCTTTTGAGCAGGAAGATGTTTGTGAGGGTTTCCCCCAGCCTGATTCTCTGTAAAGAACACAGGTCGTTCCAATTTACCGATATCATGATATAATGCACCTGTGCGCACCAACTGAGTTTTTGCCTTAATACGTTTAGCCACATCCGAAGCTAAATTTGCCACTTGCATTGAATGTTGGAACGTTCCAGGAGCCTCTGACGACATTTTCTGCAATAACGGATGATTGGTATTTGAGAGTTCCACCAATGTAACGTCGCTTACCAAACCGAATGTCTTTTCCAGAATCCAGAACACCGGATATGTGAGCAATAACAAAAAGCCGTTAATACAGAAATAGGTCAGGATATGACGATCTATATCTTTAATCTCCGCACCCGCAGCAAATTGTTGTGCCAGATAAAACAACACATATGTAGCCGTGATTATGATTGCAGTATGGATAATCTGTGAACGCTGTGTAAGTTCTCGCAGATTGAACACAGTCACCACCCCTGCGACTATCTGTAGGCTCAAAAACTCATATTTTTGAGTCAAGACAAGCGAAATCAGCATCATGGTGACTACATGAGTGAAAAATGCCGAACGTGAATCCAAGAATACACGTATTATGATTGGAATCATACAGCATGGCAATATCAGGATATGGAAATAATGGCGTGCCACCATGATTGATGCAACAACCGTGAACAGTGTTATCATGAGGTAAACCAGTGTTGTATGTCGCCATGATTCAAAATAATCGGGTCTGAAAATATACAAATAAGTCAGAAGACTAAGCAACAGCAGAAAAACCCATGCCACTTGTCCCCATAGAAGAGGAGAAGCTATATTAATATCGTCGGCTGTTGTCTGATCTATGACCTTATCATATGATTTCAGTTTCTGATATATCTCAGGAGTTACAATTTCTCCCCTGTCAACAATCTTCTCGTTAATCCTAACGAATCCCAGACTTGACGACATCTCGTCATACTGCTGTTGCAGTTCTGCATTAGATTTGTCCTTCTCATAAATAAGATTCTCTGTTAGGATTGTATTGATATTCATATCTCTGAGTTCCACACTTCGACCTAAAAACACAGGGTTGTTCATTATGTATTTATAAGCCATATGTATGGTATAGGGAGAACTCAGAGGAACAATATTGGCAATATTACCACCGATTACACGTATATTGTCAGTACCATTGGTTGTAAGACTATCATAATCGTGTGAATTCATCACGCCATGAGAATAGATGGTATCCAAGACCACACCTAATTGTTTTACGAGGATTTCATCGTCGGATAACGACTCAAGACTTTCTTTTATTGATTTCACACGTTGTTCGTCCTTACTGAAATACGGCATAAAACGTTTGTTCAAACTATCCTTCTTAGTTTGAAGTGTTGAATCGCTCATTATGATATTGAATTTCTGTGTTGAAATCAAAGTTCCATAGCCCCAAGGCTGACCAATCTCATAAGAGTAATTCAATCCAGTATTACGAGGTAAGAAAAAAACGATAATAAACGTACAAAGAGCTATTATTCCCAACGATCTCATTGTCAACCGTATGTTCTTAGAACGAACTTGCTGTACCTTTGTTTGGGTTTTCTTATTAGTTTTCATCTTTTCCGTTGATTACCAGTATTTTTTATATGAAGTTACACTTCATTATTTTTTGCAAAGATAATAATTAACTATGAATAAACATCTAAATCAACGAGAAAAGTTATAATTAATAGCAACAAAAAGGCTGAGATTCACTCAGCCCATATCATTTATTTCATATTTAGCATTATTGAATGTGATAGAAATCACTTATCTTGCCCCGTTAGGACCGCCAAAACCTCTACGGCCTCTCATTTCCTTCATGACATTCTCATATTTTTCATATTGTTCTGCAGTGAGAATCTCTTTGATTGCGGCATTCTGTTCATCCATACGTTTCTTCATTGCTTCTGGATTGAATTCCGGGCGTTCACCCTGACGCATCTTTTCCATGATTTCTTTCTGTTCGTTAGCTTGCTTCAAGAACAATTCCTGCAGTTTCTTAGCTTGTTCCTCGTCAATGCCACAAGCTTCTTTGATTCTTGTAACCTGACGTGCCGCCATTTGTTCTGGGTTAAATTCACGACGTTGTCTTTGTGCATCCTGTGGAGCCTGTGCGAATAAGCCTGTTGTAAATATCATAGCAACAAGCATTAAGATAATTTTTTTCATAAAAGTAAATATTATTAATGTTAAAAAATAGGTTAATTTTTTTTAAGTAAATCACTTATTCAACAACATTCTCTTCATCACCATTTATCACTTTGATAACTTATCACCACCAAAGGTTTAATCGCTCTCCTTATTTTTTAACACATTCAACAACCATACCACCACAACAGCAAGTGCAGCAGATATAACTATTGCAAGCAACGAACAAACAGACATTTTAACTCCTTCTGAGGAATTCATCATGTCTGAGAATACCACATCATACAGATTATTCACCCCATTTTTAACAGGAATACATATTGCTGCGCCAATAACTGCTGCTAAGATATTGTTTTTCTTCATACTCCTTTAAATTTATATCTTTTTCTTTAATATACCTTGAATATTTGTAAAGTCATGACTTATATATGTTTTCCTTGCAAAGATAATACAAAAATCTATAATTGAATCATTTTTGAAAAATGATTGATAAAAAAATCACAGTCCGCACTTAACAGACTGTGATTTTTTTATATTAGAGAGTTTTGATTTACTTGTTCTTTCGTTTGTCAAAATCCTCTTTTTAACACATCCTCTTTTGTAGGCCAGTTATTAAATAAGACATCATACACTTTAGCTAATTTATAAGCAAAAGTGCCGTCATCAAAACTTGGTTCGATCTTGTATTCCTTACATTTCTTCTCAAAATCCTCTTTTGTCATAGGACCTTCAACCTTATCAGGTTTCTTGGTGATAATCCAATAACAATTGAAGATATCAAGCATCTTATCAAATAATGCATCAAGAGAATCTATTTGTACGGAATCATATTGCGTTATTATATCTGGATCATGAACGTCATGATAAAATGTACAATCTGGAAGCTGATATATTATAACATAATTATCAAACTCACGAAAATCTAAGACATCATGTGGCACAATCGTACGATATCCTGCTGAATCTATTTTATAAAACCGACCTAAAGTATAATAATAACTATAGCCTTCACCCTGATAAACCGTTATCTCAACAATGTCGGGTTTATTATCACATGAGAACATAAAAACTGCTAATATTGGCAATATGAATAAGATCTTTCTCATAAATACATCTTAAATGTTTGTAAAGTCATGACTTATATATGTTTTCCTTGCAAAGATAATACAAAAATCTATAATTGAATCATTTTTCAAAAATGATTGATAAAAAATCACAGTCCGCACTTAACAGACTGTGATTTTTTTATATTAGGGAGTTATGATTTACTTGTTCATTTTTGCATTATACCTATCCACAAAGAATTTAGGAATAAAGGTATATTGTATAGTATCATCAAATTCACATTTATGCTCATAACAATAAAATTCACTTAATCCTATAATGGAACTAACTAATGGATATATATTTAGCGTCGCGACATCAATAGGCTTTTCTTTATAATAATATGACAATAGTTTATTTTCCCTTCTAGTAAAACATACTAGACATGGATAATAATGATGTGTTGCCATCATATATTCATCAACATCAACATTAAACCACATCATATAATTTTCAAAATTCCTTTTTGACAATTTAGATTTTGCATATAATAAGCCTTGATTCACATACATTATAGCCATATTGACCATAAATGCTGTTAAATCTTGCCTTCGAATAAATGATTTTAATAGACTAACTTCATCGTCATATGCCACATCCATTGCCTCCGCATCATTATAATCATATAAAATATCATTATCAATTATGTGTTTAATTATTTTTTATAGGATATTGTTTCATAATTATTTGTTATTGTCTAAAAGTAAACTTAGAGAATCAAGATAATCTGTATGTATCTGAATAAATCTTACTTTATTAAACTCAATGGTCATATCACCACTTTTCTTTAGTTGTGCATCATATGTATCTAAAACAAAAGATTTGAGATTTATCGTTTTTACCTTACCCACATAAAACACATCATCGCGGTGCAAACTAACGCCTATCAATATATTTTTTTCTTTTAAGAAAGAATACATCAAAGTATCGTCATCCAAAATATTAAGGTCTATCATGGATAAGATGTCGTTTGAGTCATTCTTTATTGATAGAATTTTATACAATATCGTGTCTTTATTTATCCAGTTACTATTTGTAACGTGGCTTTTATTCGTAAATTGAAACCCATCTAATACATAATCAACAACATTTAGTCTAACAAAAGACCAACGTGCGCCATCACCTAAAAGGATTCCTTTTATAAGTTCCTTAAAACGTCTGATTTTAAATTCTATTATTTCCATCTACTTGTATCTTTTTTTCTATGAGTGGCATTGTTTTCTGAGAAAGTCTTCAACATACGTTTTTGAGAAACTACTCCAAAATCCACGTTTTCTTCTCTCAAGATGGCATCTTGCATATCTTTCAGCCTCATCATATTTTTCCAACCTATTCAACAAAATTGCTATATAAAAATAAGCATCTATTTGAATGGATTGCGCCCATCGCTTGTTACAATCATATTTTTTAGAAGTCAATGACTCTATAGGAGAGTCTATAATTATGTTCCAAGCATCTATAGCCTCTTGTATCGGGGCGTCACACACGAACGCCAGCCATGCTTTATAATATCGCAATATACAATGGTATGGATTAATTTTTTCGGCACGTTCCATATATTCTTTCGACGCATTAATATTACCAAGTTGATATTCTGCATGCGACATCTCTGTAAGGAAATAAACATCTTTCGGATATATCTCTAATGCTTCAAGAAGTTGTTTTTTTAATAATCTGTAAGATGAAGTATGGATATACTTTTCTACCTTAGATAAATACATGCGTAATGTCCCAGTTTCTCTTGAAGGTGGAATAAGATTATTTTGTTTATAGAATGTCAAATCACTAATAAAGTCTTCAACACCCTTTTTCGAGAAATTACTCCACACCCCAGGTTTTCTTTTTTCAAGATAACACCTTGCATATCTTTCAGCTTCATCATATTCTCCATTTGCCATTAATAAGTTTGCCACATAAAAATAAGCATCAGTCTGACGTGATTTTGCCCATATCAGCCCCATATCATATTCAGGAGCGATAAGTGTTGATAATGGCAAATCTATAATAACTTTCCAAGCATCAAAAGTTTCTTGAAAAGGCGCATTACAATCATACAACAGCCATGCTTTATGACATAACATATAGCCAAACTGTGGATTTATAGTCTCTGCACGTTTCACATAATCTTTAGCTGCCTCAATATTATCAAGTCGGTATTCCGCATACGACAAATCCGTCAATAAGTATGGATCATTAGGATAAACCTCAAGTGCGTTCAAAACGTTAGCCTTTAATGCTTTATATGAGCGCTTATAATCTAACTTATCAAATTTCCGTATCAAATCACGAAATTTTATATCAACGTTTTTTGTTTCCATATTATTTATTGGGATTGGACAAAGATAATAAAAAAATCACAGTCCGTACTTGACAAACTGTGATTTTTTTATATTAGGGAGTTATGATTTACTTGTTCTTTCGTTTGTCAAAATCCTCTTTTTAACACATCCTCTTTTGTAGGCCAGT
>JAGABW010000047.1 GCA_017614465.1 Bacteroidaceae bacterium | reverse complement strand
TTTTATTATTAATAATTTATTGAATATATTTTGTTTGTATAAATATTATTCTTATTTTTGCGGTGTAATGAATGTTATAAATCTTAAATACTATAACGATGAATGCAGATAAGGTTAACTTATTTTTAGCTTATAAAGAAGGTTATTTCCCTCCAGAGTCTATTCCGATGCTCAGGGAACGTCTTTTGTATGCTAACCCCGATAAAGAAATGCTGGTTAATAGTCGTAATTATGTAAATCCTATTGTGAACCTATTAATATCCATATTTTTGGGGGAATTAGGTATTGACCGTTTCTTAATCGGTGATATCGGAATTGGTATAGGTAAGTTATTACTCACTCTATGTTGCGGTGTAGGTGTCATATGGTGGTTTATTGATTTGTTTTTTATAATGAAAGATACTCGTACAAAGAATCTCGAACGAATAATGAATGTATTATGAAATATGCTGATTACATAGAAAGTATTGAAATCCAAGATCTGTGGCATCGCGGAGTTCATGTGAAATGGCAACTTAATCCGACTGTAAACATTCTTAGTGGTATCAATGGTGTTGGTAAAAGTACCATAATCAATCATTTTGCAAAAGGACTAAGTCTATTGGAAAATGGAGAAATGCCTGCTGGTGAACTTACTCAGGGTATTACACTTAAACTTGCACCAAAAGGAATGGATTGTATTAAGTTTGATGTAATACGCTCGTTCGACCGCCCTCTAATCAATAGTAGCTTACTCGAGAAGTTGGCAGATACACGTGTGAAAACAGAATTGGACTGGCATTTATACAGACTTCAGAAACGCTATCTTGATTATCAGGTGAATATTGGTAACCAGATGATTGCTTTACTGACGAGCGGTAAACCTGAAGATCAGCAGAAGGCAATGCAGGTCTCTTTAGCAAAGACTCGCTTCCAGGATATGATTGACGAGTTGTTCAAAGATACTAACAAGTCTATTGACAGATCAAGTAATGAAATTCAATTCATACAGTCTGGTGATACTTTAAATCCTTATGACTTGTCATCTGGTGAAAAACAGATGCTTGTGATAATGATGACCGTACTTGTTGAAAACGGAGAACATTATGCTTTGTTAATGGATGAGCCCGAAATCAGTCTGCATATCGAATGGCAGAAACAACTTATTAATATTATTCGCGAACTTAATCCTAATGCTCAGATAATACTCTCTACTCATTCGCCTGCGCTTATTATGGACGGATGGATGGATATTGTAACAGAGGTGGAAGATGTGCTTGTATAGCATTCATTCTATAATAACGTTTTTGTTTAATTTATAGATATTACACACTTGAGTAAAAGACTTGTTGACAACCTGAATTCTCATTACTTCGATGCTGCCAATAGCATGCGACCTAAATGGAAGAAACAGAAGGTTATCGTTTATGTAGAGAGTTACGACGATATATTCTTCTGGAGAGATGTGCTGGCTGAATTCGAAACGGATAAACTCGGTTTTGAGGTCGTCCTTCCTTCGCGTACAAACCTTTCAAGAGGTAAGAAGACTGCGATTATGAACCGACTCGGACAAGGATTGGGTACAAGTATGATTGCTTGTGTGGATGCGGATTACGATTATCTTCTGCAAGGACATTCTCCTGTCAGTCATTGGATACTCAGTAACCCATATGTGGTGCACACATACGTTTATTCTATAGAGAATTTTCAGTGTTATGCACCAAGCCTTCATGAAGTAAGTGTTATGTCAACCTTAAATGATCGTAAGATTTTTGATTTTGAGGCTTATCTGTCTGCTTTCTCAAGAATTATTTATGATCTGTTTGTGTGGGCAATATGGATTAATCGTGAAGGATTAGGACAACAATTCTCATTGTCTTCATTCGGAAATATAACTAAAATTCAAAATCTCAATATATTCAAACCGGAAGTCGCTTTAGAAGAACTGCGACGTAATGTAAATAGAAAACTGGCATGGCTGCAACGTAACTATCCAGAGGCAAAAGGACGAATTAATCCTTTGAAGGAGGAACTCGCCTCTTTGGGGGTCTTGCCTGATAATGTCTATATGTATATACAGGGACATCATCTGATGGAGAATATTGTTATGGAAGCTATGACACCAGTGTGTCAATCTCTTCGTAGAGCAAGAGAGAAAGAAATAAAACTATTGGCGACAGCCCAACAGCAGCTTGATAACGAATTGGCCTGTTATCAACATAGTCAGGCCGATGTGGCTCAGATGCTGCGACGAAATACAAGATTTAAGGACAGCCCTCAATATAAACAGTTACAGGAACATTTAAGATCATTGATTGCTATGATTACAATCAGTGACCATAAGACAACAAATGCCAACTTGACAAATAATGATTCTGATGAATCATAAAACTATTCGTTTTTAATAGTGAGTTTTATTCATAATAAAGAGGTTTATCCTTTATTATCAACTTTCGCTTTGCAACTTATTTTAAAGGTAAAAACAACATATGGAAAAGAGAGAGAAAAGAATCTTATTATGCTTATGCCATTTATCTGGCAACGAAATAAAATATGTACAAAAAGCATTCGACGATAACTGGGTGGTACCACTCGGACCTAATGTGAATGGCTTCGAAGAAGATCTGCAGAAATTTGTTGGTGAAAACAAAGAAGTGGTGGCTCTGAGTGCAGGTACAGCTGCTGTACATCTTGCATTGTTATCTTGCGGAGTCGGACCTGGTGATGAGGTTTGTGTGCAATCGTTTACTTTCTGTGCATCAAGTAATCCTATTACTTATCTCGGCGCTACTCCTGTTTTTATAGATAGTGAGAAAGATACATGGAATATGGATCCGGAACTTCTTGAGAAGGCTATACAAGATCGTATTGCTAAAACAGGTAAGAAGCCAAAAGCAATCGTTCCTGTTGCATTATATGGAATGCCATATCAATGTGATAAGATAATGGAGATATCAAGAAAATATGATATTCCTGTGGTTGAAGATGCTGCCGAAGGATTCGGTTCTAAGTATAAAGGACAGGTGCTGGGAACTTTTGGCAAATTCGGTGTGTTGAGTTTTAACGGAAACAAGATGATTACCACATCTGGAGGTGGTGCATTGATATGTGAAGATAAAGACTCAAAAAATAATATAATGTGGTATGCTACTCAAGCCAGAGATGCGTATCCATATTATCAGCATTCTGCTATCGGTTATAATTATCGTATGTCAAATATCTGTGCTGGTATCGGTCGCGGACAGATGACCGTAGCAGCTGACCATATTCGTCATCATCAGAAACTGGCTTCTCTTTATGCAGAACTGTTTAAGGATGTGAAAGGTATTACATTCCATAAGAACCCTAACTCTGACTATGATTCAAATTATTGGTTAAATGCTATAACTATCAGTCCTGAACTGAAGATAAAAGGTCAGGAAAACGCATATAAGCAAGTTATAACAGGTGCAGTAGGGGGAGCGGCTGGTGTTATTCATGCCGTTGACTGTCCTACTACTGATTGTCAGCCTAACGATAATGTAGAGGCTTTACGTATTGCTCTTGATGCACTGAATATCGAATCACGTCCATTGTGGAAGCCAATGCACAAGCAACCAGTCTATGCTAATGCTCCAGCATATGTAAACGGTGTCAGTGAATCACTCTTTAAGATTGGTATGTGTCTTCCTTCAGGACCATATGTAACCGAAGATGATGTCAGATTTATTGTTGATGCAATCAAAGAGTCAATCGTTGATTAATAACCGACAGTTGTCATCATCGAAATTGTTCGACAATATTGTAGCTTATTTATATTTAGGTCTTGTTATTGCATATATTTCATAGGTATAACCCCGAGACCCATTAATTGGATTGGTTTTATATCGGGTTCAAGACTTGCAATTGAGGGCCTTTTCATAGAAATGGTGGGTATTTGTTTACCCATCATTTTCTTTGTTTTATCCCGATATTAGCTTTATAATATGATTTGAATCAATAAATCATTTATTTATATCTATACTTATCAATAAAAGTCGTACCTTTGTAAAATAGATAATAAATATAGAAATCAGATGTTAGAAATTCAGAATACATTAGTTTCATTAGATGTGTTTGCAAAGTGCTTTTGCTGTAACTTAAATGTTTGTAAAGGCTGTTGTTGTGTGGAAGGTGACGCTGGCGCACCTGTGGATATTGATGAGGTTCCGCTGTTGGAGGAGGCTACCGAGACTGTGTGGAGCGAACTTACCGAGGAGGCACGTGAAGTTATTGATAAACAAGGTGTGGTTTATCCAGACCCATCTGGTGAACTTGTTGCCAGTATAGTTGACGGGAAAGACTGTGTGTACGCACAGCATGATTCTAATGGGTTGTGTTATTGTGTTCTCGATAAAGCTTTCAGAGAAGGACGTATTTCTTTCCAGAAACCAATCTCGTGTCATTTATATCCTATTCGCCTAAAGAACCTGTCTGGCGGAATGATTGGAGTAAACTATGATAAATGGGATATTTGTAAATGTGCGGTTGATTTAGGTGATAAGTTATCTCTTCCTGTATATAAGTTCCTTAAAGAACCTCTTATACGTCGTTTCGGAGAAGAATGGTGGAATGAATGCGACACAGCGGCAGTTGAACTTAAGAAAGCGGGAATGATATAATAGTGTGAATGATTTAAAAAGCGTGAATGATTTAAATTGCAAATATATATAAAAAAAATAAAGAGGGACTATCACTAGTGCCTCTTCTTCATTACTAACCTTAAAATTAATACCTAATCAAATCCTTTTTACAATCTTTTACCTTAACTTAATACTTACTGAAAAAATTACCTTACTTAATACCTATTGATATCCTTATTAACAATAAACCTTTATATTTCTTCAACTAAAACCGTTTGTCTTTGGTTACTTATTGAGTCGTTTTGAATATCTACTAAACTTTGATCATCATCTCGTTTCTTATCCACTCTCTCTCTTCTTTCTTAGTTTTTCGATTTCTTATCAATGACCTCTTGTCTTTTGACACTGCAAAGGTACGGCTTTTCTGATTACTACAAAATAAAATGTATCAATTTATGTAAAAAATCGCGCTTTTAATGATATAAATCAATAAATGTTTACGAACACACAGAAAAATGGCCATTTTTAGCCAAAAATCGCTGTGTGCGATAACACAAAATGATCATATGCTGATAATCATGAAGGTAGGTTAACTATGCAAAAAATTACCCGATAGGTTTTATACCTTATTATTTTTTAGTATCTTTGCACACTGAATTTATTTATGATTGATTTTAGGACAGAGAAAAATATCATGCTGTAATGAATGAAATCATATTTTTTCAACTATAAGATAATAATAAAAATCAAATATATGGAATATAATTTTAGAGACATTGAAAAGAAATGGCAACAGAGATGGATTGATAATAAGACTTATCAAGTAACTGAAGATCAGCATAAAAAGAAGTTTTATGTATTGAACATGTTCCCTTATCCTTCTGGTGCCGGACTGCATGTAGGACATCCTCTCGGTTATATCGCAACTGATATATATGCAAGATTCAAGCGTATGCAAGGTTTTAACGTACTTAATCCTATGGGTTATGATGCTTACGGACTTCCTGCAGAACAATATGCGATTCAAACTGGACAACATCCTGAGATAACAACTGTACAGAATATCTCCCGTTATCGCGAACAGTTGGATAAAATCGGATTCTGTTTTGACTGGAATCGTGAGGTACGTACTTGTGATCCAGTTTATTATCATTGGACTCAGTGGGCTTTCCAGCGCATGTTTAATTCTTACTATGATAACAAACAGCAGAAGGCTCTTCCAATTCAGTCTTTGATTGATTATCTGGCTGCAAATGGCTCTAAAGGATTAGATGTCGCTCAAACTGAGGAGATTAATATTACCGCTGACGAATGGAATGCAATGGATGAGAAGCAACAAAGTGATGTGCTGATGAATTATCGTATTGCTTTCCTTGGAGAAACAATGGTTAACTGGTGTCCTAAATTGGGTACTGTATTGGCAAACGACGAAGTTGTAGATGGTGTTAGTGTTCGTGGTGGATATCCTGTCGTTCAGCAAAAGATGCGTCAATGGTGTCTTCGTGTAAGTGCTTATTCTCAACGATTACTTGATGGCCTGGAGACTATCCAGTGGTCGGATTCTATAAAAGAAACTCAACGTAACTGGATTGGACGCTCTGAAGGTACAGAAGTAGAATTCCAAGTGGCAGATAGTGATGTACACTTCACAATTTTCACAACTCGTGCTGATACAATGTTTGGTGTTACATTCATGGTTCTCGCACCTGAGAGTGAACTTGTCGATGTTGTTACAACTGAGGCTCAAAAGGCTGAAGTTCAGGCTTATCTGGATCAAGTAAAGAAGCGCACAGAACGTGAACGTATGATTGATAAGAAGGTTACCGGAGTGTTCACTGGTAGTTATGCAATCAATCCGTTTACTGGAGAAAAGAATCCTATCTGGGTCAGCGATTATGTTTTGGCTGGATATGGTACTGGTGCAATTATGGCTGTGCCTGCTCATGATAGCCGTGACTATGCTTTTGCTCGTCATTTCAACTTGCCAATTATTCCATTGGTTGAAGGATGCGACGTTAGTGAAGAAAGTTATGATGCAAAAGAAGGTATCGTATGCAACTCTCCTCGTCCAGGTGTTACTCCTTACATCGATTTCAGTTTGAACGGACTTACTATCAAGGAGGCTATCGCTGCTACAAAGAAATATGTTCGCGAACACAATATCGGACGTGTGAAAGTGAATTATCGCCTTCGTGATGCTATTTTCAGTCGTCAACGTTATTGGGGAGAACCATTCCCTGTTTATTATAAAAACGGAATGCCAATGATGATTCCAGAGGAATGTCTTCCTATTGAACTTCCAGAGGTTGACAAGTTCCTTCCTACAGAAACAGGCGAACCTCCTCTCGGAAACGCAACTCAATGGGCTTGGGATGAAAGCAACCGTAAGATTGTCGATAACTCTTTGATTGACAATAAAACAGTATTCCCTATAGAACTTTATACAATGCCTGGATTTGCAGGTAGTTCTGCTTATTATCTGAGATATATGGATCCTCATAACAACAAAGAACTCGTTTCTTCTGATGCTGTTGGTTATTGGCAGAATGTGGATCTTTATGTCGGTGGAACCGAACATGCAACAGGTCACCTTATCTATAGCCGTTTCTGGAACAAGTTCTTGTTCGACTTGGGTATCAGTAAAACTGAGGAACCTTTCAAGAAACTCATTAACCAAGGTATGATTCAGGGTCGTAGTAACTTTGTATATCGTATCAAGGATACAAACACATTTGTGAGTCTTGGCTTAAGCAAACAATATGACGTTACTCCTATTCACGTGGACGTTAATATTGTAAGCAATGATATTCTTGATGTCGAGGCATTCAAGGCCTGGCGTCCTGAATTCAACAATGCTGAATTTATACTTGAAGATGGTAAATATATCTGCGGATGGGCTATTGAAAAGATGTCTAAGTCAATGTTCAATGTCGTTAACCCAGATAATATCGTCGAAAAATTCGGTGCGGACACTTTACGTATGTATGAGATGTTCCTTGGACCTGTTGAACAAAGTAAGCCTTGGGATACTAACGGTATTGACGGATGTCACAGATTCCTTAAGAAATTGTGGGGATTCTTCTTCGATCGTGAAGGTAATATGCACTTGGAAGACAAGGAGCCAACCAAGGATGAGTTACGTTCAATTCATAAGTTGATTAAGAAGGTCACAGAAGATATTGAGAATTTCTCATATAATACTTCTATTGCCGCATTTATGATTTGTCTTAATGAGTTGTCTCAGTTAAAGAGCAAGAATCGCAAGGTTATGGAAGACTTTGTAAAACTACTTGCTCCATTTACACCTCACTTAAGTGAAGAACTATATGAAACTCTTGGACACTCAACTTCTGTTTGTGATGCAGAATGGCCTGAATTCAACGAGGAATATCTTAAAGAAGATTCTGTTAAGATGATGATCAGCTTTAATGGTAAGGCACGATTCCCAATGGAATTCCCTGCTGATGCAGATAATGCAACTATTGAAACTGCAGTCATGAATAATCCTCAAACAGCAAAATATCTTGAGGGTTGGACTGTGGCTAAAGTAATCATTGTTCCAAAGAAGATTGTAAACATCGTTCTTAAGAAATAAGACTTATTAATACTCTTCATATAGAATGGACTGTAATTCATCTGAAAATAAAGCTACGTTAGTCTTTGCAACTAATAATGCCCATAAACTGGAAGAAGTACGTGCTATCATCGGCGACAGATTTGAAATCAAAAGCCTTGATGATATCGGATGTCATGATGATATCCCTGAAACAGCTGACACATTACAAGGTAATGCTTTGCAGAAGGCACGTTATATCAAAGATAAATTCGGATACGACTGTTTTGCTGATGATACAGGCCTTATCTGTTCTGCTTTGAACGGTGAACCGGGTGTCAGATCTGCCCGATATGCAAATGATAATAATCATGAGCACGATTCTGAAGCTAATATGAAACTGTTACTGAAGAATCTAAGCGATAAAAACGATCGCTCTGCTTATTTTATGACTGTTATTGCGTTGATTTATCAAGGACAGACTTACACTTTTAACGGCGTGGTAAATGGCGTCATATCTCATGAAAAACATGGTGACGGCGGTTTCGGATATGATCCTATATTCGTTCCGGAAGGATATGACAAGACATTTGCTGAACTCGGAAATGAAATCAAGAACACTATAAGCCACCGCGCGCGCGCGGTGGCAAAACTCGATGAGTTCTTGAAATCTTGCTGATGAAAAATTGTATTTCAATAGTATTCACTTAAAATCCATATGACCATGACTCACAAGTTTAGTTTTCTGAATATCGCAATGTTGTTGGTCGGTTTCCTGTTCTTTCAAACAGAAACTAAGGCTGCTATAGGCGATTGGACAATCTATTCCTCTTATTATGAGGCAAACAAAGTTGTTGGATTGAATAATTATGTCTTTGTCCTTTGTGATGGACGATTGTATTCTTATGATAAGGACGATACAAGTGTTGAAACATATGACAAGGCTCATTTATTGAATGGTAATAACATCTATGATATATTGCCATGTAAGGAAACAAATGAACTTGTGATAGTGTATGAAGATGGTAATATCGATTTGATGAATACTCATGGATATGTTTATAATATGCCTGAATTGCAATTAAAGACATTGGAAGATAAAACTATCAATGATGTATTGCTTAATGGCACAAATCTATACATATCTACCAATTCCGGTATTGTGGTGTTTGATGTAAAGGCTCGTGTTGTACGCGACTATCTTAACCTGGGACACCGCGTAAACAGTGTTGCTGTTGATGAAGGTATATTATATGCTGTATGTAATAACTATGTGTGCTATGGAGACTTGTCCAAAAACCTTCTTGATAAAAATAACTGGACTGGATTTGAATCTAATGACTTCGATAAGATAATAAACTTCAACGGACACTTTTATTGTTATACCAAATATGAATTATATGATATTACTGATAAGCAACAGTTCACTTATAATAAATTGGTATGGCTTAACATTATCCATGATTGGAATATAATAGGAGATAAACTCTTTATCTTTACAAAAGAAGATAAAACTTTATGTATTGATAAAGTTGGGCAATTAACGTCATACGACCCAAAGAAAGGTATTAGTTATCTTATAGCTGATTCTGGCGATAAATATTGGGCTACTTCATTTGAGAATGGTTTATGTAAGGCAACCTTGTCAGGATCTGAATTCTCTATTACTTCCGTAGTACCTCCGTTCGGACCTCGTAGAAACTATGCATATAAAATCAATATGCTGTCCGATAGAATGCTTCTTACTGGTGGTGCTTTTGTCTATCCTGAAGTACAGCGTAAAGGTACCATTATGCAACTGAAAGATGGTAAATGGTCTTCGTTCGATGAAGACGGACCTATTTCACGTGCTATTGATGGTATGTATTATAACGTAACCGATGTGGTGCAGGATCCTAATAAACCTGAACATTTCTATGCTTCTGCTGCGTGTGTCGGATTGTTGGAATTCAATGACGGTAAGTTCAAGGAACTGTATAACCAAAAGAACTCTCCACTGGCATCAATCCTACCAGATGACCCTTATGCAGATTACTATGTACGTGTGACTGGTCTTTCGTATGATAAGGACGGAAATCTCTGGATGTTGAATAACCAAAGTGAAACTATCGTTCGTGTACTACAGAAAGATGGTAAATGGACTTCATTTTATTTCGATGAAATCGCGGAATATCCAACTTTTGACCAGGTTTTGATTGATCAGCGTGGATGGGCATGGATTAATAGTCGTCGCTCTACATCGCAACATAATGCAGGTGTGCTGATATTTAATAATAATGGTACATTGAATAAGGAAACCGATGATAAACACAGATTCATATCTACAATAAGAAACCAAGATGGAATCGTTTATACTCCTGTTCTCGTTAATTGTATAACAGAGGATAGAGATGGCTCAATATGGATTGGTACTGATGTGGGACCTTTTATGACTAAGAATCCTGAAACTGTATTTAATTCCGACTTTAATTTTAATCAAGTCAAGGTTCCAAGAAATGATGGTACTAATTATGCCGACTATCTGTTGAATGGAGTACAAATCACTTGTATCGCTTACGATGGCGGAAATAGAAAGTGGTTTGGAACTGCAAATAATGGTGTGTACCTGACAAGTGCGGATGGTACCGAAATCATCGAACATTTTACATCTGATAATAGTCCTTTGATAAGCGACCAGATATTCTCAATTTCTATTGATGGTCATACAGGTGAGGTGTTTATAGCTACATATGAAGGACTCGTTTCCTATCGTGGTTCTTCTACTGAACCTGAATTGGAATTAGACGAGAATAATGTACGTGTATATCCAAATCCCGTACGTCCTGATTATGATGGTCCAGTAGTTATTACAGGTCTTGTAGAATCAACAGATGTCAAAATCGTGAATGCAGCCGGATATCTCGTAAATCAGGGAACATCTGTAGGTGGTGAATACACATGGAACGCCAGAACATCTGACGGTAAACGTTTGCCTTCTGGAGTGTATTATGTGTTGGCAGCTGATAAGAACGGTAATAATGGTGTTGCTGCAAAGTTCTTGATGGTTAAGTAACACTTCTTGTAAATCTTTCTCTATTATTAAATATATAACTGTTTAATAATAATTACAACTTGCTTATTAAATAAAAAAACAATGCGGGACATGCTTTCACAAGTGGTCCCGCAAATTACTTTGATGAAAATTTTTTGCAATGATGATAATTTCTTGTTTTTTTATCTAATGCAAAGTTATAATTTATTTTTCTATTATTCTAATCATGATAAATGAAATATCGGCAATGATTGAAACATTAATGAAAATGAAACAAAAATCAATATTCTAAGGGCCTATGTTCGTGTTTTATGGACTTATATGCTTTTTCAAGGGGAGAATTTTCCGATGAAATCGCCCGAAACGGCGTAACATACTCTCAATCGCTTTTTAGCCTCTATATGGCTTAGTTGATTCAATACGAGATAAATATGTAACAGAATGGCATGTAAACGCAAAATAAGGGGATTCATTGTAACATCAATGAATCCCCTTATTTTTACAGTTAACTATGTATTATTCGATGTTTAATAATTCGATTTTGAACTTCAATACTGAGTATGCTGGAATACCAGAGTTCCCTCCTTCTCCGTATCCTAATTGATATGGAATGTATAATTCCCACTCTGAACCTACAGGCATGATTGTGAGAGCTTCAACCCATCCTTTGATTACATTCTTCACACCGAATACAGTTGATTCGCTACGTTTATATGAGCTATCAAATACAGTTCCATCAATAAATGATCCTTCGTAATTAACTCTTACGTTATCGTCTAATGTAGGAATCTTTCCGTTTCCTTTTTTGATAACTTTATATT
>JAGABW010000046.1 GCA_017614465.1 Bacteroidaceae bacterium | reverse complement strand
CACATTAACCATCACTACATCTTCCTGAATGGAGGATACCACGCATCTCAATGCGCGCTGACTTTTTAATTCCGACAATACAGAGATGTCAGAAGTGATGTTCTTTCGGTCTTGTTTATGTGATACAGATTTCAAGGCTGCACGTCTTGCCCTTATGTCATCAATCAACCGCTGTGGGATTTGAGATTGAGTGAAATGGGCGAAGGCATTTGCAAAATCATCTATATCCTGAAGATAATCACTTTCATCAGCATCTATTTCATCCGTCATCACCTTACGGGCTCTCCATCTGAAGCGGTCTATATTATATAAAGGATATTGGGTTGAACGGCAGACAGCCTGAAGTCGGGAGAAGAAATCGGTATAATCGGCAGTCATGTCCTTTACCATCTCAGTACACTGACGATGCATCAAAGAATAAAAAAAGCTATATTTCTCCTTTAATGTCATACTTGAGAAATATATTTCCTGTATTTCCTGCCACTGATTCATTTCCGAATGATTAACTGTCTCGATGATTTAAGTTTCTGTATCGTTATTCTCTGCAAAGATAATAAAAATCTATAAGCCAGACCAACATTATCTGATCCAATATATGAAAAAGAAAAAAGTGAACCATTTTAAAAACGATTCACTTCTCTGGGTGGAGGGTGGGACTCGAACCCACGACATTCAGAACCACAATCTGACGCTCTAACCAACTGAACTACATCCACCATGTAAACTTTTGTTTTCCAAAAGCGAGTGCAAAGGTAAGCAAAAATATTAAATAGACAATAGTTTTTCCGGTTTTTTTGCAAAAAAATTGTAACTTTGCGTCTATAACACAATAAAACAGGTAAAAAACGATGAATCTAACTGAACGTTTCATTAAATATGTGGGGTTCGACACTCAGTCGGATGAGGACGGAAAGAACTGCCCAAGTACACAAAAACAGATGATTTTTGCCCAATTTCTTTATGAGGAACTGACAAAAATCGGACTGGAAGAGGTGAAACTGGACAAAAACGGATATTTATATGCCACCCTACCCTCTAATATAAATAAGGAAGTACCGACTATCGGTTTTATATCTCATATGGACACAAGTCCCGACTGCTCGGGCAAAGATGTCAGACCAAGAATCATCAAGGGATACAAAGGTGGAGACATAAAACTGAGTAAGGACATGGTATTATCACCGACGAAGTTCCCAGAACTGCTCAACCATATTGGCGAAGACATCATAGTCACTGACGGACACACCTTACTTGGTGCAGACGACAAGGCTGGTGTTTCTGAGATTATTCAGGCAATGATATATCTTATGGAGCATCCGGAGATAAAGCACGGAAAAATCCGCATTGCCTTCACTCCCGATGAAGAAATCGGCAAAGGTGCAGATCTTTTCGATGTAGAGAGTTTCGGCTGTCAATGGGCATACACTGTTGACGGAGGCGAAGTTGGTGAGCTGGAGTATGAGAATTTCAATGCAGCATATGCTAAGATTCATATCAACGGCTGTTCTGTTCACCCCGGCTATGCCAAAGGGAAAATGATAAACGCAGGAAACATAGCGACAGAAATTGTACAGATGCTTCCACAAGACGAAAGACCCGAGACCACAGAAGGCTATCAGGGATTCTACCACCTCACAAGTATAAAAGGCGGTTGTGAACAGGCTGATCTCTCTATCATAATACGTGATCATGACAGTAAGAAATTTGAAAACCGCAAACAGGTTGTGACAGATATCGTGAACAGAATCAATACAAAGTATGGCGACAACACCGCAGAATTAGACTTAAAAGACCAATATTATAATATGTGCGAAAAAGTTAAGCCTATGATGTATGTGATTGACATTGCCAAGAATGCAATGATAAAAGCAGGCGTAACACCTCAGATAAAGGCGATACGTGGAGGAACCGACGGTGCACAACTTTCATTCAGAGGGCTTACATGTCCGAATATATTCACTGGAGGACTTAATTTTCATGGTCCATATGAATATTGTGTGATTCAATCCATGGAAAAAGCACAAATGACAATAGTGAACATATGCGAAGAAGTGGCAAATGTGAATTTTAAGTAATATTTTTGTTAACGAATGTTGAAAGATAGTTAAACATTATCAAATACACGCATAAAATCCGCTAAATGTTTTGAAAGGATTAAACTATGCTGTATTTTTGGCATCGATTTAATAAACTAATAATTAAAACGCGATAATAACAAAGTTAAATTAACAAACTCTCTTAACATTTAAAATAGAAAGATATTATGAGACAGACAACTAAACGATTTTATGGAACAATAGCTTTGGTGGCTATGGTTTCTGGTTTGACTGGTGCTTTCGCTCTTTCTTTGGCAAAAGGAGATTTTACGCGAAACGACATTGAAAAAGATGAGATCTGCGGTAAAGTGCAAGAAAGTGATGCTTCGTTCATTCACACGTCCAACATTAATGCCACACCGCAACAACATATTGACCTTACTGGTGCAGCAGAAATGGCTTGTAACGCCGTTGTGTATATTAAGGTGGGTATTGAAGGACAGATACAGACTCGTGAATACTACGATCCGTTTGAAGACTTCTTCGGTGATTTCTTCGGACGTGGAAACGGTGGACGCAAACGCCAGCAGATTCAGACACCAAAACAATATGGCAGCGGTAGCGGTGTTATCATCTCTTCAGACGGTTATATCGTAACAAACAATCACGTGGTTGAAAAAGCTACAGAAATCACAATCACTCTTAATGACAACCGTGAATTCTCTGCAAAGGTTATCGGACTTGATCCAAGCACAGACCTTGCTTTGCTGAAGATTGATGCTACAGACCTTCCTACACTCACAATTGGCGACAGCGACAATCTGAAAGTCGGCGAATGGGTGCTCGCAGTTGGAAATCCATTCAACCTCACATCGACTGTAACAGCTGGTATCGTCAGTGCTAAGGCAAGAAACATCTCTGAACGTTCATCTGCTGGAAATGAGATCTCATCATATATCCAGACCGATGCAGCTATCAACGCTGGTAACAGTGGTGGTGCGCTCGTTAATGCACGTGGAGAACTGGTTGGTATCAACTCTGCAATCTACAGCCAGACAGGAAACTTCACTGGTTACGGATTCGCAATTCCTACAACTATCATGAAGAAGGTTGTAACAGACCTTAAGGAATATGGAACTGTACAACGTGCTCTAATCGGAATTAGCGGTACAGACCTTCACAAATATATTGATGCCGAGAAACAGAAAGATCCTAAATACAACAAGGATTTCGGAACTAACGAAGGTGTCTATGTTGCAGAAGTAGCAAGCGACGGTGCTGCAAAACAAGCTGGAATTCAGGAAGGCGACATCATCATCTCTGTTAACGGCAAGAAGGTGTCTAAGATGACAGAACTTCAGGAAACAATTGCTCAATACCGTCCAGGTGAGAAAGTTGTGCTTGGCGTAATCCGCGACAAGAAGACAAAGTCATTCGGATTGACTCTGCTCAACTACAAAGGCAACACAGTTGTACAAAAGGCAGTCAAGCTCGATATCCTCGGTGCTGAGTTCAAACCACTTTCTGACGACATGAAGAAAACACTTAATCTCACAAAGGGTGTACAAGTGGTATCTCTGTCAAATGGTTTGTTGAAACAAAATGGAGTACAGCCTGATTTCATTATATTGAAGGTTAACAATCAAGACATCAGAACTGTTGACGATTTAGAGTCTGTTTTGAAAGAAGCATCAAAATCTGAAACAAACTCATTGTTTATCTGGGGTAAGTATCCATCAGGAAAGACTGCTACATACGCAATCAACTTAAGCGAAGATTAAATTTCTCCATAAATAACAATCCAAGAACCGGGTTATATCGCAACGGATATAATCCGGTTTTTTGTTATTATGATCCAAATACATAAAAATGCCCCAACTCCATCATCTGGAAATTGGGGCGTTAATATTATTTCACTCGGATAAAATCTATCAGAATAAAGTTTTCAATATATCTTATAAGAGAAAACAGCCATACGCTCTTTAGCTAAAATGACATCATGTAGGATCGTCATACGATGAATCAGTCAACGCTGGTTCTTATAAGAAAAAGCCTTTATTAATAGTTTTCTGCGTGGATTTCAAAATAAGCCTTAGGATGAGCACATGTAGGACAGATTTCAGGAGCCTCAGTACCGACAATGATATGTCCGCAGTTACGGCATTCCCAAACTTTCACTTCGCTCTTAGCGAACACCTGTGCCATCTCTACATTCTTCAATAAAGCACGATAACGTTCTTCATGATGCTTCTCAATGGCAGCAACCAAACGGAACTTACGTGCAAGTTCTGGAAATCCTTCCTCGTCGGCAGTCTTTGCAAAACCTTCATACATGTCAGTCCATTCATAATTCTCGCCATCAGCAGCGTCGGCAAGATTCTGTGCGGTATCACCTATGCCATTAAGTTCTTTAAACCACATCTTAGCATGTTCCTTTTCGTTGTCTGCTGTTTTAAGGAACAACGCAGCGATTTGTTCAAAACCTTCCTTTTTTGCTTTTGATGCAAAATAAGTGTATTTATTACGAGCCTGTGACTCACCAGCAAAAGCCGCTTCCAGATTCTTTTCAGTCTGGGTACCAGAATACTTTGTCTTCATCATAATTAATTTATTAAAGGTTAAACTTAAGAGAATTATTTAGACCTTATCGGTTATTTGTAGAATTCTTTCTTTCCTGCAGAAAGTGTATTCTTCATCAATGAGCAGATTGTCATCGGACCTACACCGCCTGGTACAGGAGTGATATATGAACATTTCTCTGCAACATTTTCGAAATCTACATCACCAGAAAGACGGAAACCGCTCTTACGTGTAGCATCAGGAACACGAGTTGTACCAACGTCAATGATGACAGCACCTGGTTTTACCATATCGGCAGTAACAAATCCAGGTTGGCCGAGAGCTGCGATAATAATATCGGCCTGTGCACATTCCTCTTTTATGTTTGGAGTGTGACTATGACATACAGTCACAGTTGCATCACCAGGGTAACGTTTCTGCATCATCAGCTGAGCCATTGGCTTACCTACGATATTACTTCTTCCGAGAACCACACATTTCTTTCCGCTTGTTTCAATATTGTAATACTTAAGCAATTGTAGTATTCCGTTAGGAGTAGCACTGATATAACAAGGCAGACCGATTGACATACGTCCGACATTGATTGGATGGAAGCCATCTACATCTTTTCTGTAATCGATAGCCTCGATCACTTTTTGTTCTGAGATATGTCGTGGCAATGGCAACTGAACGATAAATCCGTCAACATCATCATCGTTATTGAGTTTATCTACCTGACTGAGAAGTTCTTCTTCTGTCACATCGTCTTCAAATCGGATGAGAGTACTTGTAAACCCACATTGTTCACATGCAAGAACCTTATTCTTAACATAAGTCTCACTTCCGCCGTCATGACCGACAAGGATTGCTGCCAGATGCGGACGTTTTCCGCCGCGAGCGACTATATCGGCAACTTCTTGTGCGATTTCTTCCTTTATGGCATTAGCCACAGCCTTTCCATCAATTAATGTCATATTTATTCTATTTATAAAAGATTATTTTTGTATGAATGTCTTAGAATCGACGCTGCATGCTTCTTGCTAAATTAGCAAATTTATTACCGCTCATCAGCTTCATAGCCTTTCTCATCTGCTCGAATTGCTTTGTCATTCTGTTAACCTCTTCGATAGAGTTTCCACTACCCTTTGCAATACGTATGCGTCTGCTCAAATTGAGACAATCCGGATGCTCACGCTCGTATGGAGTCATTGAGTCGATCATTGATTCAACAGACTTGAAGGCATTGTCGTCAATATCTATATCCTTAATCTGCTTGCCTAATCCAGGGATCATAGATGCAAGATCTTTGATGTTTCCCATCTTCTTCACTTGCTGAATCTGACCATAGAAGTCGTTATAGTCGAATTTGTTCTTTGCAATCTTCTTCTGAATGCGTTTAGCCTCTTCTTCATCGAATTGCTGTTGAGCACGTTCAACCAAGCTCACGATATCACCCATTCCAAGAATACGGTCAGCCATACGATCAGGGTGGAACACATCAAGAGCATCCATTTTCTCACCTGTTCCGACAAACTTGATTGGTTTATCTACAACAGTACGAATAGACAATGCAGCACCGCCTCGTGTATCACCATCAAGTTTTGTAAGGATCACACCGTCGATTTCCAGTTGTTCGTTGAAAATCTTAGCTGTATTAACAGCATCCTGTCCTGTCATTGCATCAACGACAAGGAGGGTTTCGTGAGGATTAATAGCCGACTTGATCTGTTGGATCTGAAGCATCAGTTCTTCGTCAATAGACTGACGACCGGCGGTATCGACAATAACTGTATCAAAACCCTTTGCCTTAGCTTCCTGAATGGCATTAAGTGCAACCTGAACAGGGTCAGTGGCTCCAAGTTCGATATGAATAGGAACTTCAATTTGCTCTGCCAAAACACGTAATTGTTCCATCGCAGCAGGACGGAATGTGTCACATGCAGCAAGAAGTGGACGTTTATGTTTCTGATTCTTCAGCAGCGATGCCAACTTACCAGACATTGTAGTCTTTCCGGCACCATTAAGACCCGCCATGAGGATGACTGTTGGATGTCCTTCAAGATTCAGTTCGGTAGCCTGTCCGCCCATCAGATCAGCCAGTTCGTCGTGAACAA
The DNA here is from genome assembly GCA_017614465.1 of Bacteroidaceae bacterium. Classification (GTDB taxonomy): domain Bacteria; phylum Bacteroidota; class Bacteroidia; order Bacteroidales; family Bacteroidaceae; genus Colivivens. The sequence continues at coordinate 4,462 of JAGABW010000046.1, read as the reverse complement.
TCTTAACCATCAACTGGCTTGGTTTGACTGCTGTCAGCACATTTTGTCCAAGAGCCTTTTGTTTAACTGTATCAGTAAAGTTCTTAGCCACCTTATAGTTTACGTCGGCTTCGAGCAAAGCCTTACGTACATCTTTGAGAGTCTCGGCAACATTGATTTCGGTAATCTTGCCCTCACCTTTCAGAATCTTAAACGACCGTTCGAGTCGTTCGCTTAAATTTTCAAACATTATCTATATTGTATTTTTATTCTTTATTATTTTCTTTCGTTATTATCATCAGTAACCACTGTTGATGATTTTTTCTTTGTTCCTTGAATTATCAAATAAACAAGGACAATTACACACAAGATTATTGCAGAATAACCTATGATATGGCTGTAGTGCTGTATAGTTGCAATCAGCGTGTCTTTATCAACCGCCTTATGACATGCATATCCGATTCCGACAAGTATGGCGTTCCATGTAGCAGCACCGATACTTGTGTATAGGATAAATCGTCCGATATTCATTCTTGCGAGTCCTGCAGGGATACTGATGAGTTGTCGTATGGCAGGAATCATTCTTCCTATCAATGTTGATAAAGCTCCATGCTTATCGAAATAGCTTTCAGCTTTTTCCACTTTTTGCTGATCAATAAGACACATGTGCCCTATTCGACTATTGGCAAATCTATATACGATAGGACGTCCGAGCCATAATGAGAGTCCGTAATTCACCAGTGCACCGATAAGTGCTCCCAAAGTTCCACACAGAATAATCATCGGTATAGACATCTCCCCCTCAGCACATGCCATATATGCTGCCGGAATCATCACCACCTCAGAAGGGAACGGTATAAAGGAACTCTCGATTGCCATCAATAAAATAATCCAATAATAATTTAAGTTCTCTAAAGCATCCTTAAATAATCCAGTTGTCAGTTCCTCCATTTTTATTCCCAAGTATATTATATTCAAACATTATGCAAAGATAGTATTTTTTTATGATTTATCTGCACTCAGGGCACAATTTATGAATTCAACATAAAAAAAATCATTTTTTTCTTGCTGTTTATAATTTTATGATTAACTTTGCAAACCGAAAACGGCAACATATGTGTTTGCTCTATGCAAATATCATAATATGGGTAAGTCCTATACGACCAGCTCCCTGTAAATCCTCCAGGGCTTGATCGCAGCAAAGGTAGCAGGTTGTAGCGGTGCGATGTAGGTAGCTTACCCACCCCATAAGGAAGATTTCACACGAAATCTTCCTTTTTTTGTTCATATAAAAATGAGGGAGTATTTGTATTATTTAATTAAAAATTAAGGATTATGTTTTAAATAGACAAACTCTATCATCAATACAGTTATCGGTTATAATCCCTTCATTGTATATACCACACTATCTTTTAATGTATACTGAAGCACACCTAATTCTTTATTCCACACTACGGTTTTTAAATCAATTATGCTTTCGTTGTTATTTCTCATTAACAAATCCTCTGTATCTAAGAGTAAACAATTATCATATTTCTTGTTATTTACAACACATGATGTGGTTTCTATCACAAACGACCTTAAATTAGGTTGACTCCATCCACAGAAATCCATATCACCTATTAAAGGTTCATGGGCATTAATTCGTCTGATTGAGAACCATATTTCCTTTAATTCTCCTAAATGCTTTAACTCCATTCGAGCATTTGCATATGTACAATAATGGCTTCTGTCATAATCAAATAAGGTTTTTGTCTTTTCATATTGTATTTTTAGTTCTGTTACCACCATTGTATCTATATTTCCTCGATTTGATTCATAATAGATCGTGTTACCTACATAATAATGATTTATCCAACTTATATCGTCATCACTCATCTTATTGTCGTAGTTTTCTTTTGAAACACACGAAATGAACAATAATGGCATTAATATATATAAATACTTCATAGTTATTATACTTTTCTATTTTAATTGATATTCCATGTATTTTGCCTTATAATAATCAGAGGCATCATAAATACTATCACGATCAGTAATAATATATAATCTGTTGTGAAATATTATATATGGATGTGTATGACTAAGTTGAATTCTGTATATTAGATTGTTTTTTAAATCAACCAATCTATAACTATCAAAGTACCTACCTCCATACCGGGTACTAATATACTTACACGTTGTATAACTTTTGACATACTTACATAAAAAATGAACATCAATATAATTAGTCACAACATCGACAAATCTATAATCTAAGCGTTCTTTGGGATTGACAACTAAAAGGTCGTTTGAATAGTCTGCCACATTATTCTTTATAATATAAGTCTTTACCGAATCGGGTAATTCCTTGAATGATATCTGTTTATTAGACAGGTTGTCTAACTCATAATCATAGTCGTAAGAACATCCGACTAATGTCATCAATAATAATATATATAAGTACTTCATAGACAGATTATTTGTTTTAATTGATAAATCCAACCACATTCATATACAACCCTACAACGTTTTTACTCATCACAGAACCTCTTAACAAAATAAAATTGAACGAACTCCACTCTATTATCGATATTGATACATGAATCCATGTAATGAAGAAGTGGCTTGCAGTTAACAATCTCTTGCGGCAACTTTCTTCTGTTATCTATAGGTTCTATCTTTCCATTACGATGATACCTGATTCCATATTTAAGAAGGCGTTTATGAGGCATCCTGTCTTGTATAGACATTGTCACCGAATCAACCATATTCCACACATCTTTTTGAGCTTTATATTTATTAAATACTTTTTTGGGGAATTTTATAAATACTGAATCCTTGCTACACATCCTAAAACAAAGGAATTCTTTTGTCCTTATCATCTTATGTACATCAAAATCTTCTAATGATTTTTTATTCAAAATCCAGTCATTTATACTATTCATCATATCGTAGGCATAGTATGTACATCCATCATCTTGGTTGTGGTATATGATCTTGCCATTCGTATATTCCATGTCATCATCAGACATATTCCTATAAAAGAGCTGCCATGAAAAATAGGGAGATCCAGTACCATAAATCCCGTCGAGAGCTATGTGCACAGAATCCATAAATTGATTATATCTGTTATATGACTCTAGTTTCGCAGTAGGTATTTCTGACATTAAACGGGCGAAATCAAAATCATTTAAACTATCATATACATATACCATTCTACAGTAATCACTCGAACTTCTCGGATATCTTAAATGATTTTGGTAGAATTCATACATCATTTCCTCAAAACGAGTATCTTCATAGGTTTCATTTGATGAATTATTTGAAGTACATGATGTTATAAATACAATAATCAATAATATGTATAATATTTTTTTCATTATTGGTTTCACTTTATGAAGTTTATAAACTCACTCTAATGCATCTTTAATACTTTTAATCTGTTAGATAAGTTCTTCGTAATTCATCATGACTTATTTATCGAATATACAATAAGCCTATGCATGACTGCAATAAAGTTACATGTGCAGTGTCATCACCGAGATTCATCATTCAAAAACACGTTTTTATTACACAAAGGTACAACATTTATATTGGTTGTACAAGTTTGTGGGGAAATCTTATTATAATATCTTCTATTATTATTTTTCAAGGGGAGTATTCCATTTGTTCGCAATCTGAATAATGGATTTTATATGTTTTATATTTCGATAATAATAACACTTAAAAGCCCAATGTGTCTTCGGGTTTCTCACCTAAATGGGAACTATAAAAGTCGCATACATTACTCTTGTCTGTAACATTAAATATTCTTTTCACTTTTTGGGGTGGTAGGACAACTATTTCTATTCCATTATTGTTAGCCTCTTCAACATCAGGAGCAACAAATCTTATTACATTCGGATAACTTTCAATTTCGTAATCTCTTTCCTTTAAAAATAATTTATCTTCATTGCAATTAATTTTATAGAATGCCCCTTCTGATGGATATATCAAAATAGAATCGTTATTAAAATATATATATCCATCTATAGTTCCATCAAAGCCCCCTCTTATTTCGCAATGTATGAAACAACGATCTTGATTTATTTCATCGTATTGTAATCGACCATAATAAAAATCCATCCAATAATCTCCAAAACTCCTACTTTCTACTTGTGTCACTGTGCATTTATCATTACTATAATATTTTATAGTGCGCTCTACATCAAAAAATGATGTTTTATAGTAAACATATGCAAACGCAGCACCAATGAGTAATACGTATATCGTGAATGCCACAAATAATATACACAAAATTTTCTTCATCTTTTTACTTTTTTTGTTTTTTTATAAATTTTACCACCAAATTTTTCTATAAATTTCACTATTGAATGGTCGGGACTATCAACATATACTGAATGTCTATTTTCCCGTACAATTCTTAAAAATAGATTTTGAAGGTTATTTACAATATCACCATTCCAGCATACATACCATGCTTTAGCACTCGTTCTGTAAT
>JAGABW010000045.1 GCA_017614465.1 Bacteroidaceae bacterium | reverse complement strand
GCAGCCTTGAAATCTGTATCACATAAACAAGACCGAAAGAACATCACTTCTGACATCTCTGTATTGTCGGAATTAAAAAGTCAGCGCGCATTGAGATGCGTGGTATCCTCCATTCAGGAAGATGTAGTGATGGTTAATGTGAAGGATTTCCCTCATGAAGAACCTCTGCGACTTATATGTAATCAGAACGAACAGACTATCGATGCTTTGTCCCGACTTACAGAAGGAATGCAACTGTCGGTTGCAAATTATAAAATAAAAGAACAGGGGATATGTCCCGAACTGATCATTATAGAACCTGACTTCTTAGTCGATATAACTTCACTGACCGGATGTGTAAAACCTTATGGTGACAGTGCATTGAATTATCTTCTTGCCAAATTTGAACAAGATGAAACCACAGCCGCCATATTACTCGGAAATGTGGCGAATCAGTTTCTTGATGATCTTGTGAATAACCCATCGACCGATTACAATGAGTCGATAAGAAAGGCGTTTCGTGGCAATATGCTGGCATTTTCAACTTGTGAGAACGGTATTGACGCTTCATTCTTCCAAGAGTGTAAATCGCAGTTTGTCAATATCAAGAGTATGGTTGAAAAACTATATGCCGATCCTAATTTTATCGGAGCTGAAGGTAATGTGATACTTGAGCCGACATTCTTCTGCCCTAATCTGGGAGTTCAAGGACGATTCGACTTCCTGCAGGGAGACATGAAGAACATAATCGAATTGAAATCGGGCAAATGGGATGATTTTCATAAATGTGCAAAGGACGAACATGTGATGCAGATGATTCTGTATAAGGAAATATTGTATCAGAATCTGGGTGTGAAACAGTCGTCGGTTGGCGGTTATCTTCTTTATTCAAAGTATCCGTATCTGCAAGAACAACGCACGGCAAGGGAAATGGTGCATCGTATGATGACACTTAGGAATAAAATAGTCATGCTTGAATATGCCTTGAAAGACGGTAAGGCAAAAGACCTCCTGGACTCTGTAACTGCTGATGATCTGCGACTAAATAACTGCAGTGATAAATTATGGTTTCAATACATAAGACCACGCATTGAGAGTCAGCTGAAGGTGATACAGAATCAGTCGGAACTGATGAAAGAGTATTTCTATACCTTTGTCAGATTCATAGCCAAAGAGCATGTGTTGTCTAAGATCGGTGACGGAAGGGTGGAGTCAACGAGAGGAATGTCAAGCTTGTGGAATGCCGATCAGCAGACTAAGATATCAAACGGTGATATGCTGGTTGGATTGCATATCATGAATATACTTCGCAATCCTGCAATATATTCCATTCAACTTGTCCTTCCTGAAACCGACAAGTCTATGCCAAACTTCAGGGTGGGGGATTCTGTAATTCTTTATCAGAAAAATAATCAGACCGATTCTGTAGCCAACAGACAGGTGATAAGATGCTGTGTTGAGGAAATGGATGTCGATACGATAACGCTTCAGATTAAATTCCCTCAACTTAACGGTGACTTGTTCCCATTGGACGCCTCATATGCTGTGGAACATGATTTTCAGGATTCAGCCGTTCGTAGCCAATATCAGGCATTGGTTAAGTTTGCTTCGACATCGCAAGACAAGCAAGACCTGTTGCTATGTCAAAGAAAACCGCAGTTTGATGAGGCTGTGACACTTAACAGGCATTACATAAATTCTCATATTGATGACATCGTATTGCGAGCAAAACAGGCAAAGGATTATTTTCTGCTTGTGGGCCCTCCTGGAACGGGTAAGACTTCGGTGGCATTACGTTCAATGGTTGAAGAATTTCTGTCGTCTGGTCAGACGGTCCTCTTGCTTTCATATACCAACAGGGCTGTTGACGAAATCTGTGAACAGTTGGATTGTGATTATATACGTATCGGAAGGGAATTGTCATGCTCTCCATTATACAGAACACATCTGCTTAATAATGTTGTTAAAGAAAATAATAACAGAAATGAAGTGCGCAAGGCCCTCATGGATGTCCCTGTAGTAGTAAGTACCGTTAATTCAATGGTAAGCCATGCTGATATCTTCAAATTGCGTTCATTCGATGTCACAATTATTGATGAGGCATCGCAAATACTCGAACCGCAGATAATCGGACTGCTGACTCAGGTAAATAAATTCATAATGATTGGCGACCACAAACAACTGCCGGCAGTGGTTGTACAGGATGAAAGCAGCAGTGTGGTTAAGTCGTCCATACTTCATGATATCGGACTGACCAATTGCAGAAATTCACTTTTCGAGAGATTATATGACAGGGCTTCGAGATGTAGTTACGAGGGTGAGGTGTCTCCTATAGCAATGCTTGATCATCAGGGACGTATGCATCCGGAGATAGCTGAGTTTGTAAACGAGAATTTCTATGAGAAAAAACTTGTTGCAGTACCAGTGAAACATCAGACAGAAGAACTTCCGTATAAGATATATGACGAGGCCGATTCTTTTATTGCAACCACCCGAATTGGCTTTATTGACATTCCTTTACCTCCAGTTACGGAACGTCAACCAAAATTGAATCAATACGAGGCAGATGTGATTGCTGATATAGTGGAGAAACTTATAGAATTGCATGCCAAGAATGGTATTGAATTTGATCCTATCACCCAAATCGGCATTATCGTGCCGTTCCGCCGTCAGATTGCCGCTGTGCGCACAGCATTGTCTTCCGTGACAAGTCTTGGGGAACAAGTAAACGACATGATGATTGATACAGTTGAACGTTATCAAGGTTCGCAGCGTGATATAATTATCTATGGCACTACGATAACACGTCCGTATGAACTGGACATCCTTTCGAATATAGTATGTCTGGGTGATCTTCTTGTTGACAGAAAATTGAATGTGGCAATAACAAGGGCAAGAAAGCAATTGTTCATACTTGGAAATAAAAGGCTGCTTCGTGTAAACCAACTCTATAGTTTACTAATCGAAGCAGCCGAAAAAAATATATGATTGAACAATTGCGCTTTGTGT
>JAGABW010000044.1 GCA_017614465.1 Bacteroidaceae bacterium | reverse complement strand
GTTACAATTTTTCCATGAAACAATCGAAAAGTTTGCTTGAAATGTTTAAAAAAGTATGAAGATATGACTTTTTTCAATCTCTTTGTAATGTATGGGGTGTTTTATTCTGTGTTTATAATTCTTTTCTTATAAATTATTTATAAGAAATAATTATAGCGTCTCAACCTGTGAAAAAAACTGAATATGATGACTGAAAAAATACCAAAAGACATCCACTTGTCCGTGCATTGGGAAGTGGATGTCTTTTTTGTATATTTGTCTGATATGTCAGCTTAAAATGGGAAGTTTATACCCAAGTTTACGTGTGCTCTTCCGCTTAGTGGAAGTCCTTGCTTTGCCAACGAACCTAATGTGTGGTCCATGCCGGCGTAGATGTTGAATCCGTTAGGATGGAAATTCATAAGCCAGCCGAATGATGTGCCGAATGTACCTGCTGCCACGTTTGCAGTGACTGAGAAGATGTTTGTAGGTGCACAATTGGCTGACAGACGAAACTCTGTCCATGAATAATTCTTCTTAAAGTGAGATGTGTTTAACAAACCGAATTTCAACTTGTTATATGAAGGCAGAGTGTATTCAACTCCAATATTCATAGTTGCTCCTATTCCTGTAGAACGTGCTCCGCGGTCTCCGTTGTCCTGTAATTCGTATAAAGCAGCCAATCCTTCCAATAATCTGTCTGATTCGTTCTCGAAACTGTTGTCGGCTTCTTTATCAGTGTTGAAGATATATTTGTCGGTAGTGAAATGTCTGTCTCCATTAGTTGAAGCCACCATGTCTGTGCTCCATCTGATGTAACCGAGGTCAAGAAGGGCGGCGCTGACAGTCCAGCTGTCGTTTATCTTATATTCTGCACCCAAGTCGAATGCCAATCCAAATCCGTTAGGCTTGAAATTGTCGATGTCTGCACCTGTGACATATTCGTGCTCTGTCTTGTTGCCTTCAGGACCGCGTTCCTTTATTTCTGTTTCGTATGTGAGTCCCTTGACACTTGAATGTATCTCGGCATTTGTGACGGCTTGGAATGCATCTTGGTCTAAGATGATTTTTGCTTTGTTGAATTTTGCACTTATGTTAGCTACACCGACAAGGAATTTCATGTTGGCACCAATCCTTAATTTGTCATTTAGCTTATGTGAATGTCCAAGGACAAGTTCTGCATAAACAGATGCGTCGGCACTGAAATCACTGATGTCATATTCTTGATTCTGAGGACCTTCCTTTGCCAATACAAATATGCTTTTAGGTATTCTGGTGTTGATGTCGGTTCTTGTGTTTATCCCGATATTATTATAACCGCCCATCCCTTTGAATCCTACTGAGATAATGTCTAATCTTGCATTGGTATTAATCTTGCTTATGTCTTTGATGTCATTAAGAAATTCAGATGAACTTACTCCTGGATTCAAGAAAGTGGTGGTCTCCCCGTTTATGTTATACAGAATATCGTCGGTTCTCAAATTACTGTTCATCTTTACGTTTATGTTACCCATTCCAATCATAGACGCATATCCTTGTGAATTAGCAAAGGCAGGGTTTAGCTCATGGCGATATAGGTATCCGTCGGTGAAATATCCGGAATTAGTATTCTGTGCCTTAATAGGAATGCACAGAGCTAATAAAACGATTGTGGCGATATAATTTTTCATAATAATGTGCGATTTAAAGTTTCTTTATATAACTACCTGTAACTTTAGCCTTTAGGTTCTCTAAAGTGATGTTCATGTCTGGTGTGAGTGTCTTTTCTTCTTTGCCTTTGATTATAGCCTTAAAGAATATTCCGTCAAGGTGTTCGATTTTGCCTTCTATTTCGATTTCCTTATATACTCCCTCACTGCCGATTTCAACGATTGTGCTTCCGATGATATCTTTGTTGATTACAGATTCGCCGTTTTCAACAACTATTGGGTTGATTTGTAATTCAATCTCGCATGGAACATCTGAAGAGATGTTAAACATTGGAGTTAATTTGCTGATTATGATACCATCAACATCTTCGTCATTCCATCCTGTTATGGTGTCAGTATATACAATCTGACTTTCATCTGTCAGGCTCAATGGCGCATATAACAGATATTCACCTTTTACACTTCCAAGTTCTGTTCCAAGTTCAAAATCAGTAATCTTCTGCTCTGGAATACCTGGGTTGCTGATTGTTACATCTATAGATTCAGGAATACCTTCTCCAGAATCCAAAACGTTACTTAATGCTTTGAATCCTATGTGTGTAGCATCTTCATAACCAGGATAATAGAACTCTGGAGTTTTTGGTGACATTACAAGTAGGTTGTTCTCATCGAAGATCTTGAATGATCGGTCGTCGAGCGAATAAGTTTTTTGCTTGCCTTCTTTGGTTGATGTCAAATCCAGACCAGCCTGCGCATATATGTTGTAATCACTTAGGATGTTGTTGATTTTCAGATATATCTGTGGGTTGGACAGATTGATTTTTGTTCCGCTTTGTTTTAATACATTAGGCAGACCAGTGATTGCGATAGGATCG
>JAGABW010000043.1 GCA_017614465.1 Bacteroidaceae bacterium | reverse complement strand
GTGAGACAGTTCGGTCTCTATCTATCGTGGGCGCATGAGATTTGCGCGGCTCTGGCACTAGTACGAGAGGACCGTGCCGGACAGACCTCTGGTCTGCCAGTTGTGCCGCCAGGTGCACTGCTGGGTAGCTAAGTTTGGATCGGATAAGCGCTGAATGCATCTAAGCGCGAAGCCGGCCGCAAGATTAGATCTCACAGGGTCGTTGTAGACTACGACGTTGATAGGCTGCAGGTGTAAAGATGGTGACGTTAAAGCCGAGCAGTACTAATTGCCCGTCAGCTTTGTCATGCCGTGAGGCGTGTTCCTTGAGCTTTCGGATTCCGATTGCTTTTCTTTTCCTGTCACTGATGTCAGACGTACAACGTCGTGTATGTTTGTAATGATGTACATGATGTAAAAGAGATATCAGGTGGCTATAGCCTTGGGGTTCCACCTCTTCCCATCCCGAACAGAGAAGTTAAGCCCAAGCGCGCCGATGGTACTGCACCGCAATGTGGGAGAGTAGGTCGCCGCCTTTTTTAGCATACTGGACTGCAAGTTTCGGAAAGATTCTTGCAGTCCTTTTTTTTATGCCTGTTTCCGGTGAGGTCACAGTCGGGTTAGTACCGCACAGCTGTATTCTCATGGGTATTGTAACCCATGGAAATGAAAAAACACTGGAAACGAGTATAGTTATCTATTATAAGTTTTAATGATTAATTGTGACTTTCTCAGCTTTTATTATATTTAATGTAAAACTGATTTTTATCAAGTATGGCTTGAAATCCATTTGGATTTCCAATACATGCAAATGAATTACAACCATACTGTTTATATAGCATTATTGCAAGAACTCCCATATTCATTCTAAGATTTAATTCTAAGCAGGGATGTATTTTTATTGTATCAGATTCATTTACAACCATCATATCTATCCCTACAATACCTTTGTATTTTCCAATAAGTTCCTTCTTAAGTAAGGTTTTATGTAGTTCTTGTAAATAATCAATAATTTGCTCATTAACACCTTGTTGTATGATTATATTCTTTAGTTCTGTTTGTGGCAATACATAATTATATTCATATTTTCCATCCGTTGATGCTTTGAATACAGAGATCCCGATATATTCTACATCTATATCTGTGACTTTGTATTCGAATGCAAAATCAACCACTTTATTATAGAATTTATCTAAAAGGAATGGAGGGGAAGGGAAGTCTTTGTTGTTTACAATCTTTATTCCACGTCCACTTGATGACCATGGTGTTTTAGTTATATATGTGCCTTCTGAGCATTCTAACTTGTTAATGTCTGTAATGAATTTCATTTCATTATCGACAAAGGTATCTTGATATTGTTCTATTTCTAATTTGTTTCTGTATATCGATGCATATTTGCGTGATGCATAGTATCTTATGCTTTCAATCTGTTCATCTGTAGGCATATGGGTGGAATCATACCCCCTTTTTATAAGTTGTTGTTTAATGGCTTTATTCCATCCCCATACTGTGATATCTTTATCTATTACATTTTTATTTAAAAGACTGGACAGATCTTTCAGATCTTCTTCCATTCTTTTTACGATTTTAGGTGGTGTATATTCACTTTTATTGGCGGCTAATGCCATTTCATGTGAACAATTGAAAATAAAAGCCATGTTTTATTGTTTTATTAAATCTAAAATAGAACTGAAATTGTTTATTTCGATTAATTTATCATGTTTGTATTCTTGAGTTTTTTCGTATGCCCACATTGTTTTGTGTGGAACATATATTCCCCATCCACCGATTTTCAGCACTGGATCGATGTCTGATTTAAATGAGTTCCCAACCATGACTAAGTCATTTGGATTTACTCCGTTCAAATTGCAGATATTCAGATATGTACATTCTTTTTTTTCTGAAACAATCTCCAGATGTTGGAAATATTGTTTTAGACCTGATTTTTTTAATTTGTGTTCTTGATCCAATATTTCTCCTTTAGTGAGACAAATCAGTTTGAACTTTTTTGATAGCTCTTCTAATGTCTCTTTTACACCATCAAGTGGTGTTGTAGAGTTAATCAGAATACTTGTCGTTAAATCATAAATTTGTTTGATCTTTTCTCCAGATATATTATTGTCGGATACTTTTAAAGAGGTTTCAATAACAGAAAGACAATATGCTTTTGGCCCATATCCGGTTATAGGCATATTTTTCGTTTCTGTCTTATATAGTTCATCATGTAAGAATTTCTCATCCCCATAATCTTTCATTAATTGTGTCCATTCATGTTCTACTTTATTATAATATATCTGATCATCCCATAAGGTGTCGTCAGCATCAAAACAGATAATACTATTTTTTGTATCTATAAAAGGAGTTATATTGTTTGCATGAACTGATTCTTTCATGTTTTATGGTCTCTTTAATTATTAATTTGTGTAATCACACTTATTTATATATAACATTACAAAGTTACTAAAAATGTTTAAAGATTCATTCAATTAGTTCAAAGTTTTTTATAACTTTGCTGCATAAATAAAAAGGGTTGTGTTATAAAAATCACATCTTATGAATATATCACTTGATAAGATTAATTTATTGACATTAAATGTAGGATATGCTGTTCATAATGCCGACTGGAATTGGAAAAACGTACAAAGTCCTTTTTCCAGAATATATCTTGTTACGGAAGGTTCCGCAAGGATTGTCATGAACAACAAGAAATATGTTTTAACTCCTAACCACTTATATATTATACCTGCTAATATTGTACATGATTATGAATGTGATGGACATTTCTGTCATTATTATCTTCATGTATATGAAGAAAGGGAATATGACACTTCTTTATTTGAGAAGTTTGATTTTCCTTTTGAGGTTGATGCACGTGAGGAAGATTTATTTCTGATGAAACGTATCTGTGCTTTATTGCCAGATCAGGCTTTACCAGGTAGTAATCCATCATTATATGATAATCGTAAAACATTTCTTGATGATATACGAAGACTGAAACATCATGATATTGCTAATCGTATTGAGATTCGTGGAATAAATCTTGTTTTTCTTTCTCGTTTTATGTTTAATGTGAAAGACAAACAGATGATGCAAGACGAAAGAATCATGAAAGTAATTGATTATGTACACGAGCATATTTATGATATTATTACAATAGATCAGTTGGCTGATATCTCTTGTTTATCAAGAGGATATATGGTTGGGCTGTTTAAGCAAAAAGTTGGCATGTCTCCTCTTCAGTATATTAATAAACTTAAGATAGAGAAGGCCCAGTTAATACTCCTTACAAGTAATATGCAAGTTAAGAATATAGCATATGTTTTAGGTTTTAATGATTATTCATATTTCAACAGATTATTCAAAAAGACAACAGGTTTTTCTCCTTTGTCATATAAGAAGTTGAATGCATTATAAAACCGTACGTGTTTATCGCTAAATTATTTAAATATTCATTTTATTATATATTATTCGAATTTTTATTTATAACTTTGCTGTCAATTAAAGCATATACCAATGAATAGATTACGCATTTTTATATTTATAGCTTCTTTTATGTCAGTTTTTTGTGTTGATATGATGGGGGCGCGATTGATTTCAGATTTTAACTCTGACAGAATAAATGAGTTTAATGGAACAGAACTGGTTTTCTCAAAATCAGAGGTGTCTAATAATGATGATAATATTGTCACCAATTTGATTGGGGATGATTCTGGCAATATTGGTGTTTTCTCAACATTTGAGAGTGTTGATCTTAGATTTTTCTTGAATGATATTAAAATAAATAAATCTGGTCAGGTTGTTTCAAGAAATGCCTCTGTTTCCCTTATGACTAAATTTACAAATAATGATGAGTATAATACAGACATTAAACTAAGACATTATTTGTTAGATAGTACAGGGAGGGTGATTGCATCAAGTGATTATTTTTATTTATATGTAGATGCTCATAATACGGATTCTATAACTAAGGTGTTCCCTATAGGGGAGGTTTTTTTATCAGACAATAATGATAGTACTAAGTATTATCTGATAACAATGGTTTATGAGAAACACAAATCATCTGAACCTGTTTATTATAATACTGTATCAATGGAATGCTTAGAAAAAGGTTCTGAAAATCTTTTCAAACGTAGTAATTCAAGTAATGATTGGGCTAAAACATATTTACAGAATCAAATTCCACTATATTTCAAAAAGAGAGTTGTGGTACAATAAATATAGGTTATAAGAGACTAAAAAGAGTATTAGTATTCTTTTATGATAGAAAGAGTTTAGTGGTATGCTATACTCTTTTTTTTATTATAAAATGATTTTAATCATTTGTGATAATCTGTAAACCCTCTATTTTTAGAAGTTTATCTTTCATTTGTGGCATAAGGCTTTTTCTTATTCTTAATGTCATTGTACATATATTATCATAGTCTTGTGTAATAATCTGAGGTTGAAGATCTTTGATTATTTTCATGACGCTGTTCATCGCTTCAAAATCATATTTAAAGGTTATGTCCTCATCAACAGTCTTTTCTATGATTTCTGCGTTTTCAAGAGCTTCAATTGCAGCTTGTCTGTAAGCGACAATTAATCCACTTGTTCCCAATTTTATTCCTCCGAAATATCTGACGATTATGATTAGAATATCAGTGAGTTCGTATGAGTTGATTTGTCCGAGTATTGGTTTACCTGCAGTCCCGGAAGGTTCTCCATTGTCGTTTGCACGAAAATTCTCTCGTGTTGGTCCGAGCATATAGGCATAGCACACATGTCGGGCATCATAATATTTCTTTTGTATTTGTGCGATATAAGTTTTGACTTCTTCTATTGATGTTACATGATAGGCAAAGGCAAGGAACTTACTGCGTTTTTCGCTGTAAGTTCCTTCAACATTACCTTTTATTGTTTTATATGTATCTGACATTAATCGAGTTTGTGGATAATAAGTCCACTGCGGAGTTTTGGTTCGAACCATGTAGCCTTTGGAGGCATGATTTTACCTGAATCAGCAATGTCCATAATCTGTTGCATTGTAACAGGGTAGAGGGCTAAAGCCATCTTCATTTCACCACTGTCAACACGTCTTTTAAGTTCTCCAAGACCACGAAGTCCTCCGACGAAGTCGATGCGGTTAGACTTACGCAAGTCTTTTATGTCGAGTAATTCATCAAGAATAAGACGAGATGAGATATCAACATCAAGTACTCCAATAGGGTCGCTATTGTCATAAGTGCCTTCTTTTGCCTTCAAGCTATACCATTTGTTTTCAAGATATAATGAGAACTCGTGAAGTTCTTGTGCACGATATTCGTCTGTGCCTTTTTCTTCAACGATGAAGTTCTTAGAAAGTGCTTTTAGGAATTCGTCGGCAGTCATACCATTCAAGTCGCGTACAACTCTGTTGTAGTCAAGAATAGTAAGTTGGCTTGCAGGGAAACATACAGCCATGAAATAGTTATATTCTTCGTCACCTTTGTGATTTGGATTCTGCTTTGCCTTTTCAGCTCCAACTAAAGCTGCGGCAGCACTACGATGGTGACCGTCAGCAATATAAAGAGCTGGCATCTTTTTAAATTCTTCTGTGATTGTAGCAATGTCATTATCATCGCTTATAACCCAGAATTTATGTCCGAATCCGTCAATTGGAGCAATGAAATCATACTCAGGTTCGCTTTTAGCATATTTTGAGATAAGAGTATTAAGAATATCATTATCAGGGTATGCGAAGAACACAGGTTCGATGTTTGCGTTGTTAACACGTACGTGTTTCATTCTGTCTTCTTCTTTGTCTGCTCTTGTAAGCTCATGCTTTTTGATAACTCCAGTCAGGTAGTCGTTTACATATGCACCGACAACAAGTCCGTATTGAGTCTTTCCATTCATTGTCTGTGCATATAGGTAGTATTGTTCTTTTTCGTCTTGAACTAACCAACCTTTGTCTTGGAACATCTGGAAATGTTCAGCAGCACTTTGGTATACACGAGGGTCGTATTCGCTTGTTCCTTGTGGAAAATTGATCTCAGGCTTGATGATGTGATAGAGTGACATTTCGTTGTCTCCAGCCTCTGCTCTTGCTTCTTCACTATCGAGTACGTCGTATGGACGACTTTCAATCTTCTCGACATATTCTTTTGGAGGACGTACCCCCTTGAATGGTTTGATTGTTGCCATTGTTTATGTATATTTATGTTTGTTTATTTTCTATTTCAGACATAAGTCTGTTACCTCTTATAGAGTGCAAAGTTACGAATAAATAGTGAAATTTGAAATAATTATTGAATAATTGTTTCTTGAAGTATATAATTTAATGAATAGTTATTAACTTTGCAGTATGAATAAGAATTTGCTGTTTAAAGTGATGACATTGATAATGTTGTCACTTTGGGTATCAGGCGCCAATGCCCAGGAACGAATTGTGCGCGTTTTAGCTATTGGTAATAGTTTCTCTCAAGATGCCGTAGAACAAAATCTACATGAGTTATGTGTTGCTGCAGACAGATCAATTATCATCGGCAATATGTATATACCTGGTTGTTCCATCGAACGACATATAAGTTGCCTAAGAGGAGATAAACATGATTATGCCTACAGAAAGATTGAATTGAATGGCGACAAGAAAGAAACTAAGAACTTTGCTCTTAGAGACGCTCTTAAAGATGAACCATGGGATTATATAACAGTTCAGCAAGCGAGTCATGATTCTGGTAAATATGAGACATATGATTTGCTTCAAGAACTATTGGACTCAATACGTTTATTCAATCCTAATGCGAAAATTTTGTTTCATCAAACATGGGCTTATGCTCCAAATTCAACACATTCTGGTTTCAAGTATTATGGCAGAAGCCAAAATATAATGTATAATAATATAGTGGAGGTAAGTAAGAAAGTGATGAACGACTATAAAATCGACGATATCATTCCAAGTGGTACAGCAATCCAAAATGCACGTAGCACATATCTTGGTAACAACCTAACCCGTGATGGTTATCATTTGGATTTGATCATTGGTCGATATATAGCTGCATGCACTTGGTTCGAATGTCTTATTCATAAGAAAGTGGTTGGAAATCGTTATTATCCAAAAGGACTTTCTTTGTGGGATTTGAAAACTGTTCAAACTGCAGCCCATCGCGCTGTAAAGAATCCTTATGCTGTTTCTATGAAGAAGAAATACATGGTGGATAAAGATGATGAATAAATAAGATGTAGCTCTCAAATATATGAGAGTTAGTATCTAATGCTTATTCCGGGTTTCGAGATGTTGATAATTCAACACCGCAGCCTGAACAATTAGCTTCCATTGGAGGCGTATTTTTAAGAATAGAAATTTTAACTGATTCTATTATTTGAAACGTATCAAGAAGACGTTGATTGATTCTTCCGCAAACATGTTCAATAAGTTTTGACGGAATGTTCATCTCTTCTTTTATGATATTATAAACAATACCATAATTGACAGTGTCATTAATGTTGTCGGTGATTGTTGATTTGATATTGTTTGTGGTTAATCGGAGATTGATTGTGTACCAATCTCCGATTTTGTTTTCTAATGGAAATACTCCATGATATGCGTATAATCTAATATCCTTTAATATTATATCCATGTTGTTCTATACTATTTATTGTTTATCTATCCACATCGCGAATGACCGCAGTTGGTGCAAATAAGGCAGCCTTCCTGATATACAAGGGTTTCATGTCCACAATTCGGACATGTCTGTCCTGTTGCTTTAGTTCCGTCTTGTACATATTTCTTTAGAGCTCTCTCCACACCGTTTTTCCATGTGTTTATACTTTCGTTTTCTAACTGTAACGAACCTACAAGGCGGATTACATTAGTTAGTGGCATTCTATATCTTAGAACTCCGCTAATTAGTTTTGCATAGTTCCAATATTCCTTATTAAAACGAGAAGAAAGCCCTTCTATTGTGGTTTTATATCCTCTGCGGTTTTCGAATTGGAAGTCGTAATGCTTTGTACCATCTTCGTCATAGTTCTTGATTATATGTCCTTTTACCACATTTTTAGGAAGAGCTATACCGTCCTCATCATCAAGCACACCTGTAAATATTTCATATGGATATCCGTCGAGCAAGCCAACGAATGCAACCCATTTTTCCTTATTGTTCTGAAAACGTACAACATCACATTCCAGGCTCTTTGGGCGTATCTCCGTAACTTGAGGCATGGCACATATGTTTTCTGGTTCTTTTTTAGCCTCCTTTTTTGTGGCAATCAGTACACCGCTTCTGCTACCATCTCTATAAACTGTACAACCCTTACATCCGCTTTTCCATGCTTCAACATATAACTGGTTGACAAGGTCTTCGCTAACATCCGAAGGAAGATTTATGGTGACAGATATAGAATGGTCAACCCATTTTTGAACAGCGCCCTGCATTTTTATTTTCTCAAGCCAGTTAACATCATTTGCTGTAGCTTTGTAATATGGTGATTTCTGTACAAGAGAATCAATTTCGGCTTGTGTATATTTTTTTGTAGTGTCAATTCCGTTAACTTTCATCCATGTTATGAATTTAGGATGATATACAATAAACTCTTCAAAACTATCACCTGTTTCGTCTACGAAATCAACATGCACATTTGTGTCATTAGGATTAACTTTGCGCCTACGTTTATATACAGGCATAAACACTGGTTCTATTCCAGATGTGGTTTGAGTCATTATACTGGTTGTGCCAGTAGGGGCAATAGTCAAACAAGCTATATTTCTACGACCATACTTGACCATTTCATTATATAGATTGTGATCTACATTCTTGATTCTGTTAACAAACGGGTTGTTTTTTTCACGTTCAGCATCGTAGATTTCAAATTTACCACGTTCTTTAGCCATTTGTACAGAACTACGATATGCTTCTACGGCTAATGTTTTATGTACCTCAGTTGAGAAGTAAGTGGCTTCAGGAGTTCCGTATGTCAGACCTAATGCAGCCAACATATCACCTTCGGCGGTAATACCCACACCTGTACGGCGTCCTTTTTTGCTCTTATCATATATTTTCTCCCAGAGGTGACGTTCACAATTCTTGATTTCATCACTTTCAGGATCAGATTCAATCTTCTTTTGTATCTGTTCAATCTTTTCTAATTCAAGATCTATGATGTCGTCCATGATTCGTTGGGCAACATGTACGTGTTCCTTGAATTTATTAAAATTGAATTGAGCTGCAGCTGTGAATGGGTTGTCCACATAACTATATAGATTAATAGCCAAAAGTCTGCAACTATCATATGGACACAAAGGAATTTCACCACATGGATTTGTAGATATGGTTTTATATCCCAAATCGGCATAACAGTCAGGTATTGATTCTTTTATGATTGTGTCCCAGAACAAAATTCCTGGTTCTGCACTTTTCCATGCGTTATGAACAATTTTCTTCCACAGTTGACTGGCATCAATTTCTTTTCTAACTATAGGACTGTCGCTGTCGATAGGGTATTGTTGTGTGTATTTCTGCCCGTTTATGGCTGCTTTCATGAAATCGTCACTGATTCTGACACTTACATTTGCTCCGGTAACCTTTCCCTCGGTCATTTTTGCGTCGATAAAAGCCTCACTGTCTGGGTGTTTTATTGACACAGAAAGCATTAGTGCACCGCGACGTCCATCTTGGGCCACTTCTCGTGTGGAATTAGAATAACGTTCCATAAAAGGTACTAAACCTGTTGATGTCAATGCGGAGTTTTTTACAGGTGTTCCTTTAGGACGAAGATGAGAGAGGTCGTGTCCAACACCTCCACGTCGTTTCATTAACTGTACTTGTTCTTCGTCTATTTTTATAACAGCTCCGTAGCTGTCTGCATTGCCATCTAATCCTATAACAAAACAATTACTTAATGAAGCTATTTGGTTGTTATTACCAATTCCGGTCATCGGACTTCCTGCCGGTATGATATATTTAAAATGATCAAGAAGGTTGAATATTTCTTGAGCATTCAACGGATTAGCGTATTTATTTTCAATACGCGCAATTTCATTGGCAATTCTCCAGTGCATGTCTTCGGGTGATTGTTCGTATATGTTTCCGAAAGAGTCTTTCATAGCATATTTGTTTACCCATACACGAGCTGCCAATTCATCACCATCGAAATATTTTAATGAAGATTCTAATGCTTCATCGTATGTGTACTTATTTGTTTCTGTCATATGGACTTGTATTTTATGTTTATTATTCTCTAAAGAAGTATAAATATTGTTGTAATCAATAGACAACAAGCGGTCGTTATATTTATTGTTAATTTTCTTTTGCAAATCTAATATTCATTTTCTGAAAAAACAAATAATTTAATAATTATTTTGGTTTTATTTGAAAAGTTTTCAAGTTTAAAAACGTAAACTATTGATTAATAGTATTTTATCTTTGATGTATTATTCGGAAAGTTTTCCAAAAAGAAAACTATTGTTTATTTTTATATTTAAAAGTTTTCAAAAAAATGAAGGCCGACCACACGGACGACCTTCTGAAAATTAATTGAGAGTGGATTATAAATGAGTTGAATGAATGTTTTCTTATCTGTTGCGTATAATTTGTTCTTCTATTTCAGATAATTGTTTGTTGAATTTAGTATCTGTTTCACAAAGATTCTTTACATAGTTGATAGAATGAAGCACTGTTGCGTGGTTTCTTCCTCCCATATTTTCGCCAATCTGTGTGTTTGACATATTTGTCAATTTACTTGCCAAGAAAATAGCGATATGTCTTGTTTGTGCTAATGGTTGGCGGCGGCTTTGTGATATTAACTCAGACTCGCTGATGTTAAATTGTTTACAGATACCTTGTTTAATATCTTTAATTGTAAGTGGAGTTTCGTCTGTATGAATGAATTTTGGAAGCACTTTGTCTGCTAATTTCATTGTTATCTCGCATCTGTAGACAACAGAGAAAGCCATGAGCGCATTAATAACTCCTTCGATATCGCGAACACTTCCATTAACCTTTTCAGCGATGTAATTACATACATTCTCAGGTATAGGCAGTGATTCGCTCTTTACTTTATTATTTATAATAGATCTGCAAAGAGCCTTGTTTGGTCTTTCGATTTCAGCCTGTAGTCCCCATTTGAATCGGGTAAGCAGTCTGTCTTCCAATCCTGTTATTTCGATTGGAGGTCTGTCGGCAGTTAATATTATTTGTTTGTTATTCAAATGAAGGTGGTTGAATATATGGAAGAATGTATTCTGAGTTTGTGTCTTACCAGATAATTCTTGAATATCATCCATTAGAATAACATCTATTGTCTGATAGAAGTTAATAAAGTCGTTTACCTTATTCTGTCGTACAGCATCAGTGTATTGCACATAAAATAAATGTGCAGACAGATATAAAACTCTTGCATTTGGGTGTTGTTGTTTAACAGCCCAGCCGATAGCGTTAATCAAGTGTGTTTTACCACATCCAGAAGGACCATATATAAATAATGGATTAAATGTCTTTGCAGGATTTTTGGCAATTGCCAATCCCACAGAACGTACAAGTCTGTTGCTATCTCCTTCGATAAAGTTATCGAATGTGTAACGAGGGAAGAGTTGTGAATTTAATTCTTCCACAGCAGATTCATTATTATCTGCAACTTGATTTGATGTGTTGGATGTTTTGTCATTAGCATTATCCTTTTTGCCGGATTGTACACTATAACCCCATTTCACGTTCTTATTAAACACACTTAAGATTACTTTAGTCATTAGATCAAGGTAGTGTTCTTCAATTGATTCATAAACACTCCTGTCAGGTACTGTTAGAATCAGTTTGTTTTCATTAAATGACTTCGGTTTAATGCTGGCAAAGATTGTGTTGAATTGTTCTTGTGAAATATTTTCACGGATAATCTTGACGCACTCATCCCACATTTCGTTCAGCTCTTTTTTCATCTCAATTCTTTTAATATTATGTATTAAGCTATCATTTTAATTTCTTACGATGCAAAGGTAGTATATCTTTTTGTATTTGCAAAATAGGGGAAAGGTATGCGTTTTTTGAGGAAATCTTTAATCAGTTTTATTTCAAACATTTACACATTTGTAAACATTAACAAGTGTTTTTTAGTGTAAAATTTTTTAACTATGCTGTATTTCAGTGTTTTTATATATTGAATTTTGTGAACGGACTCTTTGCTTATTGTAAAAATACCTATATTTTGTAGTTATTTCAGTTCTTTACGTTTTTACACAAATATGAAAAAAAATTTTTCTTATTTTAATCAAATTTATTTTAGCAAAAACTGTTATAATTCTTGTCCTCATGAAAAATCGTTTTAAATGTTGATTAAGTCATTCTCTTTTTTCATTATTTTTAGCAAAGGAAATAGGGGATAATCAAATTGTGTGTGCAAATAAATATGCCCTTACAAGTATGTTGGGATGAGTTTATAATATTACTGTCCGCTAAAAAAAATGAAAGTTCTTCCAGATTCTTAGCGGACAGTAATTATTTATTTTAATGTTTTCAACCTTATAGTTCTTCTCTTTCCAATTATGGCTGATGTTGTATATCCAACGATTTCTAATGATATGTGGTTTTAATCACTATTTAGATTTTTTCCCTATAAGAGAGAAGTTTATATATCGTTTAGGGTTCAATCTTATATCTTCAAGTAATCTTGATGCATTTAGTGTTGTTGAGTCAAGATTGTTGTAGATGTTAGGATCGTTCATTAGTCTTCCTAATGAAGAGTTGGGATTATTAAGTGTGTTTGTAAACACCTTTAATTCTTGCATTGTCTGATTTGTTGTTACAAGTGTTTGGTTGGCGTTATCAGCAATGCCTACTATGTCGATCTTATTTATCTTGTCTGTCGTGTTTTGCAAGTTATTGCATATTTTGTTTGCTTTGTTGACAAGTTGTGGCATCTCGCTGTCTAACACCGAATTTATCTTGTTAGACGTAGTCTTAAGGTTTCTGCTTGCATATTCCAAGTTGTTTAATGATTCCATAATAGCAGGATCATTAACAATATTGTTTATTGCAGTTAATATTGAATCTAATTTAGGTTGTAACTGCTTAATTTGTGGAATCATTTCATTAGCAACAGACATGAGGTCGGTTCCAACCACACCTTTTATTGTATCGCCACGGTTTAGCAGAGCCTTTGGGTTTTCTCCCATGACAATATTAAGTTTAGGTGCTCCAAGAAGTTCTTTTGTTATGTTTGCATAACTACCTTGGGTAGGTACGATTCCTTCATTTAGTTCCACTTCGACTGAAAGCATCTGATTGTCGGAATTGTATGTGATGTCTTTCACTAATCCGACTTTCATTCCTTTTGATGTTACTTCAGCAGATTTTGCTAATCCGCCTACATCCTTCATTTCAACAAAGTATATATTGTCTGTTGAGAATAGTTTTAATCCTTTTAGGAAGATTATACCAAAATATATAATGCATATAGATAGAATTGCTACTAAAGCCAGTTTTATTTCTTTTGTTTTCATTTGTTTTTTTATACTGTTGTTTATTTGATTTTATTTATTCTTTTTCCATTCTTTTATAGCATCATTTAGCGACATCTTTATACCGTCTTTAAATGCGATAATAAAAGCTTCAGGAAACTTTGTAGAGATTTCTTTTTTTATTCTTATAATTTCATTATAATCAGTTGTTGCTCCAAATGTATATTTATATAAGTTGTTTTCCATATAGTAGTTCGCATTAATTCCTTTGAATTGAGGGCTACCAGCTGGAATCATTTTAACAGATGCAAATAATTGTAGTTCGAAAACAGGTGATGAAGCTAAATCCTTATTGTTTTTAGGTGTAGCATTTTCATTATTGTTTTGAACTGGGTTTTGAATAACAGGTGTCAGTTGGAAAGTCTGATTGTTATTGGTTGTCTTATTTGTATTCTGTGGAGTGTCTGTTGGTTTGTTGTTGTTTATATTATTGTTTTGAGCTATTTGTTTTGCCACATTCTTAAAATCAATCTTCTCAAGATTAGACATACGTCCGGTGTGTTGAGTCTTATATTTTACAATGGCATTGTATATAGCTTGTGCCATAATTGTTCTTCCTTCATTAGACATTAGGAATTGTTCTTCTGCAGGTGTACTGATGAACCCAACTTCCAAAAGAACAGATGGCATGTATGTGAGGCGAAGTACAGCCAAGTTTGCTTGCAACACACCTAAGTCTTTACGTCCCGCACTATGTACCATCTCGTTTTGTGCAAGTTTTGCAAAGTTAACAGATTCTTGCATGTCTCTATCCTGCATAAGTTCAAACATGATGTCGGACTCGCTGGAGTTGGGATTGGCAAAACTATATTTTAGTGCTCCGTCGGCTTCGAATTGTATAACCGAGTTTTCGCGTTTTTCTACTTCAAGGTTTGTCCCAGCTGTTTTTAAACTTAATGTATATGACTGAACGCCCATTGGTTGGCGATATGGGCTACGTTCTATTGCATTAGTGTGGATACTTATGAACAGATCGGCTTTAGCTTTATTGGCAATTGATGCTCTGTCGCCCAATGTTACGAACACGTCCTTGTTGCGTGTATATAATACATTAACGTCGGGACAATTTTGTTTGAGAAGTTCTCCAACTTTTAATGTTATAGCAAGATTAATGTCTTTTTCTCTGTTGGTTTTAGGTAATCCCACTGCTCCGGCATCATGTCCGCCGTGGCCTGCATCGAGAACCACCACAAATTGTTTGTTGTCGGCATAGCAGTAGATAGATGCAAAAAGCATCAATATCAATATTATAGATTCTTTAATGAACTTCATCATATGTTTTTATTCAGCGATTGAGTCTTGATTGTGCTTTTTTGAATCATTTGAGGCTGTTATCGTCGTTTTAGAAACAATATGTGTTTTAATAACCTTATTATTCCTAATCTCAGATTTGTTTATATTAGTTGTGATGTTTATAGTGTCATTGTCCATTTGAAGATGAAATTCATTTGATCTATAACATCCTATAAGCATAGTATTTATTGTAATAAATATTATTAACAATACTTTCTTCATAACATATACAATTTCTTCATAACATATACAATATTATATATTAGTACATATTCAATGCAAAGATACAACAAAATTTGGAGTTCTAAGAATTTATTGCCTATTTTTGTTTTTAGTATGGCTTATATTATTGTATTTTGTGTTTTGGTATGTGTTGTTTTGTATTTCTGTTGTACTTTTATTTGTAAAGAAAATGCTGTGTATTCATAAAAAAAGGACTGATTGTCATATAAGACTCAGTCCTTTGGGAAATCAGTAATGGTTTTTATGAATGATTCTTTGTCGATATAGTTTAAAATTCCAATCCGACACCGATGAAGATGGAGTGACGGACATGGTCGATATCTTTGAAAGAAACGAATGTATAATCAGACTCATTTAGGGTGCTTATATCAAAATCACCTTCGGCCCAATTGATGTTATAACCTAATTTGACATTAATTCCGAAATTGTTTTTAGAATACAGATTATAACCAAATCCAGTATTCAGAATAGTACCTTTTGTACAATCTGATGTTCCAATACATCTTCCTAATTCACCAAAGAGAAATGCTTCCTTGCATGGTTTTAATGGAGAGTATTTTGCTTTTACGAATATTGGCAAGGTGTTATATCCAGGATGATTATAACGGTCAAGTCCAATACCAGCCCCTGCAGCAAAACTGTCAGAAAAGCGATACAAGGCAGATAAATGTAGGCTTGCTCCCGACATGTTAAAGTCTGAACGTGAAAAATTTCCGAAGTCGGTTCTTTCTTGTAATCCATACAGATATGATGCATCAACATTGAACTGTACTTTTCTTTGTGCATGTACGTTTATGGATGCAATTGCAACGAATGCAATCAATAATAGTTTTTTCATAAGTTAGTGATATAATATAATTTTTAAAGATATGTTTTGAAGATGATCGCCATTTGGCAGATAGTCGCCTAAACACTTTCCTTCGAACATTTTCTTTCTACTGCCGGAAAAGGCATCATAATATCCGTAGGTGTATCCCAGGGCTATTCTCATTGTGGATTTCTCTTTTTTGAAGTCATAGAAGACACCACCGCCAGCAAACAGCTTAGGAGCAAACTGATTATACGCATATACCATTTTGGTATCATAGTTTATAGGATTGCTTGCATCATACTTCCTTACTTTCAGATAATCCCAAGGAAGCAGGTCGAAGGATACGGTGGTGTTCCCGTATATACCGAATCCCTTGATTATAGGTAGGTTTATATCGAGAGTACCTAAACCGTGTAATCCCATGAGTGAGTTGTCGAAATCGAAATTATAGCGTTGGTTACCAGAAAACCATTCTTTGGTAAGGTTTTCGGTTTGCGTATATGAGAATTTAGCTCCAGCGCCCAATGTCAGATACTTAGTGAATCCCCATGTTCTAACTACGCCCACGTCAGCAATATAATTTCCAAACGGAGAATTCAAGTAGGTCGAGCCGATAATTCCCCATCCTTTAGTGTTTTGTGCCTGTAAATTAACAGCGAGACATAAAAAACAAGTTGCAGCACAGATAATTCGTTTATATCCTTTTTGCATCGTTTTATTCATTTTTATACATACGAATACCTTTCCATTCTCCGTTATATTTTGCTGCTCCAAAATATTGAAACTCAGAAGGTAAAAATCTTCGGTGTTGGATTTGGATAATGTAAACTTTCTGTAATTCTATATTTAATCTTTACTTTTAATAAGACTTCTATTTTAGATTTTCGGCTGCAAAATTACATCTTTTTCAATTAATGCCAAAGAAAAACATGTTTGTTTATCATTGGATTTAATATAATTTATAAATTAAACAGGGTGTAAATGGAAAAAAACAAGGATAACACAGCTTATTATTAAAATATATATGGTGTAAGAATCTTTAACTCGAAAAAATATTGTATCTTTGCATTTGATTTTGTTTTTAGAATTAAATTAATCGAAGTTAAATTATAATTATATTCATCAAAAGATGGAATTAGCATCAAAATATACCCCTTCAGAGGTTGAGAAGAAATGGTATAGTTATTGGGAGGAGAATAAATTATTCAGTTCTAAACCCGATGGTCGTGAACCATACACCATAGTCATTCCACCACCAAATGTAACAGGTGTTTTGCATATGGGACATATGCTTAATAATACAATCCAGGATATTCTTGTCCGTAAGGCGCGTCTTGATGGAAAGAATGCTTGCTGGGTGCCTGGTACAGACCATGCTTCAATTGCAACAGAGGCTAAGGTCGTTAATCGTTTGGCAGAACAAGGTATAAAGAAGTTGGATCTGACCCGTGAGCAGTTTTTAACTCATGCATGGGATTGGACACATGAACATGGTGGCATTATCCTGAAACAATTACGTCGTCTTGGTGCTTCATGTGATTGGGATCGTACATCTTTCACTATGGACAAGGAACGTAGTGAGAGTGTGATCAAGGTTTTCTGTGATTTGTACAGAAAAGGTTTGATTTATCGTGGCGTCCGTATGGTCAACTGGGATCCGAAGGCACTTACAGCATTATCAGATGAAGAGGTAATATATAAAGAGGAACACAGTAAACTGTTTTATCTGAAATATTATGTAGAAGGAGAAGACAAATATGCAGTAGTAGCAACAACCCGTCCTGAAACTATCATGGGTGACACAGCTATGTGTATCAACCCAAATGACCCTAAGAATCAGTGGTTGAAAGGTAAAAAGGTTATTGTTCCGTTAGTAGGACGTGTGATACCTGTAATCGAGGATGAATATGTTGACATTGAATTTGGTACAGGTTGTTTGAAAGTTACTCCTGCACACGATGTAAACGACTATATGTTAGGAGACAAATATAATTTGCCTTCAATCGACATATTTAATGACAATGGTACTATCAGTGAAGCTGCTGGAATGTATGTAGGCATGGACCGTTTCGATGTGCGTGCACAAATCGAGAAGGATCTTGAAGCAGCCGGATTATTAGAGAAGGTTGAGGCTTATACTAACAAGGTCGGTTTCTCTGAACGTACTGGTGTTGTTATAGAACCAAAACTGTCAATGCAATGGTTCTTGAAGATGAAACACTTTGCAGATATGGCTCTTCCACCTGTAATGAATGATGAGATCCGTTTCTATCCGTCAAAATATAAGGTGACATATCGCAATTGGCTTGAAAACATCAAAGACTGGTGTATCAGTCGTCAATTATGGTGGGGACACCGTATTCCTGCATATTATTTGCCAGAAGGTGGATTTGTGGTTGCTGAAACAGCCGAAGAGGCTCTCAAGTTGGCAAAAGAAAAGGGTAGTAGTGTACAATCTGTGGAAGATCTTAAACAAGACGAGGATGCTCTTGACACATGGTTCTCTTCATGGTTGTGGCCTATAAGTCTGTTTGATGGAATAAATAACCCTAATAATAAGGAGATTGAATATTATTATCCAACAACAACACTTGTTACAGGACCAGATATTATCTTCTTCTGGGTGGCTCGTATGATTATGGCCGGATATGAATATATCGGAAAGATGCCTTTCAAGAATGTTTATTTCACAGGTATCGTACGTGACAAATTGGGCCGTAAGATGTCAAAGAGTTTGGGTAATTCTCCTGATCCATTGATGTTGATAGACAAATATGGTGCCGACGGTGTACGTATGGGTATGCTTCTTGCAGCTCCAGCTGGAAACGATATCTTGTTTGATGAAACTCTATGTCAGCAAGGTGCTGCCTTCTGTAATAAGATATGGAATGCGTTCCGTCTTGTTCAAGGCTGGAGTGTGACTGATAATCAGGAACAGAGCGAGGCAAATGCTCCAACAATCAATTGGTTTGAAGCTAAATTGAAGGAATCAGCAGCAGAAATCGAAGACCTATATAGTAAATTCCGTTTGTCTGAGGCCTTGATGACTGCCTTCAAGTTGTTTACAGATGAATTCTCTGGTTGGTATCTTGAAATGATTAAACCAGGTTATCAGAAACCAATCGACAGAAAGACATATGAATCAACATTAAGATTCTTTGATATGTTAATGAAGATTCTTCATCCGTTTATGCCATTTATCACAGAGGAACTTTGGCAGGTAATAAACAACGCTGATGAAGACAAAGATTCTGTTCCAAGTATAATGAAGCAGACTCTCACATTTGCACCAATGACAGAGAAAGACAAGGAAATTCTTGCTTAAGTGGAAGAAATGAAGCAAATTGTATCAGGTGTGCGTGCAATCCGCAACCAAAAGAACATCGCTCCAAAAGAAGAACTTCTGCTTGAAGTAACAACTGAGATTTCACCTGTTATATCTCTTCTTGTTAAGAAAATGGCAAATCTCAGTGAAATTAAACTTGTTTCAGAAAAGAGTGATGGTTCTCTGACTTTCCTTGTTGGAACAACAGAGTATGCCGTACCACTTGGAAATCTTATTGATGTTGAGGCTGAAATCAAGAAGATGGAAACAGAGGTTGCTCGTCTTCAGGGATTCATGAACGGAATCAACAAGAAATTGTCAAATGAGAAGTTCGTAAACAATGCACCTGCACAGGTCGTAGAGTTAGAACGTAAGAAGTTGTCTGATGCGCAGATGAAGATTGAAGCCTTGATGGATTCAATTTCAGCATTAAGAAAATAAATTCTCAGACAGAGTTCTGATAGAAATAAGAAAAATCCCGAAAGTAACATTGATTACTTTCGGGATTTTGTTTTTATGCTTTATTTGTTATATACAGAATCAGCGATTATGATTCGTATAATTTAGCACGCATCTCCTTTATGGCATCACTTGAAATATATTCATCGTATGTCATGAGTTTGTCAATGTTACCATTTGGAGTCAGCTCAATGATACGATTTGCCACAGTGTTGATGAATTCGTGGTCGTGACTTGCGAAAAGTACATTACCCTTGAATCCCTTAAGATTATTGTTGAATGCCTGAATAGATTCGAGGTCGAGGTGGTTTGTTGGTGTGTCAAGGATGAGGCAGTTTGCGTTGTTCAACTGCATGCGGGCAATCATACAACGCATTTTCTCACCTCCGGATAAAACATTGACTTTCTTAAGTACTTCTTCTCCAGAGAAGAGCATACGTCCAAGATAACCTTTGAAAAACACATCATTACCTTCACCATATTGACTGAGCCATTCCACAAGGTTCTTGTCGCTCTGGAAGAATGCGCTGTTGTCGAGTGGAAGATATGCAGTTGTGATTGTAACACCCCATTTGTATGTACCGCCTTGTGCTTCACGATTTCCGTTGATTATTTCAAACAAAGCTGTCATTGCACGTGGATTATGACTTAAGAACACCACTTTTTGTCCTTTCTCTACAGTGAAAGATAAGTGGTCGAAAAGCAATGTGCCGTCGTCATCAACAGCCTTAAGATCTTCAACTTCGAGTATTTGATTTCCTGCCTCACGTTCCATTTGGAAGATGATTCCAGGATATTTACGAGTAGATGGTTGGATTTCTGCGATATTAAGTTTTTCCAACATCTTCTTACGGCTTGTTGTCTGTTTACTCTTGGCTGCGTTAGCAGAGAATCGGCGAATAAACTCTTCGAGTTCACGTTTCTTTTCTTCTGCTTTAGCCTTTTGGTTTTGAGCCTGACGCAATGCAAGTTGTGATGACTCGTACCAGAATGAATAGTTTCCGGCAAACATGTTGATCTTGCCATAGTCGATATCCACTGTGTGAGTTGATACTGCGTCGAGGAAGTGACGGTCGTGGCTCACCACAAGTACTGTGTGTTCGAAGTTTGCCAGATAGTCTTCAAGCCATTCTACAGTGTCAAGGTCGAGGTCGTTTGTAGGCTCGTCGAGCAACAGGTTGTCTGGATTTCCATAAAGAGCCTGTGCAAGCATCACACGCACCTTTTGTTTACCTGAAAGTTCAGCCATCTGTCTGTAGTGGAGGTCTTCCTTGATTCCGAGACCGCTTAGAAGTTGTGCTGCATCGCTTTCGGCATTCCAACCGCCAAGTTCTGCAAATTTTTCTTCCAATTCAGCTGCACGTACACCATCTTCATCACTGAAGTCTTCTTTTGCATACAATGCATCTTTTTCTTTCATAATGTCCCATAATACAGAGTGACCCATCATTACGGTGTCCATTACGTTAAATTCATCGTATTTGTTGTGATCCTGGCTCAATACTGAAAGTCGTTCGCCTGGTCCTAAAGTTATTTGTCCTGTTGTAGCTTCTAATTCTCCTGTAATGGCTTTTAGCAGAGTTGATTTACCGGCTCCGTTGGCACCGATAACTCCGTAGATGTTACCATTAGTGAATTTTAAGTTTACGTCCTTGTATAAGATACGTTTTCCAAATTGAATTGATAGATTTGTAACTGTAATCATCTTTTTTATTGTCTTTTATTTTCTTTATCTTAATTCTTATTGAGGTATATTCTGTTTTTGCTTATTTATTCTCTTCGATGCCGAAATAGCATTTAACATAATCCAAAAGAAATTCTGCAGTCTTCTCTAAACCAAGTAATGAGGAATTTATGCATATATCGTATGCTCTTGAGTCTCCCCAGTTTGTCTCACAATAGAAATCGTGGTATTCTTGTCTTTTTTTATCTTCTTCGTTTATTAGTTCCAATGCTGCATCGGCTTTTATCACTTCACGTTGTGATACATGACTGATTCTGTCTTTTAGATCAGCTCGGATAAACACATTTAAGTGGCGTGGATGTTCACGAAGAATATAATCTGCGCATCGTCCGACAATAATACAATTTTCGGTTTCGGCTTTCTGGCGTATGATATCAGCCTGTACCTGAAATAATGATTCGTTACTCAGGCTGTTATTGTACATATTGCTGATATTTGAGAAAGGCGAAGTGGCAGCCCTTAGGAATGTTGATAGAATTCCATGATTGGCTCTTTCGTCTGCGTTTTTAAACAGATTGGGATTAAAACCACTCTCTTCTGCGGCCATTTTAATTAATCGTCTGTCGTATATAGGTATATTCAATGCTTTTGCGAGCATTTGTCCGATTGACTTTCCTCCGCTTCCGAGTTCACGTCCTATTGTTATTACATATGGTGATGCCATGATATTAAGTTATTTATGATTAGCTTAAATCGATATCTGTTTGTTTGAAATTTCCTTTACTATAGAATTGCCATAGCATTATTAATGCAGTTATGACACTGATACCATCAGATATGGTTACACTTGCCCACACACCTTTTGTACCATAATAGTGTGGTAATATGAGCAATAATGGCGTTAGGAAAAGCAATTGTCGGCTAACTGACAAGAATATACTTTTTTTCGCCATACCGATTGATTGGAAGAAGTTTCCTGTAACAATCTGAATACCGACCAATGGATTGAGCAATACGATAAGTCTTATTCCTTCAACGGCAAGCGCTGTAAGTTGTTTGTCGTTTGTGAATATGCTTATCGGGAGGGTAGGGAACCAGAAGCACAAAGTCCAACTGAGTGTCATCGTTAATGTTCCGTATAATATAGAATATTTCAGCACTTTAGTAACGCGATCGTATTGCTGGGCTCCGTAATTGTAACCGGCAATAGGTTGCATTCCCTGGTTAATTCCCATAACAATCATTACGAATGTAAATGTAATGCCGTTGATGATACCGAATGCACCGATAGCGAGGTCGCCACCATGATCGCGTAATCCTCTGTTAATGAGGATGACAACAAGACATGCACATAATTGCATGCAGAAAGGACTGATACCAATGGCAAAGATATTTTTGACAATACGTTTTTTCATTGTATATATACCTTTGCGAAAATGTATCATCTCGTTTTTGTTGTTCAGTTGTGTGATACTATATATTGTTGATATAGTCTGTGATAAGATTGTAGCCCATGCCGCACCGATGATACCCCAATTGAGTATTGTGATGAATACCCAGTCGAGTGCAATATTAATAATAACACCCATTAAGGTGGCAAACATTGCTTTATTTGGGTGTCCCACCACGCGTTGAACACTTACAAGTCCGAGGTTGAGGTGAGTGATGATGTTTCCGTATAGGATTATAAGCATGTACTCACGTGCATAAGGTATTGTATTTTCGCTTGCACCGAAGAATTGGAGTATAGGATTGATGAATATAATTGATAATATTGCAAATATAGCTCCAATAATGATGTTCAGCGATACAATATTTCCTAAGACACATTCTGCTGTCTGATAGTCCTTTTGTCCTAATTTAATAGACAGAAGTGTAGAACCACCAGCTCCAATCATTGCTCCGAATGATGCAGACAGGTTCATAATCGGAAAAGTGACGGCAAGTCCTGCGATTGCAAGTGAGCCTACATAATGTCCCAAAAATGCTCGGTCAACTATATTATATATAGATGCGGCAAGCATGGATATTACAGCTGGTATTGCGTAACGAGCCAATAATGATCCTATGGGTTTTGTTCCTAATTCTTTTGGAGATTTCTTATCTTGCATTGTGTTATTCAACAAATTTGTTGCAAAGTTACTAAAAAACTCTGAATTGACGAAATTTTACTCATTCCATACGTTTTTGTGATGGTCTATAAAACCGCATAAATATCTCTTGTATAAATTATGATTTATAAATCATCAACCCTATAAAAAGGTAATGGACACACATTCACATGTGCATCCACCCAAAAACAACAATTATAAAAAAGTTTACATACTTATTATAGATGATTATTTTCTTCTGTTATTTCCACCTTGCCAAGGATTCTCGTTTGAGGGTCTTTGTGGATGAGGTGTGAACTTTCTTAGTGCTTCTCTGTAGAAACGGTCTAATGCACCTCTAACCTTGTGGATTTTTCGCCAAGATAATACTTTATGAAATTTCTTATAGTATATCTGTTCTATGCGTTTATCTTCGATTTCCAAACCTGTAATCTCGTTGATAAGTCTCTCATATTCAGCCTCAGTTGTTGCTGTGTGTCCTTTACGGATATTTAAAAATATCTTGTGTTGGATTTCACGTTTTTTAGCGAACATCTCATGCATGATAGGGAAGAATTCATTGCATTCCTGTTGTGTTAGGTCTGCCTCGTTTTTTATGAATTGTTCCAACATGTTGTTAAATGCTTCAGGTGAGAATTGTACAGGTGAGGAACCATTTCCTTGCATACCATGTGATGGAGCGCCTCCTTGAAATGAGGCTCCTCTTTGTGCCAATGCAGTTATTGGCATAATGGATATAAGCAATATAAATATAAATGTTCTCATTGTTTTAATTCTTTATTAATATTCTGTTCCTGAAAGATAACAGTAAACATCGTTGTAGTCCACCATAGCATAATTCATCTCTTCATCTTGATATTGATCATCATATGTATAGTTTTCTACCTGATTTTG
Source organism: Bacteroidaceae bacterium (assembly GCA_017614465.1). GTDB lineage: Bacteria > Bacteroidota > Bacteroidia > Bacteroidales > Bacteroidaceae > Colivivens. Next base: position 17,102 of record JAGABW010000043.1, on the reverse strand, counting down.
TTCTGCAAGTAGCGAGGTCTCTTGTGGGTCAGAAGTTTTACTTCTTTGAATTTGTACGAACACTAAAGCTCCAACAATACATGCAGCTATTCCCCAAGTCCATAATTGCCAATTTACACGTCTTTTTTGTGTAATGCAAACAACGTTAGCTCGTTCTGTTTGTCTAACATTGTCCATTACTCTTTGCGTGAGAGTTTCAAAGTAACCCTCAGGAACAGTAAATGGATTGTCTTTACTGAAACGTGCTGATTTGTTTATTGTTTCATTATTCATTTCACAAAAATACTTTAGTTTATCAGTTTGACTATGTAAATTTGTTATGGTTTAATCATTATTATTAAAAAAATCCTCAATTTTTTTCACAGCATGATGGAAAGATGCCTTGAGGGCTCCGATGCTGGTTCCTGTTATACTTGAGATTTCTTCATATTTCATGTCTTCGAAGTATTTCATCTGGAAAACAGCTCTTTGCTTGCTTGGTAACGAATTTAGTGCTTGTTGTAGCATTTTTTGTGTTTCGTCGCCATCGAAGTACGGATCACTTTCTAATTGCGTTGCGTAAATAGAGTCTGTATCATCAAGCGATATTACTTCTTTTTTGTGATTTAAAAATGTAATACATTCGTTATATGCAATTTTGTAAATCCATGTGGAGAGTTTTGATTCTCCTCTGAAATTGCCGATATTGTTCCACGTTTTGATGAATGTGTTTTGAAGAATGTCGTCGGCATCGTCGTGGAATGTCACTAATCGCCGGATTTGCCAATATAATGGTTGGCTGTATCGGTTTACAATCTCTTCAAATGCTTTCTCGCATGTTTTCGGATCTTGCAATAGTGCCAATATTTCTTCTTCATTGTAATTGTTCATCGCATTCTTTTGTGGCGCAATTCTTTTATGTATTGATTATTCCATCTTACTATTACCCACAATCTGTTCATGTCATCTGGGTTGTTTTATAACAATTAATGATTTAATTGTGAGTATGTTGGCGTTTAGTACTGATGTTTATAATCCGATTTTAAATCAATTATTAATGTTAATCAGTGTGTTTATTCTATTTGTCTCATATTTTTACTGCTTAACAAATCTTTTGTGTATTATATCTGTTTTTGCAGTTTGATTTTGTTGTTTTTACTGATTATCAGTTTTTCGCATCAATTGGGCATTAAACAAAGTGGTATGTGTAGATTTATTATATGTTTTTATTAGTAATAAAATGTGTCCACCTTATCTTGTTCTTACGAATGAATTTTAATTGATATAAAATTTTCGTGTAGTTTTTCCGATTCTTAAAAGATAACAACCTTTTGGCAAATCATCTAATTCGATAGCTTTATCGTTACTGTCGATTCTTATGTTCTTGATTTTTACGCCAGCAAGATTGTATATTTCGAGAATGTACCCTTGTGCTGTTTTGATACGTACTACAGCTTTGTTGACTACTATATTTGGCGCAACAAGTTCACTCTCAATCTGTGCTTTGCTTTGATCCTTCTGCACATCTTGAGCTGACATTTTTTGCGATACTGTAAACAATACAGCAATAGTCAATAATGTAATTATTTTTCTTGTCATACGCAGCCGTATTTGTAGTTTCATTGCAAATATAGAATGTTTTTTTCATATATCCAAATTTTTTTATTAATTATCTTCAATTTATTGTGTTTACGTGTTATTTTTAATGTATTTTAACAATTTTTGCTTTTTGTGTGTGCTTTAAAACAAATTTGATGGTACTCTTTTCTAGAATTTTTTATATATCTCATATTAGTAATTAAGACAAGCGGGTGTCTTCAGTCTATAAATTTTTCTTTTATATACCTCAATATATTAAATATAATAGGAGAGTTGTATTTTCATACAAACTCTCCTATAACTAAATTTGATCTATAATCTTTTTTATATAAAAATCTTAGTCACTAAATGTTTCAGGTTTTATGAGTTTTATCCCCTGATTTGTTGTGCATCGACTGTAGAAGCGTCAGTTGTAGCAGAGGCTTCGTCACGACCTTGATGTACTGTGACATTTCTTAATACCCATTGGCTTATTATTTTGTTGTTGTTTGGGTCCATTTGGTCGAATATTATTGTGTATGTACCTTCAGCGAGTGATGCTTTGGCAACTTGATTCTTAGCATATGAACCGCTTAGTGTTAATACTGGTTCTTTGTTTTCTTCGCCAGAACGATAGAATTTAACATGTGCCATTTCTGTGCTCATAGCGTTCTTTAATGCTATAACGCCCCATGGAACACGGTTTGGTTGTAATAGTAGGAATCCGTCGTCTGTGTTAAATTTAGCATCATAGTAATCTTTTCGATTACTGTCGAATTCTGCACTTCCCCGCCAGTGGTACCATGAGCTATATACAGCATTGACACTTGCCTTCAGGCGGAATCGTTTGTCTAAGAAGTCCTTTACACCTTTTTCTCCGCTTTCATCGTATGGTACGTACCATACCCATGAACTATGTGCTGTGAATTCTGTATGACATGCAGTAGGGAAGTTGGCTTCGATATCGTCCATGTCATCTTTAAGTTTCACATTTTCACTATAGTAGTGATATTTAACTGTTGGAGTTGAAGAGTCTCGGGTGTAGTTGATTGTAGTCAAAGTGTAGCTTGTGCTGCTTGTCCAAGTGCAACCAAATGATACTCCCATTGATGCGTTAAATCCTTGTTTTTCGCTACCTCCACCTGATAATGATGAAGTAAGTGAATAATTCTTGCCAGATGAATAGTTTCGACTATCGTTCTGATTTTCAGGTATTGGACGATTATAGTATTGCAAACCTTCAATAGTTGTTCCATCTTCGTTAACAAGTTGAACTGCCAAATCCATCTCTTTGAACCAGTATCCATAAATACGGTTGCGTGTCCACCCATGTGAACCTACATAAGGTCCCCAAAGGCTATTGTTGTGAGGTGTTACTGCGCAAGTTACAAAATAGTAGTCACCTGCTTGTTGTCCGTTAGATGATTGGATATATACTGGATATACCCAGAAATCCAGACTGATTGAACCGCTCTTGTCCAAGTTGTCAGGGTCGCATCCTGTACCTTTGTCAATCTGATAATTGAGTCTGAATGAATAATCCTTACTATAATGTGTTCCATCGTTCTCAATGCTTGTACGTCTTTGAGACGAACTAAGCTCGTTGCCGCCGTTGGCAGCGTTATCCCATTCTTGTATTTGATCAACTTCCCAGTCATTGGCAAGTTCCATTAAGAATGTTTCTTCGTTAAAGGTGCCGCTTATGTATTTGTCGTCCAGTTGAAGATTCATTGCAGAATAAAAGTCTATGTCTGGTTGGTAACCTTTTGAGAAGTTAAGACGGATACGTCCGTCCTCCTTTACTGTGTATGTGAGTGGTGTTATGTTTTTACCGCCACGCATACCTATGAAATTTTCTACATTGTCTTTGAAATAGAATGTTGCAGTATAACCTGTTCCATCTGCATTCAATTGTAGAGCTTGTCCTACATAGTTGTATTCCTCATTATTAAAAGTACCTTCGTTGTTATATAGTGCCCACCAAAGCCCTTTAGGTACAGCAATGTCAGGATTGTCATCGTCGTTGTCGTTACATGCGATGATGAATAGTGCGCTAATTATCATAAGTGTAAATGCACTTAGCCATTGAATTTTTCTTGAATAGTTTTTAATCATAGTCTTTAGTTTTTTTAGTTAGCATTGATATTTATAGTATTTAACTCTCAACTTTTAATTATTTGATTATACTTAGATAGTTAGGATATTTTAATGAAGTTTATATTAAGTAAGTATGTATTGAATAATTGTTGTATGTATAATTTTTTTCTCAAAAATATTATTCTTGTCGTATATTTCCAAATTATATTTTGTAATCTATTCAGTAATAAGGTTTATTTATTGTTGTTATCTGTTAATTTATGTTTAATTGTAAACTATATTTAGCAAAAAAGGGTATAAAAAAGAGAGCAAAGACTTAAAATACCTTTGCTCTCTTGTATTTATCTAATACTAAATGGATTAGTTTAGAAATTTTCAGTCATATTCTTAACTTCCTCCTGAATTTTCTTTGCGAAATCTTGCATAGACATTGTTTCTTGTTGTCCTTGTTCGCCTTGTTTGCGTACGTTTACAGTGCCTTCTGATGCTTCTTTTTCACCAACGATAAGGAGGTATGGAATATGTTTTAATTCGTTGTCGCGTATCTTACGACCGATCTTCTCGTTACGATCGTCAATGATTGTGCGTACATCTTGTTGGTTGAGGTATTCACAAACTTGATTTGCGTAATCGTTGAATTTCTCAGAGATTGGTAATACAACGACTTGATCTGGAGTTAACCACAATGGGAAATGTCCTGCAGTGTGTTCGATAAGAACTGCAACGAAGCGTTCCATAGAACCGAATGGTGCACGGTGGATCATAACTGGGCGGTGCTTCTCGTTGTCTGCACCAGTGTATTCAAGTTTGAAACGTTCAGGGAGGTTGTAGTCAACCTGAATTGTTCCAAGCTGCCAGCGACGACCGAGTGCATCTTTAATCATGAAGTCGAGTTTTGGACCATAGAATGCAGCCTCTCCAGTTTCCTCATGTGCAGGGAGTCCTTTTTCGCGGCATGCTTCAATGATTGCGTTTTGTGCCTCTTCCCATACTTCATCGCTACCGATATATTTTTCGGTGTTGTTTGGATCACGTAAAGATATCTGTGCTTCGAAGTCTTTGAAATCGAGTGCCTTGAAGATAATGTTAATGATATCCATTACACGTAGGAATTCGCCTTTCACTTGGTCTGGACGGCAGAAGATGTGTGCGTCGTCTTGTGTGAATGAACGAACACGTGTAAGTCCGTGAAGTTCTCCGCTTTGCTCGTATCTGTAAACTGTACCGAATTCTGCAATACGTATTGGCAGATCCTTGTATGATCTTGGAGTATTTGCGTAAATCATACAGTGGTGAGGGCAGTTCATTGGTTTAAGAAGATATACTTCGCCTTCTTCTGGAGTTGTGATTGGTTGGAATGAGTCTTTTCCGTAGTGATCCCAGTGTCCAGAAGTGAGGTAGAGGCTCTTACTTCCGATGTGTGGAGTGATAACTTCCTGATAACCGTATTTCTTTTGTATTTTTCTTAAGAATTCCTGTAGTCTTAAACGAAGTGCAGTTCCTTTTGGCAACCACATTGGAAGTCCTTTTCCAACTTTCTCAGAGAAGAAGAACAATTCCATTTCCTTACCGATCTTGCGGTGGTCGCGTTTTTTAGCTTCTTCAAGTTGTACAAGGTATTCATCCAACATTTTCTTCTTAGGGAAGGAAATACCATAGATACGTGTCATCATAGGACGTTTCTCGTCACCACGCCAGTAAGCAGCAGCCATAGATAAAACTTTTACGGCTTTGATTTCTGCTGTATTTACCAAGTGTGGACCACGGCACAAGTCTGTGTAGTTTCCTTGAGTATATGTTGTGATAGAACCGTCTTCCAGTTCGTTTATAAGTTCGTTCTTGTATGTCTGACCTCTGTCTCCGAAGAAATTCAATGCATCAGCTTTAGAGATTTCCTGGCGAATAAGAGCTTCTTTCTTTTGCTGAAGTTCTTGCATTTTCTTTTCGATTTTTGGAAACTCTGCATCTGTGAGTTTTACACCCTCTGGCGGCATTACGTCGTAGTAGAAACCGTTTTCTATTGCAGGTCCAATACCGAATTGTGTTCCAGGGTATAACTCTTGCAATGCTTCAGCCATGAGGTGAGCACTTGTATGCCAAAACGCATGTTTAGCTTCAGGAGCGTCCCATTTGTATAAATTTATAGTTGCGTCTGTGGTTATTGGTCTGTTAAGTTCTACTTGTTCTCCATTAACGCTACATGAAAGCACCTCAGCTGCCAATCTTGGACTTATGCTTTCTGCAATTTCTTGTGCGGTAACGCCAGCATTGAATTCTTTCTGGCTACCGTCAGGGAAAGTGATTTTTATCGCCATGATATGTTTTTGATTTTTATATATCTTCCTTTTATATTTTTTAGTTTGTGTTAAACGCTGCAAAGTTAATAATTAATAAACAATTCGCCAAATAAATCAGTCAAGATATTTACTGAAGTCAATGACAGTTACTTTTGTTGATTGTGAATCTTCTTTTGGAGTTGATTTATTATTCTTAACCTTTGTTTTGTTTTTTGCTGTTTTTGTTGGTTTGTTTTTAGTCTTTTGTTTGTTGTCTATGTTTTTTGCGGGGGCTTTGTATTGGTCTTTTATGAAGTCGCGAATGAATTCAATTGTACGCATTGGACCATGGTCTTTTTCTTGAAGTGCTTCGCTTTCAAAACCATAACGGTTGATAGCTGTAACCGCAAAGTAACAACCTATATCAGATCTTAATTTGTCAATCTGTATGTTTTTTTCTTGAACACGTGTGGCAACGATGTTTTCCGCCTTAGTTATATCAACAGGGTATTCGTTGCTTGAATATATGTTGAAAAGAATTCTTTGGCATTTATTGTCTTTTATAGGTTCGTCATATTGCCATGAGAGGTTTTCTCCTTTTTTTATTAAATTATTTGGCTTTGATGGTGTTCCGGTATTTTTCATCCATCTCATTGGTGTTGTCAGAGCAGGGTAGGGAAAGAACTCTTCGCATGAGGTGTCGTAGAGTCCTTTTGTGTTGTTTACAAGATATTGATTACGATAAAATGCAATACCGCCGATTTGCGACTTGCGTGCAGTGTGCATTTGTGCTCTAACATCGTTTAATGTCCATTTGCCTTCGTGTGGGTCAAGGAAATATATTCCAAGTCCTGGAACGACAGGATGGCCGTATCTGTTTTCGTTCCAATCGAACAGGAACGGATAGAAATTATTTCCCAAGAAATACATCATTGGGAATAGCATATCTTGCTTATTGTCTCTAAGCCATTCTTGTGGGGCTTGGTAAACGGCGTTGTAGCAGTTCCATCCTCCAGAACTGAAGCGTGACAGGTCGCGATATTTTCCGATAGGGCTGCTGCTTAGTTTAACCCATGGTTTTATCGGTTTTACAACATCGTGTACTTTATGTACGATTCGTGTAATATTATCGCGTCTCCAATCGCTAATAGAACGATTATATCCTTGTGATTGTGCTTTTTTATAGAGATTGTCGTCGTTAAACTTGTATTGGCTTTCTGGATATCGGATGTAATCAAGACTGATGCCATCAACATCGTATCTCGTAACGATTTCTTTACAGATATCAGCAATATAATCGGCTGTACCTGTTTGTCCCGGAATCATGAATGTTTCACCTCCAACAGTTTTGCACAATTCAGGATGATGACTTGTAATTGATTTATTACCATATGAACGTTGTCTTTGTGCTGTGCCTAATGGTATGCTTACAAGCCAGGCATGTAGTTCAATTCCTCGTTTGTGGCATTCCTCGATAGCAAACTGCAGAGGGTCGTACGATGGGGCCTTTCCTGGATGTCCGGTAATGGCTTGATCCCAAGGTTCTATATCTGATGGATATATCACACTGCCACGTATGCGTGTTTGCAATAATACCACATTAATATTTGCGTTTTTAAGTTTGTCGAGAATATCCCTTAGCTCTTTTTTCTGTCTTTCAGTACTGTTTATGTCTGTTGCTTTTGTGCGTGGCCAATCAATACCTCCAATGGTTGCAAGCCATACGGCTCTTTCCTCAAATTTTGGACTTGAGGAAAATACTATATTTGATGTGTTTGGTTGTGCATATGCATTGCATGTAAAAACAGAAGCAATGGTTAGTATGATTGAATATGTGATTATGTTAAATTTGGTCACAGTTATAATTAAATGATATCTTGATTATAAAAAATAATATGACTGACAGTTTATCTGCCAATCGGTGCTTGTAAAAATGATTCAGACTTAAGCATTGTGTGTGATGCTTCGCCTTTTCATAATGAATATCAGATGTTTATTTCCATTTTTGATGGATATCTGATATTTCATTATGAATTGTATGTGATGGCTGTTAATAATTGAATTCTCCGAATTCGCTTTTTATTGTAAGCGATTTCTTTCCTTCTTCAATATGTCCGATTATTTGTGCGTCGATATTGAAAGATTTGCTTATTTCAATTACTTTCTGAGCTTGTTCTGGAGATACATATACTTCTAAGCGATGTCCCATGTTGAAGACTTTGTACATCTCAGACCAGTCGGTACCGCTTTGTTCCTGTATGGCCTTGAATAATGGTGGAACAGGGAACATGTTGTCTTTAATGACTTTACAATTGTCGCTTACGAAATGAAGTATTTTGGTTTGTGCTCCACCTGTACAATGAACCATACCATGAATTTCATTGCGCATATTGTTGAGCAGTTGCTTAACAACTGGAGCGTATGTACGAGTTGGTGAAAGTACAAGTTGACCTGCGCTGACAGGACTGCCTTCTACAGGGTCGTTGAGCATGTATTTTCCACTGTAAACAAGTTCTTCTGGAACGGCGTGGTCATAACTCTCAGGATATTTTTCTGCTAAGTATTTACAGAATACATCATGGCGTGCGCTTGTCAATCCGTTGCTACCCATTCCTCCGTTATATGCTTTCTCGTAAGTAGCCTGCCCTGTACTGCTAAGTCCTACAATAACATCGCCTGGACGGATGTTTGCATTGTTAATAACATCGCTGCGTTTCATGCGACATGTTACAGTTGAATCAACAATTATTGTGCGTACAAGATCGCCTACGTCTGCTGTTTCTCCACCTGTACCATATATACCTATGCCCATTTCTCTTAATTCCTGCATCAGTTCATCAGTTCCATTGATGATAGCAGAAATCACTTCGCCAGGTATAAGCATTTTGTTTCTTCCGATAGTAGATGAAACGAGAATATTGTCAACAGCTCCAACGCAAAGCAAATCATCAGTATTCATAATGAGCGCATCTTGAGCAATCCCTTTCCATACAGACAAGTCGTTGGTCTCTTTCCAATACATATAAGCCAGACTTGATTTTGTGCCGGCACCATCTGCATGCATTATATTACAATATTCAGGATCTCCGCCAAGTATATCTGGTATGATTTTACAAAATGCTTGTGGATAAAGTCCTTTGTCAATATTCTTTATTGCATTGTGTACATCTTCTTTGGCGGCACTTACTCCGCGCATCATGTAACGTTGATTCATATTCTTAGTTTTTATATAATTATTTGATTATTATCGTTGAAATAGTTTTTGTTATTTTAAAAACACAAAAAACACTGCAGCAATCAATAGGACGAAGGCTACGCAATGATTCCATTGTAGGTGTTGCTCGTGAAAGCACAATATCGTGATTCCAGAAAAAACCGTAACAGAAATAACTTCCTGTATAACCTTTAGTTGGGTTAAGTTATATGGTCCTCCATTGATTTCTGAACCAATATTATTGGCCGGAATAAGAAAACAATACTCAATAAGTGCGATACCCCATGATGCAACGATAATTAAGGGCATTGACCAATTGTCTGATATATGTCTTTCTTTGAGTAATAAATTGCCGTACCACGCAAATGTCATAAATATGTTAGAACATATTAATAGAAGAATTGTATATACTCCCGCCATTTTATTTAGAATAATTTTAATTCCTTTTTTAATTTGAATGCAAAGTTAAGCAAAATAATTAAAGTTACAAAAATAATTATGTGTCAAGTTTATTTGTTTTGCAATGATGGTATCTTTTGAAAATCCCCAAAAATCAACAGAGGAATTCCGTGAGGCTGACGACATACAGAGGATTGAGAGAGTTGTTTGGAGCGAACTTCATTAGATTCCTTGATAATGTGAGCACATCGTAATTCAACTCGGACAATGGTTCTTATTTCTTATAAATATATGCTATTTGTGAAATAAATATGACAAAAATGCCCACTATATGATATTTGTTGGGTATTATTTATGTTTTTTTTCTTTATTGATTGTTGTGTATTAAAATTTAGATTATATTTGTCAAAATTTTTTGCAAAAATTACTTAAACTATTGATATGAAACGTATAACGACAAAACTTGTTCTGTTATTTATTATTTATGTTTATTCGTCATTATATGTAACAGCTAAAAGTGTTACATACAGTTCTGATATTATGTATGCGGCAATGTCGTCTGAGACTATGCTTGATGAGGCGCAGGGCGTCTCGAGTAATAACAATCTGATTATAACGGAAATAATGCCGGCAAATATCGATTGTTTTGTTGACCCTTCATGGAATTATGGCGGCTTTATAGAACTTTATAATCCAACCGAATCTGCAATTTCTTTAGCATGTTGGTATTTGAGTGATGATCCCAATAATCTGAAAAAATGGATGATGCCCTTGGGGATGAAAAATGTTAAGTCACACGAATACCATACTATTTGGTTTGGTCATAACGACCAGTATTGTAAGACTCAATGTCAGTTTGATTTGAGTCTTACCGGTGGTACGATATATTTGTCAAATTCTTCAGGCCAATTAGTTGCAAGTCAAGAATATCCAGTTGCGTTCCGTAGGGTTTCATATGCAAGGAAATCAGAGAATAGTAATGAATGGGGATGGACTTCTGTGCCGACTCCGGGTTCGGCAAATAATAATCCTAAATTTGCTATGGAACAATTGGATGCCCCTGAAGTGAGTGTTAATGGTAAGGTTTTTACAGGTAATATGCAATTCTCGGTGTCCATACCAAATGAAGCCAAATTGATATATACAACTGATGGTACAACTCCGACATTAACAAATGGAACAGTGGCAAATAACAATATGTTCAACATAAACAAAACCACGGTGTTTCGTTTCCGCTTGTTCAAAGACGGATATCTCCCAAGCGAAGTTGTGACACGCTCGTTTATCTTAAAAGAAAAAGATTATACAGTACCGATTATCTCTATTGTGACAGATAATAGAAACCTGAATAGTGATGATTATGGTATTTTTGTTAAAGGAAACGGTCATGGACGTAGTGGTAGGGGACAAAGTGATAAATGCAACTGGAATATGGATTGGGATCGCCCAGTGAATTTTGAGTTCTTTGAAAACGGAAACGATGCTACATTCTCGCAAGAAGTGAATATGGCGGCTGTAGGCGGATGGAGTCGTGCTTCAACACCTCATGCATTCAAACTTAAAGCAAATAAGGTTTATGGAATTAATTATATGCCATACACATTCTTCAAGAATAAACCTTATATTAAAAATAAGACTTTGCAAATTCGTAATGGTGGTAACGACACCAGCAACCGTATAAAAGATGCAGCATTACAAGAGATTGTCATGCGTTCTGGAATTGATATTGATTGTCAGTCGTATTATCCAGCCTTTGTGTATATAAATGGTAAGCTTTACGATGTGTTGAACGTGCGTGAACCTAACAATAAGCATTTTGCCTATGCCAACCGTGGACTTGATGATGATGAAATGGATCAGTTTGAATACAGTCCGGATTCAGCCTATGTGCAAATGGCGGGAACTAACGAGGTGTTCAAGAAATGGTATGCATATTCAAGGAAAGCCTCAGAAAGCAGTTCGTATGAGAATATTAAGAAGATTGTAGATATCGACGAATTTATTAATTATTTTGCTGTCGAGATGTATTTAGGTAATTTCGATTGGCTTAATAATAGTAATAATGTGAAAGGTTATCGTCCAAATACCGATGATGGTAAGTTCCGTTTCGTATTGTTTGATCTTGACGGAGCCTTTACTGTCGATAACATGTTTACAGATGTGGAAAGTACCCAAACTCAGAAACTCGACTATATCTATGATATATCATCGTCTTTAACCAAAGAAATAGAATTGACTACTATTTGGTTGAATATGTTGAAGAATCAGGAGTTTAAACGTAAGTTTGCTGATACTTTCAGTCTTGTTGTGGGCTCTGTCTTCTCTCCAGAAAGGTGTGAGGAAATAATAACAGAATTGGCAGAAAGGGCATATTCCGCTATGTCGCAGATGAATAATGGTCAGTCACAACAACAACAATTTCCTTGGTTTACGCCACAAGCAACTAACTATCCATGGCCAACAGCCAATGAAATGATAAGCACTCTGTCGAGCCAACGTCAGCGAAATCAGTTCTCAATAATGAAGAATTATCTGAACTTGTCAAATAATGTTGCTGAAGGCAAAATATATTCAAATATTGATGATGCAGATATCCTTTTCAATGATATACCGATTCCGACTAAGAAGTTTTCTGGTCAGTTCTTTGTTCCGGTTACATTAAAAGCAAAGGTACCAAGTGGATATAAATTTGTCGGTTGGAAAACAAATACTGGTGATAACACTTCAACACCCATGACAAAGATTTTTGATAACGGTTCGTCATGGAATTATTATGATAAAGGTAGTTTGGATGGTCAAAACTGGAAATCAGAGTCATATAACACTAATTCATGGAGTGTCGGTAGTGCACCTTTGGGCTATGCTACCAAAACCAATCAGCAATGGGGAAAATTTAATACACAATTGGATTGGGGAGACAACGAAATGAATAAACGTCCAACTTATTATTTCCGTAAAACCATAACCCTAACCAAAACACCCACAAGTCAAGACAAATTTGTTTTATCATATTCTGTGGATGATGGTTGTGTGATTTATGTTAATGGAACAGAGGCCGGTCGATTCAATATGAATTCAGGCAATGTCTCATATAATACCATGGCAATCAAAGCTGGTGACAATTTGGGGTATCCTCAAACACTCAATCTCGATCCGTCTTTGTTTAAGTCTGGCACAAACGTAATTGCGGTTGAAGTTCATAATAATATTGTCAATTCCTCAGATTTGTATTGGGACGCCACACTTGAAACCACTGTGGGCGCAAATCAAACCGATGGATTACAATCAACAGATTTAGAATATACAATAACCCAATCTGGTGGAATCGGAGAAATAATAGCGATGTATGAGAAAATTTCTGATGATGAATCCGATATGAACAAACACGTCCCAGTAAGAATAAACGAAGTAAGTGCATCCAATTCGATTTATATTAATGAGTATTGGAAGAAAAATGACTGGGTTGAACTCTATAACACCACAGATAAAAGTGTTGATATAGCAGGAATGTATCTCAGTGACAATATCGACAAACCATTTAAATATCAGATTCCAGAACAAGGAGTAAACACCGTCATCGAACCTCATGGATATAAAGTGATTTGGTGTGATAAGCTACAAGATGAAACTCAAATACACGCATCGTTTAAATTAGCAAACGAAACAGCGTTGGTTACATTGAATAGCTCTGATAATACATGGGCAGATACTTTACAATATCTGGCACATAATGGCGACCAGACTTACGGAAGATATCCTGATGGTAGTGATAGCATATATCAAATGAATCTTCCAACCATTGGATTGTCAAATACAATAAAATCATTTGACGTCGTTTATATTCAGCCAAAGATTGATAATTCGGCAACAGAGATATCAGAAATTCCGATGACTAATAACGAAGAAATGATAAGTATAGGATATGTAAACAACTATATACTTATTAAGAATAAGAATCAACAGTCTGTAACACTTCGATTGTCAACGATTTCAGGTATGAGAATCGGCTCGGCTGTTCTTGATATGGAGTCAGGATGTGCAGCATATGAAACACATCTTAAGCCAGGAGTCTATGTCGTAAATGTAGCCGATCAAGAAGGCAACCAAAACTCACTCAAGTTTATTGTAAAATAATTTTTTTTAGAAAATATTTGTTAATATTAATAATTATGTATAATTTTGCCCCATGATGAAAAAAGAACTTTATTTTTATAAATAATATGAAAAAAAACCTTAATTAAAACAATTTATTATGAAGAAGTATTTAGCAGAAATGGTGGGCACTATGGTGCTCGTTCTCATGGGTTGTGGAACAGCAGTAAGTTTAAATTGCGGAGCAGATACCGCATCAGTTGTCGGAACAGCATTTGCTTTTGGCTTGGCAGTAGTAGCTATGGCTTACACTATTGGCGGGGTATCTGGATGCCATATTAACCCGGCAATAACTCTCGGATGTTTATTATCAAAGCGAATCTCAGCTAAAGATGCTGCATTGTATATGGTGTTCCAAGTAATTGGTGCATTTATCGGTTCAGCATTGTTGTTCCTTATCACAAGCCAGTGTCCAGATGCATTCGATCCAGGAAACACATTGACTGGTGCAAATGCTTGTGGAGGTGAAGGTTCTGTAAGCCTTGTGGCAGGTTTAATCGTTGAAATTATTCTTACATGTGTATTTGTGTTGGTTGTACTCGGTACAACAGACGAAAACAAAGGCGCAGGTAACTTTGCAGGACTTGCAATAGGTCTTAGCCTTGTTTTAATCCACTTTGTAGGTATCAAATATACAGGAACATCAGTTAACCCAGCTCGTTCAATTGCTCCAGCAGTATTTGAAGGAGGTCAGGCCCTCAACAGCTTGTGGGTATTCATCGTAGGTCCATTCGTAGGTGCTGCTCTTGCTGCATGTATCTGGGGCGTTATCGGATGTTGCTGCAAATGTAAGAACGAAGATAAATAAAATTTATATACACATTAATTAATATAAGAAGGTTAACATCTCGTTAACCTTCTTTTTTGTTTAATATCCAATAATGCAGATATTGTGTTTAAGTGTTTAAAACACTAATATTGTCCGATAAGTTTGATGTAAAAGTAATAAAACCATATTAAAGTTTACTATTATTTAGTTTTCAGATTCATTAATTATTATTATCTTTGCAAATCAAATTAGTATTAGTTTAAATATAAGAAACAATATATTATACCAATATTCATATGGATCAGGAATTATTAAAACAATGTGAATCAGTAGCAAAAGAATGGGCAACAAGTCCTGTTTTTGATGCAAATACACAAAACGAAGTTAAGGCCATGTTAGAGTCAGAGGATAAATCAGCATTAGTTGATTCATTTTATCAGACTTTAGAATTTGGTACCGGTGGTTTACGTGGTATAATGGGTGCAGGAACAAACCGTATGAACATTTATACCGTAGGTGCTGCAACACAAGGACTTGCAAATTATCTGAATAAGTTTTACGCCGGTCGTGATAAGATCAGTGTTGTCATTGGTGTGGACTGTCGTAATAATTCAGATGTTTTTGCTCAGCGAGTAGCCGATATATTCGCAGCAAATGGAATATATGTATATCTATTCGAAGATATGCGTCCAACCCCAGAAGTCAGTTTCGCAATCCGTCATCTTAAATGTCAGAGTGGTGTAAACATAACAGCAAGCCACAATCCACGTGAATATAATGGTTACAAGGCATATTGGGAGGATGGAGCTCAAGTACTTGCACCACACGACAAAGGTATTATTGATGAGGTCAACAAAGTACGTTATGAAGATGTGAAAACAGGTGGTGACAAGAAGTTTATAACCATCATTGGTGAAGAAGTTGATAAAGCATATATTGATGCAGTAAAGACACTTTCTATCGATCCAGCCGTTATCGAACGTCAAAAAGACCTGAACATTGTATATACACCTCTACATGGTGCTGGAATGATGATGATTCCTCGTTCAATCCGTGCTTGGGGATTTGAGAATGTCAATTGTGTTCCAGAACAAATGGTTAAGGATGGTAACTTCCCAACAGTTGTTTCTCCAAATCCAGAAAATGCCGAGGCTTTAACTCTTGCTGTTAATCTTGCAAAGAAAATCAATGCCGACATCGTAATGGCAAGCGATCCAGATGCAGACCGTATCGCTATGGCATGTAAAGATTCAAAAGGCGAGTGGAATATCATCAACGGAAACCAGACATTCATGATTTTCTTATATTACATAATTAAGAATCGTGATGCCAAGGGTATTTTGTCAAAGAATGATTTTGTTGTTAAGACAATCGTAACAACAGAATTAGTTAAACGAATTGCTGATAAGTATCAGATTGAAATGCGTGACTGCTATACTGGATTCAAATGGATTGCTAATGAGATTCGTTTAGAAGAAGGTAAGATGAAATATATTGGAGGTGGAGAAGAATCATTTGGATTCCTTGCTGAAGATTTCTGTCGTGACAAGGACTCAGTAAGTGCATGTTCGCTTCTTGCTGAAATTTGCGCATGGGCAAAAGACCAGGGCAAGACTTTGTATGATGTGTTGATGGACATATATCTTGAATATGGATTCTCATTTAACAAGGCTGTTAATGTTGTTCGTCCAGGTAAATCAGGTGCTGACGAAATCAAACAGATGATGGAAGATTTCAGAAATAATCCTCCTAAAGAACTTGCAGGTTCTAAGGTTAAGTTGATAAAGGACTATAAGACACTAAAGGCAACTTGTTCATGTGGCACAGTTGAAGATCTTAAGATGCCAGAAACAAGCAATGTACTTCAGTTCTTTACTGAGGATGGCTCTAAAGTATCAGTTCGTCCATCAGGAACAGAACCAAAAATCAAATTCTACATGGAAGTATTTGATGAAATAAATAATGTTGATGAATATTCATCTCTTTGCGAAAAGGCAGAGGCTAAGTGCAAATTGATTCTCAAAGATTTGAATGTTTAAGAATAAATAATCATAATTATATTTACATAGATGCATTCATTGAATGCATCTATGATTTTGGTCCGGTAGCTTAGCTGAATAGAGCGTCAGATTCCGGTTCTGAAGGTCATGGGTTTGAATCCCATCCGGACTACTTTGAAGAGTGTCTATATTTACTCATTTTTTATGATAACATAAAAACACAAAGAATTATGAATAAGTTTGTTAAGATTTTATTATCATGTGTGTGTGCTTTTGTGGTTCTCCACATCTGTTCTTTCTTGATAGTCCTAATAGGTATTCAGGATTTTATTATTATCAAATACGTAAACGCAGGTATAGCAATTAGCGCAGCCGTTTGTATGTATAAATTCCTGAAGAAAAAATTCCCCGAAAAAGAAAAGGCGGTAACAGAAAAGAAGGACGTTAATAATTATTGTATCAATATAGATATAGTACTTAAGACGCCAGATGGATATGTATATGGTTTTGTGTTGGCGGAAGAAGATGAAAACGGAAATATTAGAGTGCATACGCACCAACCATATAATGGAGAATACGATCATCTATTCACACGTGAAGAGTTAGACAGACTAACAAAAGGCACTGAAAAGTAAACT
>JAGABW010000042.1 GCA_017614465.1 Bacteroidaceae bacterium | reverse complement strand
TCGTTCTTTTACAAATGTTTTATACGAAATAGGTACTCCGTTATAAAAATGACCGTTAACTTGGCATGCACATTAAGTTCTCATTTTTCATTGCTCCTTTATCGTTTATACACCTTCTTGCCATCCTGTATGTATATACCATGTTGTGGCACAGAGTAAAGTCGACGGCCTGTGAGATCGTAAAGTTTATGTTCAGTTGATGTTTGATGAGTGACAATGCTTGTTTCTTTGTTAAAGATGCTGAAGTTATAGTGCCCACTCTGCAAGTCGATACTTATGCCCCCATCCTCAAGAACAGTTTTTTTAATATTCTCGGAGTCGTCTATCTCATCTGTTTCTTCTTCTATTAGCATGTTTTCGTCAAGGAATGATAAGAGTAATGTGGCTGTCGTGTTGGGTGGAACAACAACATCCAAGGTAAGTTCCCCTTCATCATGCCATGTCCATGAACTTTCCACTGTGCCATAGGGTGAACGATGGGATGCACTTGCCCATGTAATAGGGGACAACAAAGACTTTTTGTCGGCACGACTATCTTGAGAGCATGGAACCGGCTGAATCAGACAGTGTTTGAATCCCGCTTGCTCTTCGTTCGGTTTGATGCCAGCTACGCCGCTATATAGCCATTCGCCCACAGCACCATATGCATAATGATTGAAGGAATTCATGGATACAGGACCAAAGCCGGATTCTTTGCTATATGAGTTCCAACGCTCCCATACCGTGGTGGCACCTTGATCCACGCAAAACAACCATGACGGACATTCATCTTGCAAGAGCAGTCTGTATGCCACATCGTCAAGTCCCACTTCGTTAAGTGTGGTGGAGAGCATAGCAGTTCCCAAGAATCCAGTGCTTAGTCGATAACCGTTCTTTTCAATTAAATCACTCAATGTCTGTCGTGCAGTGTTTTCATCTTTCTTGTCTATCAGATGGAATTTCAGAGCCGCCAAGTAGGCCGCCTGTGTCTGGATTGTAAGTTTGCCGTTCTCTCTCAGATAATTCTTCTGAAACTCCTTTTTTATGTTGTTGAACAAAGTGGCGAACTCCTTTGCGTCGGTTGCATACATATCGTCTTCGTCGGAACTAAGCACTGAGGCTGTGCGCCGCATCAAGTCGGCAATATATGCGAAATACGCCACACTCATATAGCGTTTGTCGGTTTCCTCGAAAGCCAACCAGTCACCATATGTGGCTTGCGCTCCCGGATAGGTGAAACGGTCAGTGTGGAGGGAAGAAACATACAGAATGTATTTTTTCATTGCATCGTAGTTTTCCTCCAGTATTCGCTTGTCGCCACAGAGTTGATAGGTATTCCACGGCACGATGATGCCCGCATCTGCCCAGCCGCTTGCGGAATAATAGGTCCAATTGTGTCGTGGCGCAATATTCGGGAATTCACCATTACTCCTCTGACTGTTCCTCATGTCGTTCATCCATTTTCTATAAAACGAACGCATGTCGGCATTGTAGCATGCAGTGCGTGAAAACACTTGTGCGTCGCCTGTCCATCCAACACGTTCGTTACGTTGTGGACAGTCCATTGGTACACTCACGAAGTTACCGCGCTGGCTCCAAAGGATATTACTGAATAGTTGGTTTACACGAGTATCACTACATTCAAAATGTCCTGCCTCGTCGATGTCGGAACCCACTGGTTGAGCTTCCATCTCCAGAATTTCAACATCTTCAGTGGCAGATAGTTCACAATAACGGAATCCGAAGAATGTGGATGTAGGGTGGTAGCTTTCAACTGATTCTCCATTGCATATGTATTCCAGTTGAGCTTTGGCAGAACGTAAGTTGGCAGTGTAGAGACTTCCCTTGGGACCATCACAGCCACGCGACTCAGAACCCGAGTCGTTCAGCATCTCACCGAAACGGAAATGCATATGTGTCCCGTTTGTAGCACTGACAGTGAATGAGGGCCAGCCTGTGAGATTCTGTCCGAAATCGAAGATGGCAGTCTCACCAGACTTCAAGATGAACGGACTACTTGCATCCACATTCTTTGCGTTGTCAATCCGTCCGTATGTGCTGCCGTCGTATTTTGTTCCTTTATAGACGACTATGTTTTGTGGTGATCGTATCAAGTCGGTGCGTACACGTACCGGATGATTAGACATGGTGCTTAGTTTACCTATGCTGGTGGAGCGTCGTGCAGCTGTTGTCCAAGTCGAATTGTCAGAATCCAAACCCTTCCATTTGATTCGCGCATCATAGCATTCCCCATCATATATGTCGCTAACGAGCAGAGGTGCATTTGAGCCCACCTGCCATGTCTCATCAGTTTCTACTGACATCACCACGTCGTCACCTTGTTTCATCAGCAGTTTGGCAATGAACGATAAACTGGTATCGTCTGAATATGGTGCCCCAGAAATTCTGCCCGACCACCAACCAGGCGAGACCATAGCAACGATTACGTTGCTGCCACGGCGAAGCATTCGTGTCACATCGTGTGTCTGGTAAGCAATATCTGTTGAATATACCGTCCATCCTGGTTTCAGTTCATCATACACTATATTTCCTTCTTGCTCATGTCCCACTCGCTCCCCATTGATGTAGAGATCGTATATGCCCAAAGCCGAAGTGTAGATCTTGGCAGCGGTAAACTCATTGTCAATTGTGAAGGTCTTCCGAAACAAAAGGCTCTTAAATTCTTGCGTTTTGTAGGAATTCGGCATATGAATCCAGTGCACCTTTTTCATCTCCTTCTCATCGATGGCAGTTTCGAAAAAAGCCAAAGGTGACTCAATAGATGTGCCATCGTTCAATCGCACCGTCACTTTCCAGTAATAACTGGTGCAAGGAGCCAGTTGTAAATCAGGGATGCTGACATCGACACATGCATCGCCTTCAGTCATGTCTGTGCATAAAACCGGATTGTCCAGATTGTTTGCCTTGTAGATTGATATGCTGTACGCTTCCTGCATTATTCTTCGTTCATAATCAGCCTCGAAAGACCAACCGAAGAGTGGATTTAGATGTGAAATGCCAATGGGAGATGTCATGGCATTGACTGTTTGATGCACGATTCTAACCTCTGCTACGGCGTAAAGGTGAATCAGAAATAGCATGAATAAGATAACAACTTTTCTCATATATAAATTATTAGTTAATGTTTGAAAAAGTATTTACAGGTATTGTTTACCATTGGTAACCGACTATTGATGTTTATAGCGCTTTAGTGTGTATGTTTATGATATTTCCTAAAGAGACAAGGTATATAGACTCTTTTTCTTGTAAGCGGAAGTCCTCTCCGCAACAAGGAGGATTTTAAGGTAAATCTACATCTTTGTGCAACTTATAACTTTGTCAACTTTTATATCATGTGTGTCAATGGGAATATTTTCTAATATCTGAAATGAAAAACAGATTCCAATCGTAGGGCAATGGAGTAGGGGGAGTAAGCGGTCGTAATACCCTTTTCCTCGTCCAAGTCGGCATCCGTCTGGTGTAAATGCGCGTCCTGGAATGATGGCGAGGTCTATGCTGTCATAGTCTGTAACGATTGGTCCTGTAGATTCCGTAATACCATATGCACCAACAACGGTTGTGTTTTGTGATACGTATTCGTGAAGTTCAAGAGAGTCACCAACAACTGTAGGTAATACTATACTTTTTTCATGTATGTATTGCCTCAAGAGCCAGGATGTGTCCACCTCGTCCCACAGCGAACTGTATATTAACACCCGATGAGCATTAATCCACAATTCGTCAGACGTTAGATTATCTATTACAGATTTGCTTTCTTTAAGCAATACGTCTGTTTCTGATAATTCTTTGAACTTTATTGCAAGCTGTTTTCTTATTTCCTGCTTTGTCATGTGGTGAGAGACGTGGTGTGGTTTGTTTTGCATTGAATAATTCTATTGCTTTATGTACTGTAGCATCATCGTGATTTATGTATTTCACGTATTCTTCAGTGTCGAGAATATTATATACGATATTACCATATATAGTACTTTCAAGCAATGGTTGAGATTTCAAAATCATGTTGTTACGACGTTTGATTCCTTTAGCATCGCAGAATTCAATAAATTGTTGTAAAACATGGTTCTTATGGAGTTCTTTTGCTATATCATTTGCAGATTTGAACTGTTCGAGGTTCTTTCTGTTTTTATCAGTATATTCAAAACAGAACTGATTAATAAAGCCTTTTGATGCAACTTCTTGATAATATGGTGTTATCAAAGTTGTGTCTTCTGCAACGAAATAGTCTGGCATGATACCTCCACCGCCATATACGGTGCGTCCGATACCAGTTTTGTAAATCTGTCCGGTTTGACGAATGCTATCTTCATTGAAGAATTCGCCATGCTGATAACGTGTGATTATGTCGAGTTCGTAATCAGGATCCCCACCTTTCGCATATGGTTTTTGTATGCATCGGCCAGAAGGTGTGTAATAACGGGCTACAGTTAAATGAATCAAACTACCATCGCTAAATTCTATAGGTTGTTGAACAAGTCCCTTACCATATGTTCTTCTTCCGACGATAATTCCTCGGTCATTGTCCTGTATGGCTCCAGCGAATATTTCTGATGCACTGGCAGACAATTCATCGGTTAAGATAATGATAGGCATTTTCTGGTATGAGCCTCTGCCGTCGCTTTTATAATCTTCACGTTTCATTTTTCTACCTTCAGTATATACAATCAGTTTGTCTTCAGGTAGGAATTCGTTAATCATTCGGATGGCACTACTCAAGTATCCGCCATTATTGCTTCTTAAGTCAATCACAAGTCCCTTAAAATGTTCTTGTTCAAGTTTGGCTAATGAGAATAATAATTCCGGATATGTTGTTTCTCCGAATTTGTTGATTTTTATATATCCCAACTTATCGGTAAGCATATATGTGGCATCAATGCTCTTGATTGGAATATCTCCACGTACAAGATTGAATGATAGAGGTTTCTTGTTGCCGTTTCTGATTACACCTAATTTTACAGTTGTACCTTTTTCGCCTTTAAGTCTGCGAAGGGTTTCCTCATTTGTGACAATTTTTCCCACAAACAACGAATCGTCTATATATACGATTTTATCGCCGGCAAGCATTCCGACCTTCTCTGCCGGACCACCTTTAATTATATTGGTTACGTATATGGTGTCGTTTTTAATTTGAAATTGTACACCTATTCCTCCAAAACTTCCTTTTAGTTCATCATTGGCAGTTTTTGCAGCAACAGCTGATATATATGAACAATGTGGGTCGAGTTCCGACAGAATTCGTGGCATGGCTTTTTCCACAATATCAGCTATATCAATTGTGTCAACATACTGATCATCAATGATATGTAACAGATCGTTAATCTTGTTTGATGAAGTATTTATAATGTTTAATCTGTTACCAGAAAACCTATTTGCGAAGAAAGTACCAATCAGTATGCCGACAATCACACTTAGGGCAATGATGATTGGAACAAACTTAGATGTACGTTTAATATTCATGTTCGTAACTGTTGTTTACAGATTATAATATCCTTTTATATTATTCGTTAGTGGAATCGTCTTCAAGTGGCAAATAAACCACTTCGATGTTTGCTCTTTTCAGAAGTTCTATTCCGTCTTGCAGTCTGTATTTCTCAGCATATATTACTCTTTTTATACCAGACTGAATAATTAGTTTCGCACACTCAAGACATGGTGAGGAAGTGACGTATAATGTTGCTCCTTCGCTTGAATTGTGTGAACGTGCTAATTTAGTTATTGCATTTGCTTCTGCATGTAAAACATATGGTTTAGTCTTGTCGTCCTCTTCGCATACGTTTTCAAAACCAGAAGGAGTTCCGTTGTATCCGTCACTTATTATCATTTGTTTCTTAACAACCAATGCTCCAACTTGTCTTCTTTTGCAGTAACTGTTCTCGGCCCATATTTGAGCCATTCTCAGATATCTTTTGTCTAAATTATATTGTTTTTCTTTTGAAATATCCATGTCTGTTTTTATATGCTTTATATACGATATGATATGGTTATTTAATTACATTCAGTGATGACATTTGAATATAAGCATCATTTCCTTTTTTTATTTTGATTACGTTACAATCACCCTCGTATCGATCTGCATTTTTTAGAATGTTAAGAATTTTTTCTTGAGTATCACTTGTTTTCGATATATTGGTGTTGTTCCCAAAATTCATGTGAAATGATTGTTTACTGCCATCAGCTTCCCATGTGCCCTCAATATTGTTGCCAGACATCAATGCGCCTTGGAAAGTACGCTGATTGAATATAATATAGTATGAATCATCTATATATAATTCTGTTATATCGTTAATTGGCGTATTGTTATACACCACATTTGTTATTTTGAAACGTCTGTTTACAAAAATATCTGTAATGTCATCGCTATCGTTGCATTGCCAGAATAGCAGACACGTAAAGATGATGAGGGTGATATTTAAAACTCTTGTCATTATTCTTCAACTTTTTTTATTCCGTTTCGTTTAAGCAGTGCATCAATAGACGGAGCTTTGCCACGGAAGCGTTTGTATAATACCATTGGATGTTCTGTGGCTCCACGCGATAATACTTCATTCCTGAATTTGTTTGCAGTATTGGTGTCGAACAAACCATTCTGTTTAAACAGGTCAAATGCATCAGCATCGAGAACTTCTGCCCATTTATAACTATAGTAACCTGCAGCATAGCCACCAGCCATAATATGTGAGAACTGAACAGACATACATGCTTCGTCGTATGTAGGAATTATCACAGCATCCTTCCATGCATTACGTTCAAATTCCTGAATATCAGTTGTGAGTGGTTTTGTAAGTGTGTAGTATGCCATGTCGAGCAGTCCGAAACTAACTTGACGTAAACATCCCATTGCTACACAGAAATTACGGCTGTCAATGATTCTTTGAATCAGGTCGTCTGGAATCTGTTCGCCTGTTTGATAATGTCTGGCAAATGTGGAAAGGAAATCACGTTCAATACTGAAATTCTCCATCAATTGCGATGGAAGTTCCACAAAGTCCCAATATACGTTTGTTCCACTTAACTCACCATATTTACATTGTGAGAATATCTCGTGGAGTGAATGACCGAATTCGTGCAGGAACGTTTCGACCTCTCCGAGTGTTAGCAGAGATGGATTTGTTGCAGTTGGGCGTGTCAGGTTCATCACCAACGAAACATGAGGACGTACATTATTACCGTCTTTATCGTAATATTGTCCTCTGTATGTTGTCATCCATGCACCGGATTTCTTTCCGTCTCTTGGATGGAAGTCGCAATATAATACCGCCAAGAATGTTCCGTCTTTGTCTAATACCTCGAATGCTTCTACATCTTTGTGATATACAGGGATATCGTTGTTTTTTACAAAAGTAATACCGTATAAACGAGTTGCTAATCCAAATACACCTTCCTTTACTTTTGAAAGTTCAAAATAAGGGCGTAGCATCTCGGAATTTATGTTGTATAGTTTTTCCTGTAGTTTGTTGGAATAATAACCGACATCCCATGGCTGTAGTTCGAAATCCTCACCTTCAAGTTCTTTTGCATACTTCTTTATACTTTCCAGTTCTTTCAATGCTGTTGGTTTGTATGCCTTGATAAGTTGATTGAGAAGGTTATATACGTTTTCTTTATTTTCAGCCATGCGTTCCACAAGAACGAAATCAGCATAAGTGTCGTATCCTATAATCTGCGCTTCTTCGAGACTTAAATTAACGATTTTTCTGACTGTCTCAAAGTTATTATGTTTGTTGTTATGAGTACAAATTGTGTTGTAAGCAATCCAAACTTTTTTTCTTAACTCTCTGTTGGCGCTATATGTCATAAACGGAGACATGCTTGGAGCCTTAAGAGTGATAATCCATCCGTCTTTATTCTTTTCTTTTGCAGTTTGTCTTGCTGCGTCGATAGCTGTTGCTGGAAGTCCTTTTAAATCGGCCTCGTTTGTTATATGCAATTCAAACGCATTAATTTCTTTGAGCTTGTTCTGAGAAAATTGTAAATCCAGCAAACTCATTTCGTTGCTTATTTCTTTTAATCTGGCTTTCTTTTTCTCGTCAAGATTAGCTCCGCTTCGTATCAATCCGTCGTAAGTGTCGTCTAACAGTCGTTTGTCTTCAACAGACATCTGCTCATACTTCTCGGGATGATCTTTGTGGTAGAAATTATATACAGTTTCAACTCTTTTAAACAATCGTGGGTCAAAACACAAACTTGTTGCGTGATCGGAAAGAATAGGTGACATCTTTTCTGCCAACTCATCCATCTCGTCATTAGTCTCAGCGCTGGTAAGATTAAAGAAAACATCAGAAACTTCTCCTAACAAATCTCCAGACTGTTCAAGCGCTACAATTGTATTTTCGAAAGTCGGAGTTTCTGGATTACTGAGTATTTCTTCCATCTCTTCTTTCTCAACTTGCATTCCATAGTTCATCGCATCTTCATAATCTTTGAGTGTTACGAGATGAAAAGGGAATGTTCCGTGTGGAAAGTCTTGTGTATTGAATCCTTGAGAAGAAAAAAGGGCGTTGTTATTTTCTTTAATCATAGTTCATTTAAACGTGAAATTTCAGGAATGTGGAATGTAAGTCTTTTCATTTCAATTAATTTGTGTGCATCCCACTTGTTTAGTACTTTTGACACATTAAGTCTTGTTTCATCAATAATCTCCGCTAATGTTTCCATTTTAATGTGAATAGTTTTTTCACCAGTAGGGAATAAGCAGAAACTGTTGATAAATGCAACAATTCTTTTCTCAATATTTAACGGAAGATTGAAAAAAGCCTTACTGTGCTCTTTTGTAATTTGGTTGCTTAGGTAATTAATCAAATTACTCCTAATAATCTTATGTTGTAACAACTTTGTGTTAAACACATTCTTTGAGATGGTAAACGTAGATCCTTTTGTCTTGAAAATATAAGATCTTTCGTATCGTCTTTTAATACTGTACATGTTGTATGGTTCAATGAGATAAGGATTTGCGTTAGACGTTTCGCAAATCATTATGGATTGCTCATTGTCACGGTATTCCACTTCGAAGGTGCCATCTAAGATGTAAATGAGTTTGTCACAGTTGTCACCCTGATGTACAATGACATCTCCTTCGTTGTATGTATTAAAATCAAGAGAGATTGACGTGAGTATGTCATTGAAATCACTAAAATTTAAGCCTTGCAGAAATTGCAACTGCTGCATTTTATCATACATATTCATTTCCATAGTCACTCCTTTCTTTTGTGTGATTGGTTACAAAGTTAATGATTTTATGTTAAATAACGTCTT
This sequence comes from Bacteroidaceae bacterium, assembly GCA_017614465.1. Classification (GTDB taxonomy): domain Bacteria; phylum Bacteroidota; class Bacteroidia; order Bacteroidales; family Bacteroidaceae; genus Colivivens. The sequence continues at coordinate 4,081 of JAGABW010000042.1, read as the reverse complement.
TTTTTAAGAAAACTTTGCATTTGTTTGGATAAAATGTAATTTTAGTAGAGTAAAATGACAATTTCAAATGTGTTATGCATTTTTATTGATGGTGTAAGACCGTTGTATTGAATTGCTATTCGATGTGTAAACGACGATTTTTTATTAATTCATAATTGCGAAGTAATCAACTATACCTAATAGATTGTTGTTCTTATCAGTGACAAGGAGTGAGTGAATCTTGTTCTTTTGGAACATTGTTTGGATCTGCATTAATTTAGCATCAGGATTGATGGTTTTTGGAGATTTAGTCATCGCATCGCGCACGGTAAGATTAAAGAAATTTGATTTAGATCCTTCTACTGCGCGTCTTATATCTCCGTCGGTAATGATTCCTATAGGACAGTTGTTGTCGAGTATCACACCTAATCCCAACTTACCATTGCTTATGAAAATGATTGCATCAATCAGTTTCATATCTTCTTGTATTATAGGCAGGTTTTCGGTGTACATAACATCGCGTACTTTTGTGACGAGTTTCTTACCGAGTGTGCCTGCAGGGTGGAATTTTGCGAAGTCACGAGCCTTAAAGTTTCTCTTTTCCATTAATGCGCACGACAAGGCATCGCCCATTGCCAAAGCAGCTGTTGTTGACGAAGTAGGGGCGAGATTTAACGGACAGGCTTCTTTGGAAACAGCCACGCTGATATGTGCATTTGAGTGTTGTGCCAACAAAGAGTCTGGGTTTCCTGTCATTGACACGATTTTATTGTGACGTTTCTCAAGACATGAAACGATATGTAGAATTTCGTCAGAATTTCCGGAATTTGATATAAGTAAAGCAACATCGTCTTCCATAATCATTCCGAGGTCACCATGTAGTGCGTCTAAAGGGTTTATATAAAAGGCAGGTGTTCCTGTAGAAGCCAATGTCGCTGCAATTTTGGCAGCAACATGTCCTGATTTGCCAACACCAGATACTATGATATGTCCTTTACACTCATACATGTATTCAATGGCTTTATCAAATGATTCGTTAATCTGTGGAATCAAATTTAATATAGCTTGAGCCTCATCTTGAAGACATTTTTTTGCAATTTCCTTAATATCCATATTTAAGTTTTATATTTTTAATGATATGGCATTAATTCTTAACTCAATTAGTAATAAACTTGCAGACGGTTGTCTGTATCTTAATTTATGAGTTAGCTCATAATTAAAATCAAGTTAATCTGTATTTATAGCAATGATTTTATCACAGCCTCTAAATCCTTGAGATATAACATGTTTGGTCCGTCGCTTAAAGCAGTTTCAGGGTCAGGATGTGTTTCAAAGAAAAATCCGTTTGCTCCAAATGCTTTAGCTGCCAAAGCCATTGCAGGCACAAACTCCCTGTTACCACCGCTTTTGCCATTTGCTGCACCAGGTCTTTGAACAGAATGTGTACAATCCATAATGACAGTTCCGACTATTTTCTTCATGTCGGCAATGTTTCTGAAATCAACAGCCAGATTATTGTATCCATAGATGTTTCCACGTTCTGTAAGCCAAACGTTGTCGTTACCGCTTTCTTTGACTTTCTGAACGGGGTATTGCATATCGTTTCCGCTTAAAAACTGTGCCTTTTTTATGTTTACAATTTTTCCGGTTTTTGCTGCTGCAACGAGCAAGTCTGTTTGTCTGCACAAGAAAGCCGGTATTTGCAGTATGTCTGCCACCTCGCTTACAGGTTGAGCCTGATAACTCTCGTGAATATCAGTTAGAATCTTAAGGTTGTATTTCTCTTTTATATCATTAAGCATCTTAAGACCTTTTTCTAAACCTGGGCCTCTATACGAGTGTATAGATGTACGGTTTGCTTTATCAAATGATGCTTTGAATATAATGTCAGTATTATAAATACTATTGATTCTAACTAATTCTTCAGCAACTTGATTCAGTATGTCCATGCTTTCAATAACACATGGTCCTGCTATGATAACTGGTTTCTCTGTCATGATTCTTTGCTTGTCAATGTGAATACAAAATCATCGAATACTTTATAAGTAATATTGTATGATTTGTTAATTCTGTCTATAACATTAAAAGAGCCTTCTTTATTAGATTCGTCGAATGACTCAACAATCAAATCATTCTTGAAATCTAAATGATTGTCGTTTTGGAGTTTGTATACACTCTCTTTTGCCGACCAAGCCAAAAGTATTCCTATCATAGAATTAACATGTTCGTTCTCATTCATGAATTTTGAACTTACACGTTCTACTCGGGTATTACCTTCGCTTTTTTGCTTTTCTATAATTTCAATATCAATACCGACCTTATGTTTGTCGGAAAGGGCTACTGCAACATATTCTTTTGTATGTGAGATGCTTATATACATGCCTTCATACGAAGGAAAGTAGGGTGCACCACTTTCTGTGTATTCAATTTTCACCTGTCTTTCCAGCATGGTGTATAAAAGCACTCTTACAGCAGTCCATTCAGTAATCCGTGATTTTGAACGGAATTTTGTTTCAGCTTCATTGCATACACTATCAGCATCAGGCAACATGCCTAATAGTTCTTCATAGCTTTCAGTTACATGCCATATGGCAACATGAATGCCTTGATGTTGATGATCGTAATACAGCATTAATTTCCCGGATTATCTGTTATTAATGAATTTGTAGAAGTTGGCGATACTCTTGAGGACAACAACTCAAGTCCATTAGCCATTATTTCGACTAACTGACGTTGTATGCCTTGTTTGTCATCGTATTTACGACTTTGAATTTTCCCTTCTACATATATTTTATCTCCTTTATGAACATACTTCTCGACAGTTTCTCCGAGTTTTCCCCAGAAAATTATGTTGTGCCATTCTGTACGTTCAGGTACTTGAGTCCCGTTTTGCATAGTGTAAGCCTTTTCTGTTGTGGCAAGACGTACAGATGCCACACAGATACCAGTCTGTGTGTATCTTATAGTTGGATCAACACCAACATTGCCGATTAGCATGACTTTGTTCAGTGACATATATCTTAGATTTTATTGGTTTTGTTTAAAAGGTAATAATCTGCAATAACTAATGCTGCCATTGACTCAACAACAGGCAATGCTCGTTGCAGAACGCATGGATCATGTCGTCCTTTTGCCTTGAAGATTACTTTGTTTCCTTCTTTGTCAACTGTCTCCTGGTCTTGCATTATTGTTGGCACTGGTTTGAATGCCACACGGAAATAAATCTCTTCACCATTGCTTATACCACCCTGAATACCGCCACTATTATTTGTTTTGGTTTTGATGCCATCGCCTTCATTATAAAAGACATCGTTCAGTTCAGAACCTTTTTGTCCAATGCCATCGAATCCCATGCCGTAATCGAAACCTTTTACAGCGTTGATTGATAACATGGCAAATCCCAAGGCGGCGTGTAACTTTCCGTAGATTGGCTCACCAAGTCCTACAGGACAATTTTGTATAGAGCATGAAATTATACCACCGATAGAGTCGCCTTCAGCCTTTACCTGACTTACAATTTCAGAATATTGCTTGTCACATTCCTCTTTAGTTCCGTTAAGAACCACATTTCCGACTTGAGAAATACGTGCATTGATGTCAACTCCGATTTGTTTCAGAAGTAATTTTGCCATTGCACCGCCAACTACACGTATCGCAGTTTCTCGGGCAGATGCTCTTCCTCCACCACGATAATCTCTGATTCCATATTTTTGGTCGTATGTGTAATCAGCATGTGATGGTCTGAATAAATCTTTTATGCTGCTATAATCATTAGAATGAGCATCGTTGTTCCTGATTATGAATCCAATAGGGCATCCAGTTGATTTGCCATTGAATATACCAGACAGAAATTCGACAGCATCTGCTTCGTTGCGAGATGTTGTAAGTTTTGATGTTCCTGGTCTTCTACGATTCAGTTCGCTTTGAATGAAATCAACGTCAATATCTATATTTGCAGGAAAACCATCTATAACACCTCCGATTGCAGGACAATGACTTTCCCCAAAAGATGTCAACTTTAATATATTACCGAATGTATTCATAATTTTTGTTTAATAGTCAATATTAACAGAAAGATTCGTGGAATAATCCAAGAACACTT
>JAGABW010000041.1 GCA_017614465.1 Bacteroidaceae bacterium | reverse complement strand
TTTCCTAAAACATCATCATGTGTTTTGCTTGTTTTGGAAATAATTTATATCTTTGCAGCCGAAAAATATTGTTGAACCCTTTAATCATTATGGAAAGGGTCGCGCAAATGAGTATAAAGTAAGTATATAACACAACAGCGAGTCGAGTTGCTACAACGAAAATAGTTGGAGCCATTATGTTGTGTATCTGTTCCAGACTCACATTTCTCAATTATTTTATTTCAATTATAGTCATATCGGACTACCCTATTATGGTGGTCTGAAAAAGCGCATTAACAATATGGGCAATATAAAACCAAAAGAACTGAACAGTATTGGATACACTGACAATATTGCAAAAAGTATTGCAATAGAAACTATCCACAAGCATTGTAAGCATTCAAGTAAGGAAGAGATAATATCTGTTTTACAAAACATCATCAGATATCCCGACAAATACAAAACTCATCAAATTTGGGGCAAACTTGCTGAGATTGTGTCACCATTCAAAGTGGAACAATTGAGCTATGAACTTCGTGAGGAGAATATCCCCTATCGCATCTTCGGTGAAGAAAATATTGACGAACTGGCAAGACAACAGATGACAACTGCCATGAAACTGCCTGTAACTGTGGCTGGTGCACTTATGCCCGACGGCTGTGCTGGTTACGGACTACCCATTGGCGGTGTTCTCGCTACGACAGATGACATCGTCATACCTTATGCTGTAGGCAAAGACATCGCATGCAGAATGTGTCTGACCATCCTGGATGTCGAAGCCGATTTTATATATAAAAATCATGACAAAATAGTAAAGGTTCTTATTGAGAACACTTCGTTTGGCTCCGACAACAAACCGACAGGCTGTCCCCCACATCCTGTTTTCGACAAAAGTGAGTTTCAAGAGATTCCAATTCTGAAGAAGAACAGAGAAAAAGCCATTCGCCAATTAGGCAGCAGCGGCATGGGAAATCATTTTGTTGACATATGTGAGGTGGAATTAGATAGTGGGAACAAGGTGGGACTACCACAAGGAAGATATGCAGCAATCCTCAGTCATTCGGGAAGCAGAGGACTCGGATCTGAAATTGCCGATTTCTACACTGCTATAGCCAAGGAGACATGTCAACTTCCACGCCAGGCAGGACCATTTGCATGGTTGAGCCTAAAAAACGAAAGTGGACAGGAGTACTGGAGATGTATGGAGATTGCGGGCGAATATTCGGCTGCCAACCACGACCTGATACATCATAGAATTATTAAAGCCCTACATTTGAAATCCCTACTCACAATTAGCAATCATCATAATTTTGCGTGGAAAGAAACTCTTAACGACGGAACAAACGTAATTATTCATCGGAAAGGAGCCACTCCTGCACATCTTGGAGAGTTGGGAATCATACCTGGCAGTATGACATCACCAGGATATTTAGTATCGGGAAAAGGTAATGCAGATTCCTTGTTTTCAGCCTCACACGGTGCGGGCAGAATGATGTCACGTTTCGATGCCCGAAACAGCATCAGCAGACATGCAATGAAAAAGCTACTCGCTGAAAAAGGCGTTACGTTAATCGGCGGAACGACAGAAGAAGCGCCACAAGCATATAAAGATATCGACATGGTGATTTCAGCACAAAACGAATTAATCAACATAGAGGGACGAATTCTCCCTAAAATAGTAATAATGAGCGAATAACATGAATAAAGTATATATACAAATCACATCAGGACATGGCCCTATAGAATGTTGCCGTGTAGTGGTTCTTGTGACACAGAAAATCATTGAAGACGCCCAACAGAAAGGGTTAATAGCAGAAATTGCAGAATATGAAGAGTGTGACCAAAGCGGATGTATGTTTTCGGCTACCCTTGTGGTTACAGGTGAAAATATCAACGATTTTATTAAGGCATGGGAAGGCTCCATTTTATGGATTGCCCAGAAGAACTCGTTCCGTCCGTGGCACAGACGTAAGAACTGGTTTGTCGGTGTTCATGGGTTTACTCCATTAGAAACGACAGAGATAAATGAACGCGATATTGTCTATGAGACTTTACGTTCTTCAGGACCAGGCGGACAAAATGTAAACAAGGTGGAGAGTGCTGTGCGAGCCACTCACATCCCAACGGGAATCAGTGTTATGGCATCAGACCTACGCTCACAGATGCAAAATAAGAAACTGGCACGTGAACGTCTGTACATGAAACTTGCAGCCATAGAAGATGAGAAGAAAGCCAATCAGCACCAACTCGAATGGCAGAATCACCAAAATCTGGAACGAGGCAATCCCGTCAAGACGTTTAAAGGAAAACTGTAAAGAGATGCGCATGCGCTATTGAAAGTTGAAAATTGAGAGTTCACTGGGGAAAAACTGATTATGAATTGTCAATTATAAATTATCAATTGCGCTTCAGTGCCCAAACTCTTAATTTTCAACTATCAACTCTCAACTTAATAACAATTATATGTAAAAAAAGCGTAACTTTGCACTTGAAATACGAATGTGGTGTAATAATAGACATCATTTGATGCAGAACTACAGTCACAACGATTGAAGATTTGCCAACAATAACACACAACAAAAAACAACACACAAAATGAATTGCAGAGAAGAAAGTGTAATAGACAGAGAGAGAACTGTTTTCAAGGTGCTGCTTGCAGTATGTTTATGTCATCTTCTAAATGACAGCATGCAGTCGATCTTACCTGCCGTATTCCCAATGATGAAAAATACATTTCATCTGAGTTTCGTACAGATAGGAGCCATCACACTTGTAATTCAGCTCACATCATCACTCATTCAACCATGGGTTGGACTATATGCTGATAAACATCGTCATTCATGGCAGTTATCAGTGGCAATGATTTTCTCTTTTTGTGGAGTGGTATTACTTTCAATCGCAACAAGTTATTGGATGATTCTGCTTGCAGTCGGACTTATGGGAATAGGCTCAGCCGTATTTCACCCTCAGGCTGCACAAATAGCCCAAGCAGCATCGGGCGGAAGAAAAGGATTGGCACAAAGTGTGTTTCAGGTAGGCGGCAATGGCGGATATGCCATAGGTCCGTTACTTGCAGCACTTATCATACTTCCTGTAGGAATGCAAGCATTCGGTTATATCGCTATAATTCCGTTTGTTTTAGCCATTATCCTCTACCAAGTAGGGAAATGGCATATGCGACAGATGGGGAAGGTCAGCAAACAAGTCAGAAGCCGATGGACCACAGTGAAGACATACAGCAAACATCATATCTGGTTCTTCATTTTTGTGCTTTTCATGCTTATGTTCTCAAAGAACTTTTATTCAACAAGCATGCTTAATTACTTCTCGTTCTTCCTGATTGACAAGTTCGATGTGAGTCAGCAAACAGCACAATATTGTCTGTTTATATATCTTGCTGCTCAGGCTGTAGGAACGATTGTGGGAGGAATGCTGGGAGACAAATATGGACGGAAATGGGTAATCTGGTTTTCCATTCTTGGAGTATCACCATTTACCATAGCTCTACCATATATCAGCACCTTCACAGGAACCATCATACTGAGTATAGTAATCGCCATAATAATGGCATCGGCTTTTTCTGCCATCTTGGTGTTTGCCAGCGACTTAATGCCTCACAACACTGGTGTTGTAGCCGGGATATTCTATGGTTTGAGTTTTGGTATAGCAGGCATTGGCTGCAGTTTCTTCGGATGGCTGGCAGATCAAACAAGTATTCAATATGTATTTGAGGTAAGCACATTGCTACCACTTCTCGGTATTATAGCAGTGTTTCTGCCAAAAATGAAAAAAGACACAATAGAGACCACTTAAAAACAAGGTAAATATGAAAAAATTACTTCTAAGTTTAATGACCGCCATGACTATGTTAACAGCATGTGCCCAAAATGAATCCACTGTCATAACATGGATTGAGGACAAACCAGGACCCACATTACAGGAACACAGAATCTTTCCGTCTGTTCCAGATTCACTTTGGAACGCTCTCAACCTACAGAAAGGAGTGCCTTCAAGCATCAGTTGTTTTCTGTTGCAGACAGAAGGAAAAACTATCCTAATCGATGCTGGTTTAGGGGCGCAATTCAGTCAACTACAATCAAAATTAACTGAGATTGGAGTAAATGCTCAAGAACTTAAGTATATCTATATCAGCCATATGCACCCCGACCATATCGGAGGTTTACTAAAAGACGGCAATGTGGTGTTTCCAAAAGCCGAAGTATATATAAACCGTTTGGAAGCAGAAGCATGGCAGGCTATGGATGGTGAACAAAGTGCGCTACCTAAAAAAGTGTTGGATGCCTACAAGGATCGCATCCATTTGTTCGAGGCTGGCGACACCCTTGAAGGAGGCGTTGCTACAATTGAGGCATACGGTCATACACCAGGCCACACAGTATTTCAGAAAGACAGCATACTTGTGATTGGCGACTTAATTCACGGAGCTGATCTTCAGGTTAAATATCCTGAATACTGTCCGTTTTTCGACATGGATGCACGTAAAGCCACAGAGTCACGATTACGCATCCTCAAGTATGCACGTCAGCACAATCTCACCATGTATGGCATGCATCTGCCAGCTCCAGGATTCATCAAATAACCTCACAGGGGAATTTGGATGAGATAATGCGCTACATCTAAGTTGATGAAATAGAAAAAATGATCAACAAAGGAGACGTTTTGGGGTATTTTTTGTAAGATTTATTCATAGAATAACATTTTATAGAAAAATCCATATAAATGATGATTGCAAGAAGGGAAAAAATACATTAACTTTGTACCCTGAAATTAAAAAAGGCCTCATAAGTTGAATTTAGCAAACAGAAATGATACAATACAAATCAATAAATCATCAGAACACATCACTAAGTGACAGAGAAGAATATGCAAAGCAGCTAAACTTGGACAATACAGTTCCATCGATTCTGTTACAAACATGTAATCGTGTAGAACTATATTATGGCGATGGTGAAGTGCCTGATGATGTAGCCCGTCATCTTTTCAGGGTTGTCAGTGGTTTGGAATCTGCCATCGTTGGTGAGCGAGCTGTTCAAGGACAGGTGAAGGAAGCATATATCAATGCACGCAACACACAGAAGTTGCCTACAGGACTTCACAAGCTCTTTGAATGTGCATTACAGGTTGGTAAACGTGTACGCACAGAGACTCAGATATCTCATGGTGCTGTTAGTCATAGCATGGCTACTATTGAGATTATCGAGCAAGAACATCTTGACTTGCAAAACGCTCATATCACCATTGTCGGTGTAAACAAACTGACAGAAGACATTATCAAATTTCTGCACAACAAAAAGGCTCAGTTGGTTTTTCTCGCCAACCGCACAGAAGAAAAAGCACGCCGTATGGCTGAACCATATGGTATCGACATATACAGACTTGAAGACAAGGTTAACTTCCTTCACGACACTGATATCCTCATCAGTGCCACATCTGCACCAAATGCCATAATCACCTCTGAAGACCTCTCGGCAGGTCATCCATTATTGGCAATCGACCTTGCTTTCCCTCGCGACATCGATCCTGCTGTAGGACAACTACCAAATGTCAAGCTATATAATCTTCACGATGTTGAAGAAAAGGTAAAATCAAATATCTCGGTTCGTGAGGACGAAGTAAAAAAGGCAGAACAGATTATAGAAGAGGAAATTGCCGAACTTCAGGAAATAATGACACGCAGAAAACTTTTCCGCAAAGCACTTCGTGTGACAGCACGCAGCAGTAAGTTATCGTTGATCCAAGTGGAAGAGATATTCAAGCGTTTTCCCGACATAAACTATCGATTGATCACCAAGAAATCATATGGTGACAAACACAAAAAAATATCTCTGCTCAATGGCGAAGCTCCCGACGATATGTTCACACGTGAACTTGACGAAGCCTTGCTGAACGACAAAGCCGACATTGCAATACATTCAGCAAAAGATCTACCAGAGAAATTACATCCGGACCTTGAGGTTATTGCTCTATACGAGGCTTTCGACAAGACTGATTCACTTGTAAGCAGAGATCATATTGCATTGGCTGATTTACCAACCGGCAGCACAGTAGGCACCAGTTCTCCCCTACGCAAAAAAGAGTTGTTACAGTTACGTCCCGACCTTCAGATTGTAGATATCAGAGGTTGTATCGAAGAACGAGTGCAACAAGTGAGAAACGGAAATATCGATGCTGTCATCGTTGCCACATGTGCCCTAAAACGTCTGGGAATGGAAGATGAAATAACAGAGACCTTACCATTCTCAACCCATCCGATGCAAGGTCGTTTGGCTATAACTGCCAAGAAAGGGAATGAACAACTGAAAAACATGTTCTCTAAAGACAGTATCATATGAGAACCTTATTCACTGGTATAACAGAAGACATAGAAAAACTGCGTCAGCACTACGGACAAGATGTTGTATGCACTCCTCTCATTGAGATAACAGAGCCCGACGACATCGACAGTCTTAAAGAAGCATGTAAGCAGTTGATGAACTATAATTATCTGCTTTTTACCAGTCGATTTGCTGTACGTCATTGCATTTCCTTGTGTACTCAAATCCCACCTACCCTACGGATTGTATCCATTGGAACGACGACAACTGCAGAACTGCATAAAGCTGGAATAAGCAATGTGGAACAAGTTGACAAAGACAACAGTTATGGTGTTGTAGAATGGTTCAGTCAGCAAACTCGCGGAAAAATACTCTTTCCCCGTTCCGACATAGCATTACCTATCATATGTGACGGACTGAAAGAACTCGGTTTTGATGTACACACCATAACAGCATATAAAAACCGTATGCCAATCACCCCCACGAAGGTGAACATCAATGATTTCGACCAGATTGTTTTCACGTCTCCAAGTACTGTAAACCACTTTGTGGAACTATACGGAGCATTACCAGCCGACAAAAAACTGGTGGCACGCGGTCCAATAACCCAACAAGCTATAAACAACCAACTCATCAAACAACAATAAAATGAAACGTTTAAGAGAATTACGTAAAGATCAGGCTACACGCGACAAATATGCCGATGTGTCAGTCAACGTAAAAGACTTCATTTTCCCATACTTCGTAGTTGAAGGTCAGGGTGTGAAAGAAAAGATAGAAACAATGCCAGGCATCTACCGTTTCTCCATTGACACATTGGTGGAAGACGTAAAAGAATGCTATGCTCTTGGCATTGACAAAATATTACTCTTCGGAGTTATTGAAGACAATTTAAAGGATCCTGTTGGTTCACTTGCATATGCCGAAGATGCACTCGTTTGCAGAGCTGTAAAGGCTGTCAAGGCAGCGATACCAGAAGTGTGTGTCATCACCGATGTTTGTCTGTGTGAATATACAAGCCATGGACACTGCGGATTGTTACACGATCACGATGTGGACAACGACACTACATTACCATTACTTGCAGAGATGGCATACGTACATGCTAAAGCTGGAGCAGATTTTGTTGCCCCATCAGCAATGATGGACGGTCAGATTGAAGCCTTAGACCAACGTCTGAAAAAAGGTGGTTTACGCGACCGTTGCAAGATTCTGGCTTATTCTGCAAAATATGCTTCTGCCTTCTACGGACCATTCCGCGATGCAGCAGACTCAGCACCTGCATTTGGCGACCGCAAGACATACCAAATGGATTTTCGCACTCACGATCAAGGAATAGAAGAAATTGCTGCCGACATCGAAGAAGGTGCAGACTGGACTATGGTAAAACCAGCCATGCCTTATCTCGACATGATTGCACGTGGAGTTGAACGTTTTCCAGACACACCAATGGTTGCATATCAGGTAAGCGGAGAGTACTCAATGTTGAAAGCAGCAGCACAATTAGGTTATCTCGATGAACAGAGAGTCGTATATGAGAGCCTCATCGCCATTAAACGCGCCGGAGCACAATATATCATTACTTACTACGCTAAAGAATACATGCAAAAATGGGCATAAACGAACGCACACGTTCTGCTGCAGCCTTTGAACGTGCTCAGCAGATAATCCCAGGAGGTGTAAACAGTCCGGTAAGAGCCTTACGAAGTGTGGGAACCACTCCCCTATTCGTGAAAGAAGCTCAAGGAGCATATATCACCGATATCGATGACAATAAAATCATAGATTTCTGTATGTCGTGGGGAGTATTAATCCTCGGCCATAACAACAAAGATGTCAGTAGAGCTGCAATCGAAGCAGTGGGACGAGGCAGCAGTTATGGAATACCTACAGAATGTGAGACCATACTCGCCGAACAAGTACACAATGCCATTCCTTCAATGGAACGTTTACGTTTCGTAAACAGTGGCACAGAAGCTACGATGTCGGCAATCAGAGTGGCTCGTGGCTACACAAAACGAGATATATTGGTTAAGTTTGAAGGCAACTACCATGGTCATGCCGACCATTTATTGGTAGCAGCAGGCTCAGGAGTTGCAAATATCTCCAACGCATCATCGGCTGGGGTTCCTGATGGTTTTGTAAAATACACCGTAGTTCTACCATATAACGACCCAGACGCACTGAAACGATTCTTTGCTGAGCAAGGTGATAAAGTAGCAGCAGTCATACTTGAACCTGTTGCATGCAATATGGGTGTTGTTGTTCCTACACAGGAATTTCTGCAAACTGCTCGTGAGGTTACAGAACGACATGGTGCTGTCTTAATCTTTGACGAAGTTATCACAGGTTTCCGTCTGTCACACGGAGGAGCACAACAACGATTTGGTATTACTCCCGACATGACAACAGTGGGAAAAATTGTTGGAGGCGGATTTCCTGCAGCAGCCTTTGGTGGTCGTGCCGACATAATGCAGATGCTTGCGCCAGAAGGTCCTGTATATCAAGCAGGAACCTTATCAGGCAACCCTGTAGCAATGGCAGCCGGTATCGAAACTCTTCGTCAACTGTCGGAACCTAAATTCTATGACACGCTCGAAGAGAAGAGTGCACGTTTCATAAATAAATTGGAGAAGATTATAGAAGGTAAAAACATACAGTTGAATCATTGTGGCTCTATGTTCACCCTATTCTTCAACGATGCCCCTGTAAGGAACTTCCAAGACACCAAACGTTGCGATCAAGAGCGTTTTGCCCGTTATTTCCGCAATATGCTCAATCGAGGCATCTATGTAAGTCCATCACAATTTGAAGGAAACTTCATATCAGAAACACATACTCCAGAAATACTCGATTACGTATTAGAGAGCATTGCAGCAAGCATTTGATTCTTAGGAAATCGAATCATTAGACTAAATCACGGCATAAAAATTTAAAAATACTCTCATTTTGGTATTGCATATATAAATTATTTGCCGTATATTTGCAGAAAGAATTTGCCATTATAATAATAAAAATGAATTAGTCTGTTAAAAAAAATTAGTCTATGATTACACATGATTCCGAATATGGAAAACAGTACAAAGATTATCTAAGTCATGCCATAAGCAATGATGAGAAAAAACACGTTCAGATTCTCGGTGGAGAGATCTGGTATAGTTAACGTAAGTTCCACAATCATACAAAAAAGACAGTTTTTACACTGTCTTTTTTTTGTTTTGTTTATTATTTATCCCACTGAAAAGTGAGAAATCGAAGATTTATTTCTGTTATGCTTTTCTAAGATTCGAATATATCATATACCCACCGAATACAAGGAAAGTAATCAGTTCTGATATAGGAAAAGCTAACCATAAGCCGACATTGCCCAATAATAACGGAAGAAAGACAAAACATGGGATAATAAGCATATAACCTCTTAAAATCATAAACCATGTAGCTGTCTTGTAGTTCTCCAAACTCTGCTCATATCCGATAAGGACTAAGTTTATCGTATAAAACAAACAGCATATTGAGAATAGAGGAAGTCCTGCTGCGCAAATAGCATGTGCTGGCGAAGAAGTCTTAATAAACAAATCTGCAATAGTGTGTGCGCCCAAGAAACCAATCAAACTCATGATTAATCCACACACAACTGCAAAGATCACAGATATGCGTAGGGTTTGACGAATTCTGTTGATATTTCCACGTCCATAATTATAACTGATTATCGGCATGGCAGACTGCGATATGGCATTGCCAAACATAAAAATCAACGGAGTGAGATAACACGCCACACTGAATGCAGCAACACCATCCTCGTGTAATCGACTCATAAACATAAAATTACCTACAATCATCATACATCCGATGGCTGTTTCTGCAATGAATGTAGAAAAGCCGAGTTTGATCATGTAACCACAATTACGTACTGTAAGTTTCAAGGCTGTACGAGTGAATTTCGGACGATAGAGCTTCAAATGATTACTGCGAAACAACAAATAAAAGATTATCATTAACGCACCAACTCCAGACGATATCGAAGTAGCTGAAGCCGCTCCTTTAATCCCCATATGTAGAGGAAAAACAAACACATAATCGAGAAGGATATTGAGTACTGCGCCTAAGATATTACACACCATACCATATTTTGGAGAGCCATCTAATCGGATAACAAACATACCGACCATCAATATGACCATAAAAAACATACATGGCGACACATAGAGCAGATAATCACGCACCAAAGGATATAATTTGTCGCTTCCACCAAAAAGGCGACAGGTAACACTTGGGAACATGTTAATACAAAGCAGAATAAAAGCCATGACAAGTGCCCCGACCGTCAGTGCCTGAGTGATGTTTATGTTAGCAGCCTTTATATTTCCTTTACTCATATGTACGGCAGCCACTATCGACACCCCACTACCAAACATCAACGACACACCAGTTGCTATAAGAAAAACAGGTGCAGCCACATTGATGGCAGCCAACGCATCACTTCCGACACCTTGCCCCACAAATATACCATCGGCAAGATTCAACAACACACTGGCAATCATACCAAACAATGTAGGCCAAAAGAGTTTCCTAAACAGTTTTGGCACCCTCATCTCACCATAATCCAACGAATCTCTATTATCTTTCTCCTTTGTCATCTGAATAAAAAATATGTCAATTTGCAAAGATACCACTTAATATCGAGAAATAACAATAAATTCATCGTTAAGTGCACATCATACCGGAAATTACATTATTAATTATAGGTCGGATTTAAATTTAGATGCTGGTATTTTTGGAGAGGAAATAGTCATCTTTTATACAAACAAATAAATCTTTAAATATTTTGTACTATTGTATCTTCTTTGTATCTTTGCCATCGGTTCGGGGAGAAATCCGAACTATAATTCAAGCATTCGCTTTTATTTCGCGTTCAGCCAAAAGCCTCGAAAACTTATTGGAAATAACGTAACAGAGAAATAATA
>JAGABW010000040.1 GCA_017614465.1 Bacteroidaceae bacterium | reverse complement strand
TCTTCCCAATTCAGATTATAGAACTTTATGTAGCTGTCCCACGCATCAATTTTGGCAGATCTTATAATGCTGATAATAGTGTCGTTATTCTCTCTTTTTAACAACTTAATCTCCATACTGCTGTTTTCCGCCAACTTGATTTTGCAATAATTGTCAGTTAATGTTTCCATTATAGTGAATCCATCCAAGCGATTTCTGACTTTTGCTTGCATGTTATTATCGATGTAGTCAATTAAATCAAGTCTGGAGTTCTTTGTAAGTATAGGCAAAATCTCATCTTTCATGTTTGCAAATACAGTATGCATATTCGTTGATTGTGCAAAAGTATCCATGCATGGAAGTATCATCAGTAATAATAATACTTTTAATTTGAGCGAATGTCTTGCGTATGATGATGAATGATTTTTCTTATTTCTGATGAGTATTGTTTGTCGCATCGTGCTGTTATTTTTAATAAACATACTTAGGTGCAAAGTTAATAAATAATTCACAAAATACAATCCTTTATTTATTATTTTTATTAA
Organism: Bacteroidaceae bacterium; assembly: GCA_017614465.1. Lineage (GTDB taxonomy): Bacteria > Bacteroidota > Bacteroidia > Bacteroidales > Bacteroidaceae > Colivivens. The sequence continues at coordinate 9,793 of JAGABW010000040.1, read as the reverse complement.
TTAGAACGTAAACTGAACAGATTTTCGTAACTTTGCAGCCGAATAATGATTGTAAAGATTGTGAATGCAATAAAATATATATTTGAAGAAACATTATCTTTGAAGAAAATTTTGATGCCAGTTGTCGGACTCATTTTTTTTCTGCAACCTTGTCATTCTCAGGATCATTCTGTCGTGGTTTACGATTCAACATATATGGCAGAAATTGAATCCTTGATGGTACAAGCTGAGAAAGAACAGGTGGTTCGGGATGTGTTGGGTGATTACGAAAAGGGAATGTTGAAATATGAGATGAGTTTTCATATTGACGGCGTCGGAGAATTGTTGCGAGGAGGTATTGATTCTTGGCGACGTAAGGGATTTTATAAAAATGAAACCACATGGCATCAACGAGGAAATAGTTATATTGATTACGGGTTAGCTTTTTCTCCGCTTGCAGCTACGTGGGGACTGAAAATGCTTGGGGTAAAATCACGAAGCACTACCAAACGTATGATAGCTGCCAATTCGTTGGCTTTAGGACTGTCTGTAGGAGTTAGTTCTATATGGAAACGAAGTGTAGAGGAACCTCGACCTAATAAAAGCGGAATGCATGGAATGCCTTCACGTCATAGTGCTGTGGCATTCTCTTGTGCAACTATATTACATCGTGAATATGGTCATGTCAGTCCTTTTATCAGTGTTGGAGCCTATTCGGCAGCAACGATGACTGAAATCATGCGTTTGCATAATAACGACCACTGGGTGAAGGATATATATGTAGGGGCAGGTATAGGAACGGTTGCTACTAACCTTTCATATTTCATAGTTGATAAGATTATGGGAAAGAAAGGTGTGAACAAACCCAAGTTGACAATGGCAGATATGCAACGTGTGATGAAATATAATCTGCAGCCAACATCTTTGAGTTTAGTATCCGGAATCGAGTCGGGTAGTAATCATGACGGGACGGATTTTTATGGAACAACCATTACAGCAGGTTTGGAATATTCATATTTCGTAGATTCACATCTCGCCATTGAGGGAATGGGACGTTATGCTACAACTCAGGGATATGATGAGAGCCAGCCGGCAATGGGCTATAATGTGGATTTGCTACATTTTGATGTAGGAGCAAAATATTCGTGGCTACTTTCTCCAGGCACACGTTTTGCATGTCGTGCTTTTGGAGGAACAAGATATATGAACTCGACAAAGAATAACACAAACAGTGAAATCCGACCAGAATGTGGCATAGGTGCAGGACTGAACCTGATAAACAAAGAAAAATATGCTGCAGGAGTCAATTTTGATTATGTTCATGCGTTTTCAAAAAAGATGTCAGACAGATATGTCGTGAACGCAGTCTGGCAGATTATTTTATGATGACATGTTGATGTCGGCGGATAAATTATAGATATAACAAAAATACGATAAGTTTTAATTGATTTAATTGAGTTTCAATTTTTTATATTAAGTGATATGTGGTTGTTTTTAGCATTTATGTCTGCTTTCTTTCTTGGTTTCTACGACGTGTTCAAGAAACGTGCGTTGAGAGGTAATGCTGTAATTCCAGTACTTCTTCTTAATGTGACCATTTCCAGTTTGATTTTTCTACCGTTCATAATTGGGTCTTCAAAAGGTTTGATAAGTGAGAATTCTCTATTCTATACACATTCGTATGGTTGGGAAGGACATAAATATATTTTATTGAAATCGTTTATAGTGCTGACATCATGGATCTTCGGCTATCTTGGAATTAAGAATCTTCCTTTGACAATTGTCGGTCCTATCAATGCAACACGTCCGGTTATGGTTTTAATCGGAGCGTTAACACTTATGGGCGAGAGCTTGAATGTGTGGCAGTGGATAGGTGTTTCGATTGCTATTCTGTCATTTTATCTGATGAGTCGCAGTGGTAAGAAAGAAGGAGTTGATTTTAAACACAACAAGTGGATTGTCTTTGTGATGCTTGCCAATGTTTTTGGGGCCTTGAGCGGGTTGTACGACAGATATCTTTTAAGTCCTGACGGGGTGGGGCTTGATAAAATGGCCGTGCAGTCATGGTTTAATATTTATCAAGTTGGCATGATGCTGTTGGTGCTTATATTTCTGTGGTATCCCAATCGTAAGAAATCAACCCCATATCATTGGTCATGGTGTATTCCGTTGATTTCAATATCACTGTCTATCGCCGATTTCGTATATTTCTACGCACTGAGTCAGGAAGATGCAATGATCAGTATTGTAAGTATGATTCGTCGAGGAAGTGTGATCGTTTCGTTTCTGTTTGGCGCATTGATGTTTAAGGAGAAGAACCTGAAAGCTAAAGCTTTCGATTTGTTACTTGTTCTTTTGTCAATGCTATTCTTATTCTTAGGGTCAAAATAGTGTAAAAACCATGTAATTAGGCGAAAAAGACAAGAAAATTTTGCTAATACATTAAAATGTTGTAATTTCGCACTGAATTTGCGGAACTATACATGTAGGTTTCTGCATTTCGTACATAAATTATGAAATGGATTAAGTATTAATTAGGATTACACTAAAAAATAAAGCATATGAAGAAATTTTTTGAAGACTTTAAGGAATTTGCTCTTCGTGGCAACGTAATGGATATGGCTGTCGGTGTTATCATCGGTGGTGCATTTGGTAAGATTGTTACTTCAATCGTAGGTGATTTAATCATGCCTCCGCTCGATTATCTTCTCAGTGGCGCCAACGCAGATTCAATGAAATGGGTTTTACGCCCAGGCGTTAAAGAAAAATTAGACGATGCAGGCGAAGTAGTAGTTCCAGCAGTAGAAGAAATCGCAGTTAACTTTGGTGCATTTATCCAAAACTGTATTGATTTCTTATTCATTGCATTTGTCATTTTCCTTATGATAAAACTTATCACCAAACTTAAGAGTTTGAAGAAGAAGAAGGATGACGCAGAAAAGGCAGAAGAAGTTGCTGAGCCAAGCAAGGAAGAAGTACTTCTTACAGAAATACGTGATTTGTTGAAAGAAAAGAAATAAAAAACAAAAGATAATAGAGTATAAAATTGTTTGCAGCAATTTTGAATAAACAAAACAATGAAAATTGTAAATTCAATTCAAAACTTGAAGCAAGAACTCCAAGCTTACCGTAATAACGGAAAAACTATAGGTCTGGTGCCTACAATGGGTGCATTGCATCGTGGTCATGCCTCTTTAGTGAGTCGCAGCCTTGATGAAAATGATGTGACAGTTGTCAGTATATTTGTAAATCCGACACAGTTTAACGATAAAAAAGACCTGGAGAAATATCCTAGAACATTAGAGAAGGACTGTGAACTGTTGAAGTCTCTGGCTGATGAGAATGCAACACTGATAGTTTTTGCTCCTTCTGTAGAGGAAGTATATCCTGAACCAGACACACGTTCATTCAGCTATCCGCCTACAGACGAAGTGATGGAGGGAAGTTTCCGACCAGGACATTTCAATGGTGTGTGCCAGGTGGTTAGCAAACTGTTTATGTATGTAGAACCTACACGCGCATACTTCGGAGAAAAGGATTTCCAGCAGATAGCTGTTATTCGCAGAATGGTGGAAGATCAGAAATTCCCATTGCAGATATGCCCATGCCCGATTATTCGTGAAAAGGACGGCTTGGCTCTATCTAGTAGAAATTCATTACTTAGCGCAGAAGAACGAGAATTGGCATTGAATATCTCAAAGAACCTCTTCGCAAGTCTTGAATATGCCAAGACTCACACTTTGGTTGAGACTCGTGAATGGGTTGTAAAGCAAATCAATGCTGTAGAAGGCTTGGAAGTACAGTATTATGAGATTGTTGATGGGGAATCATTGCGTAGTCTTGATTCTTGGGATGAAAGTAATTATATAGTTGGTTGCATCACTGTATTTTGTGGAGCAATTCCTGTTAGACTTATAGATAATATAAAGTATAAAGAATAATGCAGATAGAAGTATTAAAGTCTAAAATACATTGTGCACATGTAACGGAGGCGAACCTAAATTATATGGGCAGTATAACCATCGATGAAGATCTGATGGATGCAGCTAATTTGATTGCAGGAGAAAAGGTGCAGATTGTTGACAATAATAATGGTGAGCGATTCGAAACATATGTGATAAAAGGCGAACGTGGCTCTGGTTGCGTTTGTCTTAATGGTGCAGCAGCACGTAAAGTACAGGTAGGCGATGTCTGTATAATAATATCATATGCACTAATGGACTTTGAAGAAGCAAAGACATTTACACCATCTGTGGTTTTCCCAGATGCCGATAATCGCTTGTAATTAAATCAGTTGTTTTAATTATATTCAAATAATGCTTTCGTTGCTTAGTGGTCTGTGCAAAAATGTTGTTATTTGACAAAAAGTAAAACATTTTCACAAATTTATATTAAAAAGATTGGTATATTCGGTGGAATGTAGTAATTTTGCTTGCTTTTCGTAGTGTTATTGGGCAGGCTTTATCAAATCTGCCTGATATTTCACGCATTAATTATAAGTTATTAATCATAAGCGATAATAAGGATTAAGATAAATATCATACATATTAATATATGAAGCATCAGTTACGTAGTGCAGTTTGCACTCAGGGAAGAAGAATGGCAGGAGCACGTGCTCTGTGGGTTGCCAACGGAATGAAACGCGAACAGTTTGGAAAACCAATAATTGCTGTAGTAAATTCATTTACACAGTTTGTTCCTGGACATACACATTTACACGAGGCAGGCCAGATTGTAAAGGCTGAAATAGAACGCCTTGGATGCTATGCCGCAGAGTTTAATACCATTGCTATTGACGATGGTATTGCAATGGGTCATGACGGAATGTTGTATTCTCTGCCTTCAAGAGATATCATTGCTGACTCTGTGGAATATATGGTAAATGCTCACAAGGCTGATGCAATGATATGTATTAGTAACTGTGATAAGATTACTCCGGGAATGTTGATGGCAAGCATGCGCCTGAATATTCCAACTATATTCGTTTCTGGCGGACCTATGGAAGCAGGTAAGTACAAAGGTGAAAACCTTGACCTTATTGCAGCCATGATTAAAGGTGCAGATCCAACAGTAGGCGATGAAGAACTTGCCGAGGTTGAGAATCGTGCATGTCCTGGATGCGGATGCTGCTCAGGTATGTTCACAGCCAATTCAATGAACAACCTAACTGAGGCTATCGGACTCAGTCTTCCTGGTAACGGAACAATATTGGCAACACATGTGAACCGTGTAGAACTGATGAAGGCTGCAGCACGTCAGATTGTTAAGAATGCTTTGGCATATTACGAAGATGGTGACGACAGTGTATTACCACGCAGTATCGCTACACGTCAGGCATTCCTCAATGCAATGACTCTTGATATTGCCATGGGCGCTTCAACCAATACCGTACTCCATTTGTTGGCAGTCGCTCAGGAAGCAGAAGTTGATTTTACAATGTCAGATATTGATTCTCTGTCACGTAAGACTCCGTTCTTATGTAAACTGGCACCAAATTCTCAGAAATATAGTGTTCAGGAATGTGGTCGTGCCGGTGGTATGTTGAATCTCTTGGGAGAATTGGCAAAAGGCGGACTTATCGACACTTCTGTAAAACGTGTAAACGGTGCAACTCTTGCAGAAGATATTGAGAAATACAGCATCTTAAAGGATAATATTGATCCTGAAGCAAAACGTATATATTCTTCAGCACCAGCAGGTGTGTTCTGCAATAAGTTGGGTGCTCAGAATACTAATTATGAAACATTGGATACAGATCGTGAAAACGGATGTATTCGTGATATAGAACATGCATATACAAAAGATGGCGGTATGGCAATTCTCTTCGGAAATATCGCTCTCGACGGTTGTGTAGTCAAGACAGCAGGTGTAGATGAAAGTATTTGGAAATTCTCAGGTCCTGCAGTTGTCTTTGATTCACAGGAAGATGCATGTGAAGGAATCCTTGGTGGCAAGGTTAAGTCAGGTGATGTTGTTGTGATCACTCATGAAGGTCCTAAGGGCGGTCCTGGTATGCAGGAGATGCTTTATCCTACATCATACATAAAATCAATGCATTTAGGTAAAGAATGTGCATTGATAACTGACGGACGCTTCTCTGGAGGAACAAGTGGCTTGAGTATCGGTCATATCAGTCCAGAAGCAGCAAACGGCGGTAATATCGGTAAGATTGTAGATGGCGACATTATCGAAATAGATATACCAAACCGTTCAATTAATGTTAAGCTCAGTGATGAAGAACTTGCAGCACGTCCAATGCAACCATTGAAACGTCATAGAGTTGTAAGCAAGTCACTACGTGCATATGCTCAGAGTGTAAGTAGTGCTGATAAGGGTGGTGTAAGAATCATAGATTGATTTTTTTGTCAGTAAGTAAGAAAAAAGAATATTCATAATTTATAGAAATACTATAAAAAGATGACAGAAAATATAACAGGTGCAGAAGCTTTGATGCGTTCACTTGAACATGAAGGTGTAAAGACCCTTTTTGGATATCCGGGTGGAAGCATAATGCCTGTATATGATGCATTATTTGATCATAAACAAACTCTTAATCATATATTGGTTCGTCATGAACAGGGTGCTGTACATGCAGCACAAGGTTATGCTCGTGTTTCAGGCGAAGTGGGATGTGTACTTGTAACAAGTGGACCAGGTGCCACAAATACAATCACAGGTATTGCTGATGCAATGATTGACAGTACTCCTTTGGTTGTGATATGTGGTCAGGTAGGTACTTCTTTGTTAGGAACAGATGCCTTTCAAGAAGTCGATTTGGTGAATGTGACCAGTCCAATCACAAAATGGAGCTATCAGATACGCCGTCCTGAGGATGTAGCTTGGGCTGTCAGCCGTGCTTTCTTCATTGCAAAAAGCGGTCGCCCAGGTCCAGTCGTATTAGACTTTGCAAAGAATGCTCAGGTGGCAAAGGTTGATTATAAACCAGAGAATGTAGATTTCATCCGTAGTTATACTCCGGATCCACGTCCAACAGAGGAAGCTATCTGTCAGGCTGTAAAACTGATAAATAGCGCACAGCGTCCTTTTGTTCTTGTTGGTCAGGGTGTTGAATTAGGAAATGCAGGCAATGAACTTCTACAATTCATAGAAAAGATAAATGCACCTGCTGGTTGTACATTCTTAGGAATGTCAGCTCTTTCTTCTGATCATCCTCTCAATAAAGGACGATTGGGAATGCATGGAAATTTAGGTCCTAATGTAATGACAAACAAGTGTGACGTGCTTATCGCTGTGGGTATGCGATTTGATGATCGTGTAACAGGTAATCTTCAAAAATATGCACGTCAGGCAAAGATTATACATTTAGATATCGATCCATCTGAATTTAACAAGAATGTTAAAGTTGATGTAGCAGTACTTGGTGACTGTAAAAAGACATTAAAACTTATTACAGAACAAGTTGCCCCAGCTAACCATGCTGAATGGATTGCCGGATTCGATCAATATGAGAAGAAAGAGTTCGACTCAGTAATAGATAACGCAATTCATCCAAAAGAAGGACCATTGCGTATGGGTGAGATTGTTCGCAAGGTTAGTGAAGCTACTAAGAACTCTGCAATAATGGTAACTGATGTAGGTCAGAACCAGATGTTTGCTTGCAGATATTTTAAATTCACAAAACCAAGAAGTGTAGTTACTTCAGGCGGATGCGGAACCATGGGATTTGGTCTGCCAGCAGCTATGGGAGCAGCATTCGGCGCATCAGACCGCACTGTCTGTCTGTTTGTAGGTGATGGTGGATTCCAGATGACTATCCAAGAACTTGGAACTATTATGGAACACAGAATCCCTGTAAAGATCGTGTTGATGAATAATAATTATCTTGGTAATGTACGTCAATGGCAAGAAATGTTCTTCAATCACAGATATAGTTTTACTCCAATGGTAAATCCAGACTATGAGTTGATTGCAAAAGGTTATGACATCCCTTGTCAGACAGTTACTAAGAGAGAAGATATAGATGCAGCTATCAATAAGATGCTTACCACTGATGGCCCATATCTGCTTCAATGTGCTGTTATGGAAGAAGACAATGTGTTCCCTATGACCCCTCCTGGAGCAAATATTGATGAGATGCTTTTAGAATTTAATAACGATAAAGGTTGTTAGTCATGATAAATAGTGATTGTGATAAATGCGGAAGATGTAATAATAAGAGTGAAAAGGAAGTCTCAACATGTGAAAGCCTTTTCACCATACAGGTGTATTCTGAAAACACTCCAGTACTCCTTTCTCAGATTTCTGCAGTATTTACTCGCCGTCAGGTTAATATAGAAACTCTTAATGTGTGTGCATCTTCAACTCCAGGTGTTCATAAATACACAATAACATGCGTGTGCACTGAAGAAATGGCAAAGATGCTTACAAAACAGATGGAGAAAAGAATCGATGTGCTTCAGGCAACATATTACACTGATGACCAGTTGTTTATCCTCGAAGCAGCTCTTCTTAAGATTTCAACCCCTGTTTTGTTGGAAAATCCTGAGATATCAAAGATTGCCAGAATACACGGAGGAAGTTTCGTAGAGGTGAATCCTGTATATGCAACCTTGGAGAAGACAGGCCGTACAGAAGACGTCTTGTCTCTATATAATAAGTTAAATGATTTGGGAGCCGTTCTGCAGTTTGTGAGAACAGGTAGAATCTGTATAACTAAGGGCACAGAAGAAAAATTGGACAATTATCTTGCCAAACGTGAATCAGAAAGAAAAAATAAATAATAATATTAAGTTTTTTAAATAAAACATTATGGCAAAAATGAATTTTGGCGGTGTCATAGAAGAAGTTATGACACGCGAAGAGTTTCCTTTAGAGAAAGCTCGTGAAGTATTGAAAGATGAAACAATCGCAGTTATTGGCTATGGAGTTCAAGGTCCTGGTCAGGCATGTAACCTTCGCGATAATGGTTTCAATGTAATCGTTGGTCAACGTCAAGGTAAAACATACGAAAAGGCTAAGGCTGACGGTTGGGTCCCAGGTGAAACTCTCTTCTCTATTGAAGAAGCTGCAGAAAAAGGTACAATCGTTATGTGTCTTCTTTCTGATGCTGCAGTTATTTCTGTATGGCCAACTTTGAAGAAATATCTTACTCCAGGTAAGGCTTTGTATTTCTCACATGGTTTTGCTATTACATGGAACGATCGCACAGGATGTGTTCCTGCTAAGGATATCGACGTTATCATGGTTGCACCTAAAGGTTCTGGTACTTCTCTCCGTACAATGTTCCTTGAAGGTCGTGGCTTGAACTCTTCATACGCTGTTTATCAGGATGCTACAGGCAAGGCTCTTCAGCGTACACTTGCTCTTGGTATCGGTATCGGTTCAGGTTATATGTTCGAAACAACATTCATCCGTGAAGCAACATCTGACTTGACTGGTGAACGTGGTTCTTTGATGGGTGCTATTCAGGGATTGCTTCTTGCTCAATACGAAGTACTCCGTGAGAACGGTCACACTCCATCTGAAGCATTCAACGAAACAGTAGAAGAGCTTACTCAATCACTTATGCCTCTCTTTGCAGCAAAGGGTATGGACTGGATGTATGCTAACTGCTCAACAACTGCTCAGCGTGGTGCTCTTGACTGGATGGGCCCATTCCATGATGCAATCAAACCAGTTGTTGAAAAATTGTATGCAAGCGTTAAGTCTGGTAACGAAGCACAAATCAGCATCGACTCTAACAGCCAGCCTGATTATCGTGTTAAACTTGAGGCTGAACTCAAGGCTCTTCACGATAGCGAAATGTGGCGTACAGCTGAAGTAGTTCGTAAACTTCGTCCTGAAAATAACTAAT
>JAGABW010000039.1 GCA_017614465.1 Bacteroidaceae bacterium | reverse complement strand
TTTACATTTGAAGACGGTAGTCGCAACACAGACATATCAAGTTGGGAACATCATCGCAATGACATAAAATCATATCTTGAATACTACGAAATAGGTCAAAAGCCAAGTATGAAAGATATGAAACTAAAAGCAAGACTTGACGGGAACAAACTAACTGTGACAGTAACCAACCCTCAAGGAACAAGCATCGACCTTACTGCTACTATTACATGGCCAAAGAAAGCAGACCACAATACAACCGATATCACCAATATCAACAAAGAACCAGCAACCAATAACAACAGATTATCACAATTACAGTTTTATGGCTCTGAACAAAAAGGAGACACACCTGTACCTGCGTTAATCGGTATATCATGCACGCTTCCAGTTAACCTGTTCTTAACAAAAGGATGCGCCCTTGTTAATTTTGACTTTAATACTGTGTGCAAGCATCAACAGACAAGAGGCGAAGAACCTATAAACAAGTTATATCCTGACCAGAAATCAAATGGAGCATACAGTTACTGGGCATGGGGAATCAGCCGAATCATCGACGGCTTACAACAATTAGGTTCTGAAGTCACAGGAATAGACACTCGCCATCTTGCTGTAAGTGGTTGTTCATGGGCTGGTAAGGCTGCATTATGGTCTGGAGCTCTTGACGAAAGAATTTGTCTGGTTATACCACAAGAGCCAGGAGGTGGTGGTGTTGCATCATGGAGAGTAAGCGAGACTCTTGGAAATGTAGAGACCATCGGAAGAACAGACGGACACTGGTTTCTTGAAAGCATGATCAAGGATTTTGGAAACGGAAATGTTTCAAAATTGCCAATCGACCATCATCAGTTAGTAGCCATGGTTGCTCCAAGAGCACTTTTAATGTTTGGTAATACTGATTACGAATGGCTTGCAGACGAATCAGCATATGTATCAATGCAGGCTGCAAGAAGAATATATAAGACATTAGGCATACCTGACAGAATAGGTTTTGTTATTAATGGAAAACATATGCATTGTTTATTGCCTGAAAATGAGCATCAATATCTAACAGCATATATCGACAGGTTTCTATTAGGAAAAGATGTGCCAACCGATTTTGCAATCGCACCATCCTTTGAATCTGTTGACTATATGAAATGGATAAAATGGTAGAAAAGAATCAGGTAACCATAAAATTATATATCAGATGAATCACACACTATCCTTTTTACATAATATCTCACGTTGCTTAATATCATTGTCTATGTTATGTGTCGGCACACTTAACAGTTCATTGATACATGCACAAAATACCATAAATCTTGGCTCCGATCAAGGTCTATCAAACACTCGAATTAATTCAATATTCGAGGACAACCATAAGAATGTATGGATTGGAACAAGCAACGGACTTAACAGGTATGACGGTGTGAAAATCAACCGCTACTACAATGATCCGGACAATCCATATTCATTGTTAAGTAATTATTGTTCCCACTTTATCAATTACGATGCCGATAACATCCTAATTGGAGGTTCTAACGGAATACAGTTATATAATTATCCCACTGGAAAGTTTTATACGATTCCTTTGATTAACAAAGAAGGAAAAAGTATGAATTTTTCCATCTCTGACTTAAAAAGATTAAGTGACGGAAGAATCTGTATTTGTGTTAATAACTTAGGTGGATATATTCTAAAGCCAGAAAGCAAAGAAGCAAGTCTGAAACCAATAGAAAAAAGGAATCTTAAGGCTCAATACACAGAAGAATTCTTTGTTGAAAACAAATCACCACTTAACATAATTGAAGACCGTAAACAACGTATATGGCTGAGAGGCGGCAATCAGATAATATATGTAAAGGATAAAGGTGTATTACATAACACACATTTCAGTAATGCAGGATACATGGTCGAAGGTTCTAAAGGTATTTATGTAACAACCGACGACAACAAACTATATCGTTTTGGTTATCAGGGATATAAATACGAACTGCTTTTTGAGAATCTTCCTATCATTACGAACATAAGATATGATAATGATGGAAATATCATTATTTGTACTGACGGAAACGGATTCAAGATATATAATGAAGAAACAGGCCAGATAAGGTCAAGCGCGATATCTTCAACAGAATACGATCTCGCCGAGTCTAACGTGAAGGATGTGATGCTTGATCGTGACGGCAATATATGGATTGGCATCTATTGGAAAGGAGTGATCGTTCAGTCAAGACGTACATCTGTTTTCCAATATATAGGCAGACGTTCACCAATCAGAAACACTATCGGAACAAACTGTCTCACAGCAATTGCCGGAGGTGCTGACAACTGGTTATGGATTGGTACAGACCATTGCGGTTTATACCACGTATCGCCAGACGGAACAAAAAGCGAACACTGGGGGCCAAAAGAAACTCCAGGAGCGCCAGAAACTATTATGGCTATCCACAATGACCGCCACGGAACACTCTGGTTAGGTTCTTCAATCGGAAGACTTACATGTTTTAATATCAGTACAAAACAGTTTTCTGATGCAGGACTCGGTATTTCATCTGTATATGCGATAGATGAAGACAGTAAGGGAAATTTATGGATTGGAACTTGTGGTGATGGAGTTTACAGATACAATCCTAAGACAAAAGACCTTGACCACTTCACAGGACGATTTGATCAGGATGGTAGCAACCACATAATTTACAATAAGTGGATAATCAGTCTCACTGTAGCATCAGGCATACTCTATGCAGGTACAGCCGATGGTCTTGAGGTTTTTGCAATAAATAAGAACAGTTCGTTGAAACCTCTTGCACGCTTACTCAGATATAAGACAATCAATACGATAAAGACCGATAACAGAGGTAAGATATGGGTAGGAACATCAATGGGACTGTATTGTATTGAGGAAAAAGGCTTGATAAAGCGTCTGAAAGACAACGTAAGGGAAATCGACAAAAACGATAATAAGGATATTACAATAAAGGAATATACCGAGAAAAACGGTATGCCAGACAATTTTGTGAACAGCATAGAATTCACAGGAAACAACCATAGTGACAACTATACTATGTGGATCAGTACAGACAATGGTCTCACATGTATGAATCCTAAAAAAGAGACATTTACCAACTTCTATATCAATGATGGAATACAGGCAAATGAGTTCTCTAAAGGAGTTTCGTTATCACGCAACGGAATACTTCATTTCGGTGGGATAAACGGACTTACCATATTTGATCCGATTGACATCAACGTAAAAAACAAGAACAACACTGTTAATTCTAACACACGCATGCACAACAACCTGATTCTGCAGCGTAACAGCAGCCTTATAAACCAGTCTAAAGACTCTATTAGAATCGTGGACTTCTTTGTAAACGGAAAACCAGTATCTGCTGGCGAGAAATCAGGTTCATACACTATTCTTGATAAATGGATATCCGATGCCGACAGAATTGATCTTTGTTGTGATGACAATTCATTTATAATTGAAGTATCTGCAATGACTATGCAGGAGAAGAATATTATATTTGAATATCAGGTTAACGACGGAGACTGGCTGCCTGTAGTTGGTGTCAACGACCGTATCTCGTTTGACAACATGAAACCAGGCACATACAACATAAAGATAAGAGCGGTCTCATACGATGAGCAGTCCCCTATCCGTACTATAAAAGTTGTTATTCACCAACCATGGTACAATAGTTTCTGGCTATGGCTGGTATATATTCTTTTATTTGCAGCTGCAGCTTATTTCGTTTACCGACAGATAAGAGAGCATCAGAGAGCCAAACGTATTCTTGAAAACCACCATCAGATTCAGATGATGAGCGATATGAGAATGCAGTTCTTCATGAACATAAGTCATGAGATACGTACTCCAATGACACTTATCATGGCTCCTCTTGAGCGACTCAAGAAGATGGGAGACGACGAACTTCATCAACGTAACTATAAACTGATTGAACAGAACTCAAACAGAATCCTACAACTCATTAACCAGTTGATGGATGTGAGAAAGATTGAGAAAGGACAATTCCAACTCCATTATTCACGCATTGAACTTGTTGCTTTCATCTACAATTTATATGAATTGTTCAGTGAGACAGCAAAAACAAAAGGTATTGAATTTGAATTCATACACGATAATATCAATAAACTATATGTTTGCGTAGATACAAATAACTTCGACAAGATTATAGTCAATCTTCTGTCAAACGCATTCAAATTCACCCCTGACGGAGGGCAAATAACAATCTCTCTTGAAGAAAGTATCGACGGAGTTCATACTAATGAAGAAAATATTAGTAATGATAAAGCAAAAGAACCTGTTTTCATCATTAAGGTAACAGACAACGGTATAGGTATTCCAGATGACCAAAAAGCACATGTCTTCGACCGATTCTATCAGGTAGAGAAAGCGAAGATATGTCAACAGAGTAATCAAGGCGGTACCGGAATAGGATTAAACCTGGCATCATTGCTCACACAACTTCATGAAGGTACACTGACTGTCAGCGATAATCCAAAAGGTAAAGGTACTTGTTTCACTCTGACAATGCCAGAAGCTAATTATCTTGTTGAAGATGATGAATATGATGAAAACAATGAAAACGACTCAGCTAATGACAATGAAGATATAAAGAAAAATGCAGAAATACATCATGCTGCGAAGTTACCAAAGACAATTGTAGTTGCCGATGATGAAAATTCAATACGCGAATACATTGCAGAGGTACTAAAAGAGCATATGCCAAAGTATGAGATTCAACAATGCAGTAATGGTAAAATTGCATGGGAATACATACAACGACATAGTAATAACATTGTCTTGGTTATAAGCGATATAATGATGCCAGAAATGGATGGTAACGAACTTTGTTCAAACATCAAACAAAGTTTCTTGACCAATCATATTCCTGTTATCCTATTAACTGCTAAGGTAACCGACCAGGAAAAAATAGAAGGATTACAACTTGGAACTGACGCTTATATAACCAAACCATTCTCAATGGATCTCCTAACAACTACTATTGATAATCTTATCAGTAATAGAAGACGTCTCCAGTCCAAGTATGAGAATATGGCTCAGGAAGCACAAAAAATCGAAAATATCGAACTTACCTCACCTGATGAACAACTTATGCAAAGGGTTATGAAGATTATAAACGATAATCTTAGAAACCCAGAATTAAGTGTAGAACTTATCGCACGTGAGGTCGGACTTAGTCGTGTACACTTCCACAGAAAGCTGAAAGAACTTACAAACGAAACTCCTCGTGATTTCATTCGTGGACTCCGTTTACGCCAGGCAGCACGACTTCTATCAAAGAAAGCACTCGATATCGGTCACGTGGCTGAAGCATGTGGTTTCCGCAGCATCTCTACATTCTCAACAACATTCAAATCTGTATATGGAGTAAGTCCGAAGGATTATACAAAGAATCCAGATGATTTGGATGATGA
>JAGABW010000001.1 GCA_017614465.1 Bacteroidaceae bacterium | reverse complement strand
GTTATCTTAACATGTCTTATTGCTTTATTCTTTACTTTTACAGACATAGCTGCAGCAAAAAAGAAGGAAAACAAGAATAATACAGTTCCCCAAATGTTGAATTATCCAAGTGCAAAGATTGATGACTATCGTTTGCATGGTGGTAATGTCGTATTAAGATGCAATATGGTGCATGATATAGTTTCACAACTCCCCTTAGATGAAATCAGAGACACATTAAAATTATTGTCTGACGCCTTAAAAAAAGAAGTCCCAGATAAATTCAGAGATCGCATAAAAAAGGAACATCCTGAATACATGGATTTGTTTGATTATGTTATGAAAAACGACAATCTCGATACTTCGGATTTCATGGAGCGTTTTATGAAGGAAAAATATATTGATTCATTACAAATTTTTGTTAACACTATAAATAATCTTGGTGGAATACAGACTATTGTTAATAATTATACGATCAATGAAACAGCTATTAATGCAATAGATTTTGACAAAGACCTTACTTTCTGTAAAACGATTCATATTCCACATCCAATGTTCGTGTCCATCTATCCTTTTACACGGACGTATATGTGTCCAGGCGACACCATAGATCTCCATTTTAACTTCAAAGAGAAATATAAAATGAATGCAGTATCAACTACGGGCACTGGACTAAGCGGAGAAGTCAATAAATATGCCAAACTACTTGAAATGAGCTATTGTCATCCCTTTTATGAACGTCCAAATACTAATTCGACAGACTCTATGTTGATATGGAAAGACAAGCAAGTAAAAGAACTTGACGAACTTATTATAAAACTCAACGAAGGACTACCTGAATTTGAGGAAATATCCCCTCTTGCCAAAGACATTTTGAAAACACACTTAATTTCAACTAAAGCGGAACCAATTTTTTATTACTATACAATGACAGATCATGAATTGTGTAGAGACACTATATTTTGGCAGAAATACTTGGATTTTGTTTCAGATCGTGAAGATTATCTGTTGAATAATCCATTGATGATGATTGCTTCCGGAGATCATTATTTTAATAGTATTTATTTTAGTTGTTTTGACCAACTTTATAAATTCCAAAACTACCTGACACTCCCTACAGATTTCAATCCGAACATTTATAGGGAACTTGAGTTAATTCCAGAACAAGACAAAAATAGTTATTATGATGAAAAAACAAAGGGCATAAACTATATTTGCAATAAACTGAATCTAAAACGCAACAACGACTATGCGACTCAAGTCTCTATTGCCCGTGATTTGTTTTTTATTATTAAAAACAATCAACCAGAAAAAGCACCTGAGTATTTCGCAAGTATCATGCCATTTTTCACAAACAAAAATGTGGCAAGACTGGCGTTATTAGGTTATAATAAATTTATTAAAGAAAACATGGTTGCCAACAATACAGACAACAAACTTATGACCAAAGGTGATAGTATATTCCAACGTATAATTGAGCCATATAAAGGAAACGTGCTATACATAGATTTTTGGAGTATGTCATGTGGACCATGCAGAGGAGGTATGTTAGCAATGCGTGACGAAGTAAAAAACAACGCAGATAAACCTGTGAAATATCTCTATATTACCAGTGACAAGGAAGAGAATTGCCGTTCATTCCTTGAGCCCAACAACATAAAAGGCGAACATATTTTTATCACGAGAAATGAATGGAATCATCTGCAAGATAAATTCGACTTCAATGGAATTCCATTTGCTGTATATGTAGATGATAAAGGAAAAATACATCATAATACCAACGTTGACATCTTACTCAATAATATCGGAAAATAAGACAATCATCAGATTCACTATTATATCGATATCTACAAAAAACAGGATGGCAGTAATCACTTGCCATCCTGTTTTTTTGTTCTTTTATTAAACTATCGTTTTATATTACGATAATTCGCCCATCGTTCCCTAATTGAATACACATAGTTATAGGTTTCACTTCCACGCATGTAACCATGACGAACTATTGGGTCGTTAAAATATTGTGATTCACTTAAATGAATGATATATTTATCTACGTTGCCAGACCACACATTAGGATTTCCTCCGTATTTCTTTGTCAGATTACGTGCATCATCTACGTGTCCTTCACCTCCGTTATATGCTGCAAGAATAAAATTAATGCGTTCATCTGCATTAGTTATACTTGAATAATGTCGGTTCAGTTTATCTATATATCTAACTGCACCTCTAACATTAGTTTCGGGATTGAATGCTTGGGATATTGATATTCCCATACTATTTGCTGTTGCCGGCATGAGTTGCATAAGTCCGATAGCTCCCATATACGAAACAGCAGCCTCATCGAATGCACTCTCCTGATAAGCCAGAGCCGCAAGTAATCGCCAATCCCAACCACATTGTGCAGCGTATTTCTTAAACAGATGATCATAACGACTGATTTCTCCCCTACTATAATTCAATATAGGACTGTATGTATGACGTTGAGGAGTAAATATTCTACCGTTTTCGTCTGCCACACGTATGGTTGTCAGTGCAATAAAGTTATCTTTGTTCTTTTTCAGCCATTTATTCAACGAAGCAGCCAACTTAGGTGTATCAGAGCGTGTGAGCCATCCCGCAGGAGATGTACTATCAATAAATGCAGTAAGTTCTTTTTGTCCACAGAATATATAATCAGTGGTAAGAGAATCACTGTATGGTATCTGGCATGCTATCACATCGGCATCGCCATTAGCCAGTCGTTCAAGCATAGAGGATTCATCGGCCATAACATCAACTCTTATCGTACACCCTATACTTTTTGCATATTCATTGGCTAATTTGT
This sequence comes from Bacteroidaceae bacterium, assembly GCA_017614465.1. Taxonomy (GTDB): domain Bacteria; phylum Bacteroidota; class Bacteroidia; order Bacteroidales; family Bacteroidaceae; genus Colivivens. The sequence continues at coordinate 12,414 of JAGABW010000001.1, read as the reverse complement.
ATTGCACACCGTATCCCTCGCCATAATACTCAAAATAATTCTGCTGACCATATAATGTAAGTATTATCAACTCGCCATTTGCCTGAATCTCATCCAAATCGAATCCATCAGAAGTATTTGGAGTATGGAAAACGCCCAAATCCTTTTGTGGCTGTTCTTTACAAGAGAAAAACATTGAAAGAACTATAATCAGGACAAAAAACACGTATTGTTTCATTTTTCTCCGTTTTTAGAAATTCATGCAATTTATTATCGTTGATTATTCCGTTGAATCTAACTATGTGGTATAATCTACTTATACACATTAATTTAAGTATATAACAGATTCCCCACCAATTGTCATCTTCACAAGTTGATCATAATTGCCATTAAACACATTCACATCAACCTCACCATCTACTCCATTAACATGTCCGCGGTCTGTATGCTGCCAGAAAGCCCACTTTCCTTTATATTGCAGTTTATCAACATAATAATGAGCTATCCAATAAGGATATTTATCGAATTCAGGTGTGTTTAAATAAGTTTCCTTGAATTTATATGAAGTATATAATATAGGGGTGACACCATATCGGCGTTCAATATAATCCATCCATTGAAGCACCATGGTTTGAAGATGCTTAGGAGATAATCCACCAGATTGTTCCACATCTAATACTGGCGGTAAATCATATTTATCGAGCCACACCATTTTGCTAAACCATCGAGCCTGTTCAAGCGGCGGACTCTGAGTAGAAAAGAAATGGTATGCACCACGAATCAAACCAGATTTTCTTGCATTATAGAAATTCTGATTAAAATTTTCATCCATAATAGTAGAACCTTCAGTTGCTTTCACAAAAATAAACTGAATTGGAACACCATTAATCTGTGCGTTTTTGAGTTTATCCCAATCGATATCTTTCTGGTAATGACTTACATCAATGCCACGGATATCACCTTTCGGATATTTTATAAATCCATATCTTGGACTGATATGGAATGGGTTGTCTGTCACTAATTTAAAGAGGAAATAGCCTATTACAACAAGCATCATGGCTATCATTCCCCAGAACAGACGAGATGTAAAATGTTTAAAAGGGGAAGAATATGAAACCTTCTTCCCCTTATATTTATAAGTAGAACGCTTGGGAGATTTTCCCCCGACTGAAGTGCGTTTCTTCCCTTTTACAATTTTATTATTTAGCTTGTTCAAGTTGCAATGTAATTGTTGACTGATCGCAAACTTCTGTTGGGCCAAAGTATTGGATTGGTCCTGGATATACATAAGAAGTATAACGAGCCCAGTTTTCACGCTTGCTTGCGAAGAACTTGAATGGAGCACCATCCAATTCTACAAGAGCCTTACGGATAACTGGCTTCATCTTACCGTTACGTTTTTCCATGTTCATCATCATTGTGATTGGCACACCACCTGCAATCCATTCAGCAGCAGGAGCAGTTGTGTTCTTGATGATTGACATGTAACCAGTCTTTCCGTTAGCGATAAGACGAGTTGCGTTAAATCCAAGGCTGTAGCAGTAGTCTGCATCATAGTTAGATGGAGCAGCGCAACGTCCTTCATAACCGAAGAAGTGGTGTTGAGCAGCGAACTTACCGTCATACTTACCAGCTTTCTTCATCTTCTCAAGCTTAACAGCAACCATGTGAGAAAGAAGTTTTTCTGTTTCGATAAGAGATACCTGTACGTTTCCGTGTGGGTCGCGGTCGAGAGCGAGCTGACTTGCAACATCTGTTGGAAGTGAGTTGAACACCTTAAGGTTCTCTTCTGAGATGTGGTCACGTACATAATCCAATTGCTTGTTGCGACCAACTTGTTTTGCTTCATCAGTTGCAAGAACGTCGTTAAGTTCAGCAATAAGTTTCTTGATTGCTGGGATGAACTCGATAAGACCTTCTGGGATAAGAACTGTACCATAGTTGTTTCCGTCAGCAGCACGAAGAGCAACAGCTTCAGCAATATATGTAACAACGTCGTCAAGACTCATTGCTTTTGCTTCAACTTCTTCACTTACAAGACAGATATTTGGTTGGCACTGTAAAGCACATTCCAAAGCGATGTGACTTGCTGAACGTCCCATCAACTTGATGAAGTGCCAGTACTTACGAGCTGAGTTACAGTCGCGTTGGATATTACCGATAAGTTCAGAATAAGTCTTACAAGCTGTATCAAAACCGAATGAAGTTTCGATTTGCTCGTTCTTCAAGTCACCGTCAATTGTCTTAGGACATCCGATTACCTGAACACCATATTGTTTTGCTGCATAATACTCTGCAAGAACACAAGCGTTAGTGTTTGAGTCGTCACCACCAATGATAACCAAAGCCTTGATATTAAGTTCCTTCAAGATCTTGATACCCTTTTCGAACTGCCATTCTTCTTCAAGTTTAGTACGGCCAGAACCAATGATATCAAAACCACCAGTATTGCGATATTCGTCAATAATTTCAGAAGTAAGTTCCATATATTTGTGATCAACAAGACCACCTGGACCTAAGATAAATCCGTAAAGCTTACTGTTAGGGTTAAGACTCTTGATACCATCAAAAATACCACTGATTACATTGTGTCCACCTGGAGCCTGACCACCACTAAGGATTACACCTACGTTGATTGGTTCAACAGCTTTCTGTTCACCTGATTCAAACTCGATGACTGGCATTCCATATGTATTTGGGAACAACTTCTTGATGTCATCTTGATTACCTACAGACTGAGTAGGCTTGCCTTCTTTTGCTACTACGCTACCAAGTAAAGCTTTAGGAAGCTTTGGCTGATATGCTGCACGAGCAATTTGTAATGCGCTTTTTTCCATTTTTAAATTTGTGTTATGAAATTTATGTTTTTAATCTGTTTTATAATCTAAAACTAATTAATACTTATTCTTATTTTGTAGTAATATAGCACAAAATCATTGCAAAGTTACATAAAATTACTAACTAGACCAAATAGATTTCCCGTTTTTTATCCAACTATGTCAATTAGACAAAATTCGATTAATAACAAAATCTTTCAACAGACATCACATATCACTGATTTTTAAGCACATAACAAAATAGTTCATAAACTAAACATTTTTCATCTATAAACATCCCGACATTGCAAAATCATGAGTTTTAGCATCACCATCAACAAACAAGAAACGCAACACACATTACAGTCAAGAGTCGGAAATTATATGCCTTAAAGCTGATGTGATTTTTCTTTTTACATACAGAAGTTTCCAAAACTGCAGCACCATATACAAATTATTCACAAATCATATTGTTGCATTCACAATAAATTTGTATCTTTGCACGATAATTTGTACAATCAAATGGAAAATAAAAGCATCGTATCAATTGCCAATTATTCAACCAAGCAAATAAAAACTTTGCTTGACATGGCAGCAGAATTTGAGAAAAATCCTAACAGACGTATTCTCGAAGGGAAAATAGTGGCTACTCTGTTTTTTGAGCCGTCAACAAGAACCCGTTTGTCGTTTGAAACAGCAGCAAACAGACTTGGTGCACGCGTTATCGGATTCACAGATCCAAAAGTCACAAGTTCGTCAAAGGGTGAGACGTTGAAAGATACAATAAAGATGGTAAGTAATTATGCTGACATTATTATTATGCGCCACAAATTAGAAGGTGCTGCCTTGTATGCCAGCGAGGTTACAAACGTGCCTATCATAAATGCGGGCGACGGAAGTAACTTACACCCATCACAGACCATGCTCGACCTTTATTCTATATATAAGACACAAGGCACTTTGGAAAATCTGAACATATATATGGTGGGCGACCTGAAATATGGAAGAACCGTGCATTCACTACTTATGTCAATGCAGCCATATAACCCTACATTCCATTTCATATCTCCAAAGGAACTTGAAATGCCAGAGGAATACAAACAATTCTGCAAGGATAACAACATCAAATATATAGAACAACAAGACTTCACTGCCGACACGATTGCAAATGCAGATATATTGTATATGACACGTGTGCAACGTGAACGTTTTACTGATCTCATGGAATATGAAAGAGTTAAAGATGCTTATATCCTTAAAGCCGACATGTTGTGCAAATGTAAAGACAACATGAAGATTCTTCATCCGCTTCCTCGTGTAAACGAAATTGAATATAACGTTGACGACTCTCCACATGCTTATTATTTCCAACAAGCACAAAACGGTTTATATGCCCGACAGGCTCTAATCTGTCATGTTTTAGGTATAACACTCGATGACATAAAATAGGTTTCAATTATGAAAAATAAAGATTTACAAGTAGCCGCATTAAAAGAAGGCTCTGTTATAGACCATATTCCTGTTGACAAACTGTTTACTCTGGTACAAATGCTCCAGTTGGACAAATGTACAGAACCAGTAACTATCGGTAATAACCTGGAAAGTAAGAAATTCAAGAAGAAAGGAATCATAAAGGTTTCTGGAAAATTCTTCACCGACGAGGAACTGAGCCGTCTGGCTGTGGTCTGCCCAAACATGAAACTTACTGTCATACGCGACTATGAAGTTGTGGAAAAACGAGAAATAGCATTACCTGACGTTCTTAAAGATGTAGTAAAATGCACAAACCCTGTTTGCATAACTAATAACGAACCAATGCACACAATTTTCAATGTTGAAGCCAACAAACAAATCGTTAAATGTCATTATTGCGGCAAAACACAGGTTATCGGAAACATTAAACTGAAATAAAAACCAATAGAATTTAGTATATCTTTTAATAATATGAAATTTACTGAACGTACAAAACTGGATTTATCACAAATAAACAAAGAAGTACTTAAAGATTGGGACAATCAAGATATATTCCACAGAAGTATGTCTGAACGTGAAGGATGCCCTTCATTCATCTTCTTCGAAGGACCTCCATCTGCCAACGGACACCCTGGCATTCACCACGTGATGGCACGTACCATAAAAGACACTTTCTGCCGTTTCAAAACAATGAAAGGCTATCAAGTACGCCGTAAAGCAGGATGGGACACTCACGGACTGCCTGTTGAACTTGGTGTGGAAAAAGAACTCGGAATCACAAAAGAAGATATCGGTAAAACTATCAGCATCGAAGACTATAACATGCGATGCAGAAAGAATGTGATGATGTTTACCGATGAATGGACTGACTTAAGTCATAAGATGGGATATTGGGTTGACTTGGAACACCCATACATCACATATGACAACAAATATATCGAAACTCTATGGTATCTTCTGAAACAACTCTATCAGAAGGACTTACTATATAAAGGTTATACTATACAACCTTATTCACCTGCAGCTGGTACTGGTCTTTCAAGCCACGAACTTAACCAACCAGGTTGTTATCGTGACGTAAAAGACACAACCGTGACTGCATTATTTAAGATTAAAGGTGAAGATTCACGCTATTTTGCAGCATGGACAACAACTCCTTGGACACTTCCATCAAACACAGCCCTCTGTGTGGGTCCTAAAATTGACTACGTGGAAGTCAAGACCGAGAATCCATATACTCATGCCGAAATCAACGTGATACTCGCAGAAGCTCGTCTTAGTGCATATGTAAAGGACGAAGAGCCAAATATTGTTGCACGCTACAAAGGCACAGACCTCGTTGGAATGCAATATGAGCAACTCATGCCATGGGTAAATCCAGGTGAAGGTGCATTCAGAGTAATTCCTGGTGATTATGTCACTACTGAGGATGGTACTGGTATTGTACATATCGCACCTACTTTCGGTGCCGACGACGCTAAAGTTGCAAAAGACGCAGGTATTCCACCTCTTCAGATGATCGACAAGAAAGGTGATCCACGCCCAATGGTTGACTTCACTGGTAAATTCTATCTGATTGAAGATTTGGATCCTGAATTTGTAAAGAAAAATGTAAATGTAGAATTATACAGTCAGCATGCAGGACAATATGTAAAGAACGCATACGATCCTAAATTCAACATCGACGGAAAATATGATGAAAAGGCTGCTCAAAAAGAAGAGGATCTTAACATCATACTCTGTATGGAGATGAAACAACAAGGTATCGCGTTCAAAATCGAAAAGCATGTACACAACTATCCACATTGCTGGAGAACTGACAAACCTATACTCTACTACCCTCTCGATTCATGGTTCATCCGTGCGTCTGCTGCAAAACAACGCATGATGGAACTCAACAACACTATTTTGTGGAAACCTGAATCAACAGGAACTGGTCGATTCGGCAAATGGCTTGAAAACCTCAACGACTGGAACTTGTCACGTTCACGTTATTGGGGAACCCCACTTCCAATCTGGCGCAACCAAGACACTCGTGAAGAAATCTGCATCGGTAGTGTTGAAGAACTGTACAACGAGATTGAAAAGGCTGTAAAGGCTGGCGTTATGCAGTCAAACCCATTAAAAGAAAAAGGCTTCGTTCCTGGAAACATGGAACAGGCCAACTATGATAAGATTGACTTGCACCGTCCATATGTTGACAACATCAAATTGGTTTCTGACAAAGGTAACATCCTTACACGTGAGACCGACCTTATCGACGTGTGGTTCGATTCAGGTGCTATGCCATACGCACAGATTCACTATCCATTCGAGAACCGTGAGGAATTTGATGCACGTGTAGTTTATCCTGCTGACTTCATTGCAGAAGGAGTTGACCAGACACGCGGATGGTTCTACACACTTCATGCTATTGCAACAATGGTATTCGACTCTGTAGCATACAAGGCTGTAATCTCAAACGGTCTTGTACTCGACAAGAACGGACTTAAGATGTCAAAGCGTCTTGGCAATGGTGTAGATCCATTTGAATGTATTGAAAAATACGGAACTGATGCAGTAAGATGGTACATGATAACAAACTCACAGCCATGGGATAACCTTAGATTCGATAAGGAAGGTGTGGCTGAGGTTTCACGTACATTCTTCGGAAAACTGTTCCAGACATATTCATTCCTGTCAATGTATGCCAACGTTGACGGATTCAATTATTCAGAGCCTGACATTCCAATCAACGAACGACCAGAAATCGACCGTTGGGTTATTTCTGAGTTGAACACTCTGATAAAGAATGTAGAGCAAAGTTATAATGACTACGAACCAACACGAGCAGGACGACTCATCCAGACATTTGTGGTTGACAACCTCTCTAACTGGTACGTACGACTTAACCGTAAACGTTTCTGGGGCGGTGGCATGACACAAGATAAATTGTCAGCTTACCAGACTCTGTACACTTGTTTGGAAACAATCGCACGTTTGATTGCTCCAATAGCACCATTCTATGCAGATCGTTTATATACCGACTTACACAAAGCATGCGGCAAAGAATGTAAAGACAGTGTACACCTCGACAAATTCCCAGAGGCAAACCAGGCTCTCATCGATTCAGAACTTGAACAATGCATGGAATTGGCTCAGCAATTGACATCAATGGTACTTTCTCTTCGTAAGAAAGAACAAATCATTGTACGCCAACCACTTCAGTGCATCTCTATACCTGTAAACAACCCTGAGACAAAAGCAAGAATCGAGAAGATGCAACAACTCATACTCGATGAAGTTAATGTTAAGGAACTTCAATTCGTTGAAGGTGCAGGAATGCTTGTAAAGAAAGTGAAATGTAACTTCCGCACAATGGGTAAGAAGTTCGGTAAGATGATGAAAGCCGTTAATGCAGCTGTTACAGAGATGAACCAAGACCAAATTGCAACACTTGAACAAAATGGTCAGATTACCCTTGCTGTTGAAGGACAAGACTGCAACATAGAACTCGTCGATGTAGAAATCATCAGCGAAGATATCCCAGGATGGACTGTTGCCGTTGAAGGTTCTCTCACTGTTGCACTCGACATCAATATCACACCTGAACTGAAGAGCGAAGGTCTGGCTCGTGAGATTGTAAAGAGAATCCAAGCAATCCGTAAAGACAGTGGATTTGAGATCACAGACAGAATCAATGTCGAAATTACTGATAATTCTGCATTGAAAGAGGCTGTAGATACTTACAAAGACTATATCAGCGGCCAGGTGTTGGCAAACGACATCACTTTCGGCAATATTACAGAAGGTACTGAAGTTGATTTTGACGAATTCAAAGCAGTTATTAATATATCAAAATCATAAATGTCAAATAAAGCTAAACTGTTTTTAACAGCAGCTATTTTCATTTCCGTTCTTATCATTGACCAAATCATAAAGGTCAATGTTAAGACCGGAATGGCATTAGGCGAACATAAAGACATAACTAACTGGTTTATAATTGCATTTGTTGAAAACAAAGGCATGGCATTCGGTTGGGAATTAGGCGACAAGGTGTTCTTAACTCTCTTTAGAATCATTGCTGTTATCTTCATTGGCGGGATTATTGTAAAACAAATAAAAATTGGGCGTTCTGCCGGTTTTATCACATGTCTTGCCATGATTATGGGAGGTGCTGCAGGCAACATTATCGACTGTCTGTTCTATGGAGAGATATTCAGCGAGTCCACACCTTACAACATATCACAATATGTGGGATGGGGAAACGGATATGGTGATTTTCTTCAGGGAAAAGTTGTTGACATGTTTTATTTTCCACTTATCGAATGGGATATGCCAAGTTGGAGCTGGCTGAATACCATTCCATTTCTTCCACATGCAAACGAACATTGTATTTTCTTCTCACCCGTATTCAACTTTGCCGATGCATCAATAACTGTGGGAGTTGCATTGCTTCTGTTGTTTTTCAGAAACGATCTCAACACAGCGATGAAGGATAAAGGTCAAACAGAGGAAAAAGAAAACGGAAGTACTCTTGTAGATGTCGAGTCACATACTGAATCATAAAAGAATATATGTCAAAAGGTATAAACAGAAATAATAAGATTAATTTTGCTTTTATCTCATGCTTTATCTTCATGCTCATAGCTGCATGTTGTTTTGAAGCATGCAATGGCTCTGATAACAAGATCTTATCGAAAAGCAAAATGGAAGATGTACTTTTTGACTATCATCTGGCACAAGGAATCATACCTGTCGAATCTAACAGAGGTGACAACGATCACCAAAAATATATTGATGCTGTATTCGAGAAGCATGGTATAACCGAAGCCGAGTTTGATTCATCACTCGTTTACTATAATCGTAATATAAGTGACCTGAAGGATATATACGACAATATTCAGGAAAGATACGAAAAGTTAGAAAAAGAAATACTTCTTGAAACTGGCAGCAGTTCAAGTGCATTCTCAAACGGCAGCGACACAACTAACTTATGGAATGGTAGAAACGTGTATATTTTACACTCAAATCCAAGTCTAAACAAACATACATTCACCATCAAGGCCGACACATCGTTCTATGACGGTGACAAATTCTCATTCACATTCAATGCTGATTTTGTAAAACCAAGCGACGACAATCGTGAAATTAATATAATCTCAAGTATTGCTGTAAGACATACCGACGGTAGTGTACTTGCCGACACACGCAACATATATTATACAGGCAATCAAAATCTGCAAATCAATGCCTCACCTGAGAAAAAGATTGAAAGCATAAGCGGATTCTTCTATTTCTATGCTCCAGCCCAAATGGCACGCAGTATTGCTGTGGTTCGCGATATGAAGATTACACGTACACACACAAAGACCAAAAACGAGATAAAGGAAGTAAAGAAGGACACTATACAAGATACAGTAGTTGTTGACAAGCCTGATTCGAATACGGTAAAGGAACAGCCTGTACAAGTAAGGAAAAAGGTTATTTCTCCAGAAGAATTACGCAAGATGTCAACAAGCGACGAAAAGAATCCAAATATTCTCACAGCACCAAAGGTGCGAACTCCAAACTCAATCGGAACGAGAAGAAGACGCAGATAACATACATAAATAAGATTATCATAATAGGAGAATAATGAAAAGAATTGCTGCAAACAAAATCATTATTGACAATGTGGAATACCACAATCATGTGGTAGAACTGACTGATGATAATCAACTTATACGCCACTACCCTCTTGAGAAAGAACTTCCGTTCACCATTTGGACACAAGACTGTATCAATATCGACACAATGAAATCTGACAAATAATCATCTTTCATACACGGTTATTTTTCATATTTCGACTGAATTCCTTTTGTTTTTATCAAAAAATCCATATCTTTGCCCACAACATATAATGCAAAAACACCAAATTGCATATATATTGTGATGAGACATATTTATTTAATTATAAACATCCATTATAAAACAAATAGGATATGAGAAATATTACTATAAAAAATACTGGTTTTGCTTTGTTATTCACTTGTGTTTTATGCTTGTTAAGTTTTACAGGCAACGACAACACCATGAAGAAAGAAAACGATGTTTATATTGTAAATACTACTCAAATAGGGAAAAACATAAAGGGTAAAAACGGCCCTACTCCTTTATGTATATATATAAAGAAGAACAAAATCGAGAAAATTGAGTTTCTTAATTCACAAGAAACGCCAAAATTCTACGATAGAGTAAAGAAAGTGTTGTCTGAGAAATGGAACAACATGAAAGTAAATGACGCTAAGAACTTGAAAGTTGATGCCGTAACAGGTGCTACATATAGTTCTGAGGCTGTTATTAAGAATGTGAAAACAGGTCTCGACTATTATATCTCACATAAATAACATATTATACGATAATATCAAATACAGAGCCTTCGCATTGTTTACTTGATATCTCGATTGTTCCGCCAATCAACTCTAACATATCGAAAGACAAAGCCATTCCAATACCTTGTCCTGTTTCCTGTTCAGTTCCTGCTGTATGGACAAGCATTGTTTTATTACATAACTTATCAATGGTTTCTTGTGGCATACCCACACCCTCGTCTTTAACAGTAATATCCAACTTACCATCCTCCCGTGTTTTGTATGAGAGGTGAATGACTGTATTGCGATGTGAGAACTTTATGGCATTGGAAATAATGTTTCTAAGAACCACCTGTATGATATTCAAATCTGATACCACAAATATATCATCTTGTGTCTCTAACTGTATTTTAATGGATTTTCGGTTTGCATAAAACTGCATTTGTTCCTTCACATCATTAACAGCAGCAAAAACATTGAAGCGCACTGTTCTGGCAGTAAGGTCATTAGTTACCTGAAGTTTACTCCACTGTAAGAGGTTCTCAACAAGAACTCCCTGAGCATCACTTTGTTTTACCAACTCATCAATCAAGAACTCTGAATATTCTTTATTGCTGTCCAACATATGTGCTGCCATGTTTATAGACAACATTCCAGAACGCAAGTCATGTGATATCAACGCTATCAGTCTGTTTTTCACATCGTTAGAAATCCTTAATTTTTCAGATGTAGCCTTCAAACGACGGTTTATATTGTATTTACACCATAAAGTAATAAACATAATGACGACAAATCCCCATACAACAATAAGCCACATCTTATGAGTTTTCACCTGATCGTCTTTGACAACAAGCATCTCATTCATCTGATCATACACCTTCATAACCAACATGTTATCACCTAAAGTCTGATTCAAATTAAATGATTCTCTGAGATGTTTCTTTGCCTCTTCGTTCTGTCCCACGCGCATATCCACAAGAGCCAGTTCGTAATAACAAATGGCAAGTGAATGAATAACCTTATGACGTTTAAAGATATTCATTGCTGCCAGATAGTTGATACGTGCCTCTACATATCGTTCCAGACCGACAAGATTTTCTGCGATCTGACACATGGCTGTAGCTCTTTGTATGTCGTTATTGTTCTTTTTAGCCAGATGATATGATTTCTGTGCATTTTGCAGACCTTTATTATAATACTTCTTCTGACAATAAATCATTGCGGCATGACCATAACTGACCGACATGGCCTCTTCATTGTTATCTTTCTCTACAATATCAATTGCCTCAAGCACATACCGTTCAGCCCGTTCCAGATCATTAGCCTGATAATATATAATCGACAGATTGTTTAATGCCCATGCCTCATGCATCAGCATTCGATTTTTCTTAGCGATACTAAGATATGCAAATGCAGATTCTTCAGCTTTGTCGGGATATCCCATATACAGGAAGTTGATTGATAGCAAAGAATATAATTTTATCTTCAAATCAATATTATTCTCCACCTCAGGGTTTCTTTGCAAAGACTGGCAGATACCCATTGAGCGACTGTATATTCCTAATCTCTGAAAGGAATCCGCCTCTGCGAATAATGCTGTCATCTCTGATTTTCTATCTTGAGCTTCACATGTGGAGTAAATAAATGAGCAGAAAAATATTAATAAAATATACTGGCATTTTCTTAAAATCATATCCTTTATTTATCAATTCATAACCACTTGGCATATTGTGCCAACCCTAAATTACCTCATTACAATGCAAACATACATATTTTTTCGTAATTTACAAGAGATAAAACATATATTTTAATAC
>JAGABW010000038.1 GCA_017614465.1 Bacteroidaceae bacterium | reverse complement strand
TTCTCCACAGTGACGGTATAACGACCTTTTGCGTAAGTGGAGATATCGATATTCAGGCCTACGATGTTGCCTGCATCGATGTCTTTCTCGTAGACGGTTTTGCCTGATTCATCAATAATGTTTACCTGATAGGTATCGTCGAGCGGGTCAAGATTGATGCATAACTGCTGGTCATTGTATTCGCCATACATCGACTCTTCAGTTCCGTTCCTCATCCGTGCCTTGACCTCCGGTCGAGTCACCTCACGCTCGGAAGAGTTGATGCAAGCATCGTTCTTCTCTCTCTTAATCCGTGCCTTGGGCTGTATCTTAATGGTATGGGTGAAGTCGATGCGGCGCTTTCGGGCTCCCATGATGTATGGATCGTCCTCTTCACTGTTGTAATAGATGACATCATCGCCCACGATACATGCGAGGAGAATGCCTTTCTTCCCATCTAAGTACTCTGGATGATTGACGTTTGGCCACGATTCGCTGCCAACGCCTTCGAACCAGCGTTCTATTACAATATCATCATTGCTAAGATCGTAATACGTACCTTTGAAGCCCGTTATGTCACCAGTTGTTTTATTCACAGTCCACGAGTTGCCGTCTGGACCTTGTATGTTATCTCCAGAGGAAAGAGTAAAGTCGTAGAGCAATTCGAACTGTTGTCCGTTATTGCCTGCATAATACACCTTCTTGTCTTGCTCGTACAAAGCACCGATATATTGTGGAGAAGTGTTGTCATTCGTTATATACATCATTCGTTTACACGTTTGCCCGCCGATAATAGTGTCACCATCTAAATAACAATAATCAATCCATGGTTCCGTAGGACTTCCATCAGAAGAAATACCACTACCCTTTACAACCCACACTTTACCTTCTTCGATGAAAGGACGATACTCGTTTTGTGACAATTTGTCTGGCCAGACGTTATAAAGTACCTCTCCGTTGCGCTCGAAATGAACGAGCATGGAACGATAATGCCGCTCAGGATATGATCCCAAGCGCTCGTCTACAAGCGTTTGTAAAGCAAAATACGGACATGTTGGTCCGAACAGGCATTCACCGTCATTCCATTCCGTAATGCCTATTCCCTGAATAATGCGGCCACCTTGCGAGTCAATATTTTGTGGATTATCCCATTTGCCACATTCAGGGGCTTTGCCATCCAAATCCACATATTTCAACGGTCTTACACCTCCGAAGTCACCTTCCTTTATTTCGTCTATGATGCCATAGTAGCAATAATAAATTGGAATGGTTGGCGCATTTGACGACACAATATTCTCGTAATATATCCCCTTTCCTACACTCCAGTCAAACTGGTATGCCGTGCCTGGGCACACCACGCTATTAGTTAAATTATCATTCCAGTCATATTCTTGTATAAGCACTGAAACCATGACACAATCATGTCCCACGTAATCTGCATCTCCTTCTTCCTGTATCAAAAGTGTGAGAGAGTCTGTCCATTCAGGGCCATTGGTATATACTTTTTTGTAAATCCAATCTCTATCAGGATATTTCCCCTTTACATAGTATTCAACTGTTTCAAAGTTCGGCACCCATTCATCGCCAACCTTTGAATACCAACTGTCATATTTCAAAGTATCAAGCCTGATCTCCGTCCATCTAGTCCCTTCGGGGAAATAACCTGATTCCGGCAGTGCTACGATTTCCTTAAAATTCTTCCAGGGCTCGGCGGCTTGGTAAGCACTGACAGATGCCGCAGGCACATATAGCGTGACATCATCGATATTGGAGTTGTCAAAAGCGGTGTTATCTGTTTTTGGCACTTTCTCAGCATAGCTATAAAAATCTTTTAGGCTCTTACAATTCGAAAAAACATTATATCCAATAGATGTCACACTCTTTCCGATGATTACGGAAATCAAACTGCTGCAACCATTGAAAGATAACTCAGCGATGGATGTCACGTTGTTAGGAATGGTTATGGAGGTCAGACCACTACACTCTTGGAAAGAACCCATTTCGATAGAAGTCACACCATTGGGGATTTTTATAGAAGTCAGGCTACTACAACGGTAGAAAGCATGCGATTCGATAGAGGTCACACCATTGGGAATGCTTATGGAGGTCAGGCCGCTACACCCAAAGAAAGCATAGTTACCAATGGATGTCACGTTATTGGGAATTACGGTGTTATTACAACCATATAATAACTTGTTGTCTGCTGTCTTGATGATTGCATTGCAGTTGTCACGTGAGTCATATACAGTATTTCCTTCCTCCACAATAATAGAGTTCAAGCCACTGCAATTACTGAAGGTAAACCATTCACCAATACTTGTCACACTTCTGGGAATTGTTATTGAGGTCAGACCTGTGCAACCTTCGAATGCATCATTTCCGATGGATGTCACGCCATTGGGAATCGTTACTGAGGTCAGGCCGCTACACCCAGAGAAAGCACCAAAAGCGATGGACGACACGTCGTCTGGAATTATAGTATTGTTACACCCTGTGATTAATTCATTATCATCTGTTTTTATAATCGCGTTGCAGTTGTTGCGTGAGTCATAGATGATGTTTCCTTCTTCTACTTTGATAGAGGTCAAACCTGTGCAACCATAGAATGGCGAGATACCGAGGAATGTCACACTACTAGGAATACTTAAAGATGTCAGACTGCTGCAGCCTCGAAAAGCCTGGTCGCCTATGGATGTTATACTGTTAGGGATATTCAAAGATGTAAGACTACACTTAGCGTATTTGTAAATTATTTATAATCAACGATTTGTAATTATAACGGTAGAAAAGTGATGACATGGTTTAAGGAGTATCAGTAAGATAATGCAGATTTAACGTTTTTAACCTAATTTACGGCATAATGTAAATATAGCAATGCAAAAACTGCTGTTTGTGGGGCATTTTTACAGGTGGCAGTCCATACATAATCCAAGAAATGTGTCTTTTCTTGAATAGGTTTATTAATTGTATTGAAACTTTGCTATAACACCAATAACAATGAGTTTATGTGGTATATGCATTAAACACCGTCTTCATCGTCCATCCAACTCCGTAGTAAATCAATAGTATCGCTCTTCGGACTATTAACAGAAGACAATTTGTCAACTTGAACAATTACTGGCAAATCAGCAATCAAACCTGACAAAACACATGCACCAACAGGTAGAACTGGCAATGATTCTACAGAAACCTTATCTAAGTAGGATATTGCTTTCTCTACCATTTCCAAGTCTCGATTATTTATAAGCCTATGGATGAGATAATTGTGCAACTGTGAGATTATGGTTGAGGAGATGTCGGAAGGTCGCTGACTTGCAATAGTCATAAACACGCCAAATTTTCTTCCTTCCTTTATTATCTCCTCAAAAGTCTCTAAACGGAAATCCTTCCAAGACTCACTCTCACGTTGTGATTCGTATGATAGTATATTATGAGCCTCATCTACAATTATATTAAGGTATTCATGCAGTTCACCATTCCTGAGTTCTTTGTGCTCACGATATAGTTTGAACGACAAGAGCAAGGGAATGAGTTTCTTTGTCATTATATTTACGTTGTTCAAGTTTACAACGACGAAATTGCTATTATCCCAAAAGTCTAATGCATCATCAACAATAAACACCTTGTTAAAATCTTTCTGAAAAGCCTTCAACTTGTTAATTGCCGGAGCTATGTGTTCATTCTGAGCCCTGTTGCTTAATACATCATTTATCAACTGTATATACATATACATTATCAAGATACTGACAAAATCCATTGGCTCTGATATTCTTGCAGCGTCACGATAAATTAGCAGGTTTGGAATATGCGCAACACCTGCGGCATTAAAATAATCATTACCAGAAAAGAAGCAACTACGAACGCCGTGCCACTCAAAATCACACTGATGGCCTAGATTTATGCCTGCAGGATCCATATTCGGAGGAAGTATCTCCTCCAGATAATCCAACAGTTGTTTTGCCCTAAGATAATCAGTCATACGAAGCACCCTTTCTACTTCGTTTTTTACAATACCTTGTAGATATGCTATTGGCGCATTTTGATTATGTACATGTTCATATAGTTGTAAAGTACGCTTAATGAAAGGCTGTTGTGTTTTCTCTGTGGCACTTGCGAGAATGTTCACCAATTCAGGATTAAGTAAATCAACCCTCTTAAGAGGAATACGGTCACCGTTATTATTCCGAGTATTGAGATTATATATCTTCTTTCCTTCGATAATTACATGTTCATCAGAATACTCCCCATTGAAATCAAATAGTAGGAATTTAGCATTCTTACGAAATGCATCATGAGCATTAAACGTCAAGAAAAGGTTCCTATAAATATTTGCAAGTGTATAACTCTTTCCACTACCAGTGTTTCCAAAGATTCCAATATGACTGGAGAAGAACTTGTTGATGCCTATATTTATGGGAATTCGATCATCAGACATGAGTGCACCAATTCTTATTACGGGTTCTCCTGGCTTTGCGAACCGGTGTATCAATTCGAACTCTGCATTATCCATCAGCATACAATCGTTGCCAATCAACGGCAATTCCTTGACTCCTTTATAATAATTGCCATTTTCAATGTAGCCAATGAGCTGAACAATAAGAATCCTATCAATAATCTCATTTGTATTATGGTATTCAGGATCAACCTTTTTATTCTCTTGGATATACTCACCATCGACCTTTGCAACCAATTGTACGAATCCTTTAAGAATTTTGATGTATCCACCAACTACCACATTCTTAATAAGTTCACCACAATACATCATGTGAGTAAGATTTTTTTTCTTGTCAACTTTCACCTTCACCTCACGACCATTCACAGAGAAAACTTCACCAACCTTAAAAATGGAGTCTTTCTGCATTATTCTCGCAATTGGATTATCCATAATTCTATATAAGACTTGCAATTGGATTGAATATATACTTATTGATAGTGGCAAAATCGAAACCTGTGGGGGCAGTATTTCCTAACTTTGACTTATAATCCTCATCTTGAGCCTCCCAAAATGCATCAGGTGACAATATGCTGATATTGTTGTTAAGTATATTTCCGCATCTATACAAATTGGCCTCAATTTCAGTTTTTGCTCCTGCATTATATGCAAAGACTATCACTGTCAAAGTGGGATTGGCATTAGCCGCACGTAATGTTATTTTTGCAATATGCTCATCTGCAAATGAGAAGCCTGCACAAAATAGTACTGTAGAAGCGCTCTCCAACGCATTAGAGTAAAGGCGCATTAACTCATAGAAATGTAAGTCAATTACAGATTCCCTGAACTTAGCTTTTCGAGGATTAACCATTACCATTTTCTTATACTCAGACATAAAGGGGGCACATTTGTCAGGAGAGTCTGGGGCTGTTGCAATTTGTGCTTTCGCTTTCTCTACTATATGATCAAAACTATCGCCAAAATCAATTGAAATAAAACTATCCGGAACTTTATCAAATTCTTCACCAATTTTCTTAACAGTACTTAGAGCACTATCAAGACAAATATTTAACTTGTCAGATGCTTGTATCCAATTTATGGAACCATGTATTTTCAAGTAGTTAAAGACAGGTATCTGAGCAGTATTCTGATACAATGGGCTTATACGTGACACAACGTTTGAGAAACTATCCTCTTTAAACATCGGATTAAAATGTCCTTTGAAACCATCATTAAACTCGATTCCAGTTATTTCTGAGGCAGTTTCGACAAAATCATCAATATTTGTAGAGAAGATATTCACCGATTTTTCGAGCAAGCTACTTTTTCTTGCAGCCAACAGTTCATTCCATATAGTCAAGAACTCTTTGTAGTTACCTAAAACAGTATCGTAATCTGCGTTACCAACATAATGCGAAGGCAGGCAAGGTCTCATAACACTATTAAAATACAAGGCATACAATGATGCAATTATAAGTTTACGTTCATCCTTATCGGTATGCTTACCAGATAAAGCCATAAATGTCTCGATCTGCCCGAGAGTAGAAAGATATGGTCTTGATAATCCAGACCCAAATAGGAAATTTATATGAGCAGACTGGATACAGTCTTTTAGTTTTTTGATAGTCATGCTTCTATGCATATTATATAGTTATAACACTACGGTTCATAAGTAAGGTTGCGAACTGCCAAGTTACATCATTAATCCGTCAACTTAAATTGTTTCCTATAATTAACGGTCATTCAGTTATTTAAATAGGAACTAACGATTTTTGGTAGAGAATAATGACCCAAAAACCATCATTGTCTTTGCCTTCATGTTTCAGAACACCTTTCTTCTGCATTGCAGAGAGGTCGCGTTCGATGGTGCGTTGGCTCACCGACAAAGTCTCCGACATTTGTTTGCCGGTGATTGTCGGAGAATCTTTGATAAGATTCAGTATTTTCTGCTGACGCTCAGTGAGTTTTGTCTCCGACATGTCTCCGTCATGGTCTCCGACATTCGGGGTGTCGGAAGAGGCAAAGATGATGGTCTGAAATTGGGTCGAAGTTGATTTGAATTTGGGCTTCAACTCATCCTTATATCCTTCAAGAGCTTTGGTTTCATTGCAGATACGTGTGAGTCCACTGCCTCGTTTCTCCATATAGTCAAGCTGGGCCATTACGTTTGCAAGGATTGGATTACGCCTTTCGGAAGA
>JAGABW010000037.1 GCA_017614465.1 Bacteroidaceae bacterium | reverse complement strand
GTTTTGATGTTCCTGGTCTTCTACGATTCAGTTCGCTTTGAATGAAATCAACGTCAATATCTATATTTGCAGGAAAACCATCTATAACACCTCCGATTGCAGAACAATGACTTTCCCCAAAAGATGTCAACTTTAATATATTACCGAATGTATTCATAATTTTTGTTTAATAGTCAATATTAACAGAAAGATTCGTGGAATAATCCAAGAACACTTATCTGATTTATAACTGATTACAACTGGCAGAGCGATTAATGATGATGTCCGCAGTTGCATTCTCCGTTATTGTGGTCGTGGTCATCACATCCGCAGTCGTTACAACCTCCACCGCAATCATCACATCCACCATGGCAACCACATCCACAGCCTTCTCCACTAAGCATTCTGATCATGCCTGTAACTTCTTCGTTAGTTGCTTCACGGTGTGTTACCACAGTTCCCACAAAGTGTAGGTCTTGTCCTGCGCGTGGGTGGTTCAAGTCGATTGTAACATCGTTTTCTTTAACTTCGATAACAGTTCCGTTGAATCTGCTTCCGTCTTCAGCTTGTAATGGTATGATATTTCCTTCGAATATATGTTCTTCATCAAATTTTCCGTTAATGAAGAATGTTGATTTAGGTACATCGAACATTAATTTTTCATCAAACTCGCCGTATGCGTCTTTGCATTTGATTACAAAATCAAATGGGTCGCCAGCTTGAAGTTTGTCAATTTCGTTTTCGAATGCAGGCAATACTGCACCTAAGTGACTTATAAATTGGAATGGATGTTCTGCGTTACATTCTTCAACTAAATCTTCTTTGATATCTTCATTATCACTTACATATAATTTATATGCTACTGTAATGTAATTGTTCTTTGTTGCCATTATTTATTGAATTGATGATGTATAATTAAAATTCTTTGCAAATTTACAAAAAAATCGCTAAAAAGACTTATCTTTGCACAAAAATAACGACAAAATGGACATATCTTTAAAGAATAAAGAACGAATAATATTTATTTTATCACTGTTGTTTGTTTTTATGACGTCTGGCTGTAAAAACAAAAATAATGATAATAAAAACAATATAGAAACATCTTCTGCACAAGTTGATTCCGTTGATAATGACGGAATTATACGTCAGGCATTACCTTTTCCTGGTGAATTCTCTCAAATAACATCAATAGGTAGTTTAAATGTTGTATATACTCAAGGTGAAAAATGTTCTGTAGAAGTAGAAGGACCTAAGAAATTAGTTGAAATAGTTAAGATTAGCGTTGATTCTGGTACTCTGATGGCTACCATAAATCTTGAGAATAATCCTAATTTAAACATGTTTGAGAAGAAAACATCAAACTTGACTCTTTATGTGTCATCTCCAATATTAAGGATTGTGTCACCATGTGGAAATGGTAGTTTTAAGGCTATAGGAACAGTCCGTACTGACGACTTGGTGGCAGGAACGCTGGGAGATGGTGGAATTGAATTTGATACGATATATTGTGATTCCTTCCGTTTTGAAGGAAAGAATGCGTCGTCATCTTCAATTAAATATGTTGAAGCAAAGAATCAAATAGAATTATTGGGCGATTCAAAAAGTACTTTAGACGCAAATATCAACTCTAAGGGTTCTACAGTTCTTACTATGAGTAATAATTCCACATGTAACGTGCATGGAGTGTCAAACTCGTTAGAAATACTTGCTTTTAATAATTCTAAAAGTTATGTTGATGTAGCAACCGAAAAACTTGATATATCAGCATATAATAGTGGTGAAGTATATTTTTCAGGCTCTTATAAGAGCAAGAGTGTGAAAAAAGCCAACACATCTGTTGTGGATATAAAACAGTAAGCGGAAACAATCATTTTATGTGATATGAGTAGGGCACTCATGTTATTATGAGAACGATTAATTTGACCTACAATTAAGAAAAAATATAAAAATGGAGCCGATATCATTATGTGATTCCGACTCCATTTTTACTTTAAAGGTCTTAATTATTTTATTGCTTTTAAAGTGTGTTTTGGGTATTGGTAAAAATTACTCTCAGTATTATGATTATAAATGTTAAACAATCGATTATTGACATAAAAGTAACAGATTAGCGCAATATTTTATATAAAAAGCATAAATCATTTGTTAATATCAGATTATTGTTGTTATTTTACGTTTTAAAACTCGCAGCGCGAGGTAAAAAACTTAAAAGCCCACATGGGGAAATGTAGGACGGTGCTTATGCCCATTATACAATTAAACATGAAAATTCCACTATGAAACTATTTTACACGATCGCAATGATGTTAGTAAGCATGACGATGCTGGCACAATCTTCTTTTGTTCCAAACAGTTGGTCGATTTCGACCGACGAGAATGGTACGGTTTACCGTCAAGCAGATGGACTGACGTTGTATAAACACTCTCTGAGTAGTGCACATTTTGATGTATATTATGGTACGGGCTATGGTAAGACTCCTCCAGATAAGTTGACAAGTTCGAATGCTTTGTATGTGGATGTGAGTGACTTGTTGGAGAAGGCTGAGTCGTTCTATGAGTTATATGTCACAAAGTTGAAGTTTGCCGACCTAAGTGGCAATACAAAACTGAATAAGTATAAGATGATTATCTGTCTGCTTCACGATACAGGTTGGACGGCTACAGGGTCGGGGTACGACAACCAGATTGGTGCCTTATGGGTAACACCAAGCACTTGTCATCCTGTTGGACAGACCATTGCTCATGAGATTGGTCACTCGTTCCAATACCAGGTGTATTGTGACTTGGGGGGATATGCCGGTTTTCGTCAATCGGTAGGTTCTGGTTCTACTTTCTGGGAACAAACAGCCCAATGGCAGTCGGTACAAGCTTATCCTGAATTGATGATTTCGCAGAGTATTGGATTGTGGCAACCGAACCATAACTATGCATTCACTCATGAGTGGCAACGTTATCAAAGCTACTGGCTTCACTACTACTGGACTGATAAGAGGGGATTGGATGCCATTGGCTGCGTGTGGCGCGGTGGAACTGTGTCGGGCGAGGATCCTTGTCAGGTCTATATGCGTGTGTTTGGACTGTCTGTCGAAGACTTCTACAAGGAAATCTATGACTATGCCAGTAAAATGGTGACGTATGACTTAGATGCCATCCGTAGCTATGGAAAGGGGTCGATTGGTAAATATAATTTCAATTACGTGGATGTGGATGATGGTGCTATTCAGGTGGCTTATTCGAGCTGTCCACAGAGCACAGGTTTTAATGTTATTCCGCTTGAGGTGCCTGCTGCAGGAACAGAAATTAAAACTGTTTTTACAGCCTTGCCTACAGGTGCGGCTTTAGCGACTAACGACCCTGCGCAATACAATAATGGTGATAAGTACACGACTGCGAACGTGACTAAATACAACAATTTCTCTGAGAATACACATCGTGGATTCCGTCATGGATATGTGGCCCTCCTCAAGGATGGTACACGTGTGTATCAATCAGTTGATACAGTTTATGCAAAAGGAAGTTCCACATTGGCTGTAAGTGATACGACCTCCTTCATCGTTCCTGAGAATACATACCGTCTGTGGTTTGTTGTTAGCCCATCTCCTTCTAAGTATATTGTACATAAATGGGACGAGGACATTACGAACGATGATCAGTGGCCTTATCAAGTGAAATTCAAGCATACTGATGTCGTAGGACATATCCCAACGGTAGACCTGAGCAACACCTCGATTTTACCCAGTGACGTCACATTGGACATCAACGTATGTTTTGATGCTTCCTCTACAGATTATCCAGGTTCTGTGTATCGGTTGTCATCCGAACAATACTTGGCTATAGGTAAGGCACTTAGAATTCAGCCTGCCGACATCAGTAGAATACTGACCGTCTATTCAGCCAGTCAGGCTAACAACACAATCCATTTTGTAGCACTCAACCCGAATAACAATGAGGTTGAAGACAGTGGCTCGACAGCAAACGGATACGGCCATTGGTTCTCAAAGACAGGAAAGGTCTGCGGATGGGGAAATGATTCATACGTTTATTCAGAGATGGATGCCAACACATTGTCTTTCACCATTGGACAGTATCCGAATCATTGCAAGAATGGTGATGTGTACCAGATTGGACAAGGCCTACGCTATAAGGATAGTGAAGGGCATGTGGCTGTAGCCAAACTCATCTTCCATATTTATATCGGTGGGTTACCGACAGATATTGAGGAAAATGTGAAAATAAAAGAATTAAAAAATGAATGTATTTATAACCTTAATGGACTGCGAACCAATATCCTCCAGAAGGGGATGAATATTGTAGATGGAAAGAAAATATGGGTTAAGTGAAAAAGTGGTTAGGTTTATTCTCTGTATTGATCCCTTCTGCGTTCCCAAATAGTTTCCAGACTTAATTCATTTATGTTTAGATATGTTTGGACTTTATTTTTTACAAAAGAAGTATTTTAGTACTATTTTCCAGAAAGAATCCAGACATCCGTTTTCTATTTGTGTGTCATAGAAATAACTTATGAAATTAGGATGTTTTCCAGCATGACGGTAAAATAAATTACGTTTGGATGTGCTTTCTAACATGTTCTGGTATTTTTGTCCTTTATCTATTAATTGAGTCAGGTATTTGGTTTTTTCGAGATATAGGCGGTTGGTATCTCCTTTATCGATTATCGCTTCTGCAGCATATGTGCCGCTTTGCAAGGCATAATATATTCCTTCGCCTGTTAACGGTTCCACAAATCCAGCGGCGTCACCAACAAACAGGGTATTCCAGTGATAAGGTTTTTCCATGTATGCCCCAATTGGTAACATAGCACCTCGCAAAGGGTATTTTTCTACATGTTGTACTTTTAGCTCCTGAATAAACCGTCTCATGGCTGAATTAACATCAAAATCATGATCAGGAAGTTTTACCAGTCCGATACAAGTCTTTCCTGTTTTGTTGAAAACCCACGCATAGCTGTCTGGAACAATATCGAAGAAGATATTCACGCCATCCATTTTCAGGTCGTCTTTATCAACGTTTATTTCCATGCACATAGAACTCTTTCTTTTTTTCTTGAATGTGTCAGGATATTTTTTAGCCAATAAACGTTCTACAAAACTGTTTGCGCCGTCGGCTGCTATCAGATGGTCGTATTGTACCTCATAGTCGGATATCTTTGCCGTCTGTTGTACGAAATCGATATCGGTAATCTGTGTGTTGTCTTTAAATTGTCCTCCTAAACTGATATAGAAATTAACGAGCCATTGGTCGAATTTCTCGCGGTCAATCAATGTTATCGGTTTAGGAGGCTTGCATGATACTAACAGTTTATGATCTTTACCATATAGATTGAAGGATTCTTCTTCGTTTCTTAGTGAATTGTTCATACATTCATCATATTTCTCATTTCCGACAAGAGCTCTGAGACATTTCTGTGATTTTTGGGTGAAAAGTCCAGCACAGAGCTTCTGACGAGGAAATGACTGCTTGTCTATCAAAAGGCACTCAACACCAGCCTGCATCAGTCTGATAGCACATGCAGCCCCGGCGGGTCCGGCTCCTATGATGAGAGTATTTGTCTTCATTAAGTCTTAGTAGTCTTTATATAAATCTGTATGGTTTTTGAGTAATATCACAAATGATTAAAGAATGGTCTTGACAGCTTCAAGCATACCGAGATTCTGGATCTTGTCAAGGTCGGTCTTAACCAATTCTGTTAATCCTGGGATCTTATTAAGGTCTTCATGCCAAATGTTCTCAGCAGCAAGTACGCCTTCTGCAATCTTCTGAGTGTCGTTTGTCTTCCACAAGTCAGAAAGTAGCTGTACAATTTCTGGTGCGTCATTTGGAACGATTTCGGCTCCGTCAGCTCGTTTTCCGCCTTTGTAGTATGTGATTATTGCGGCAAGTCCGAATACCAATCCTTGTGGAAGTTCTCCCTTGCGCTCAAGATAT
>JAGABW010000036.1 GCA_017614465.1 Bacteroidaceae bacterium | reverse complement strand
ATACAGGAGAAATAAAACGAAGTTTATCATGGAACTACACAATAAAAGGGAATAAAATTATCTGTACCGATGACAATAAAGATTTAGGAACTGTATCTAAAGCTTCTGTCATATTTATAGAATCTGAATATTTCCCAACCTCATTGAAATTAGGAGATTTACTTGGTGATCCTAATACAAAAACGAGCAAATAATGAACTAATCAGCAAAAAAGCTGAATATAATAAAAGAGGATGTGCACATCCTCTTTTATTATAGTATTCAAAATAGTTCATTCATATTTCTCATAGAAAATGATTGCATTTGTTCGAGAATTTTATTTATTCATAAGTGGTTGTGCCCACTCTGGGATACTGTCTGTATATTGTTTGAATACCTTACCTTCT
Organism: Bacteroidaceae bacterium; assembly: GCA_017614465.1. Classification (GTDB taxonomy): domain Bacteria; phylum Bacteroidota; class Bacteroidia; order Bacteroidales; family Bacteroidaceae; genus Colivivens. Next base: position 6,753 of record JAGABW010000036.1, on the reverse strand, counting down.
GTCATTCTGAATAGAAGTTGGGGGAGTTGGTCTTCTACAGAGTTGTCATAAATGTATGCACGATCAACAAATTCTACTGCCTCACAAGCATTTTCAAGTGATTTGAAATAACGTGATATCACTTTAGATATTGGAACTTCATGTCCTCCGTTTAGATATCGTTTGGTTATACGTGTTATATTTATTTGAGGATTACTCGTACATACAAAAAAGAATCGGATGAAAAATCCTGCTTCATGTGCTTTACGAAGAAATTCTATTTTTTCAGATGATGAGAATACTGTCTCAAACACAAAATCTTTTTTTTCTTCAAGACATTTGTAACGTAATTCACTTGCTACTTTTGCTGCTTTCATAACAGCATCAGGAGAATTCCAATCGCCAAACTGTTCTTGTGCGATATTATCAGGGTTAATGTATAAACTCCCCTCCGACCATTCGTTTTGTAATAAACGAATAGTCGTTGATGTCTTGCCAGATCCGTTTGGTCCTGCAACAACACATAAAGTAGGTAGACGTTTGCTTGTCATTATTTTTGCTGGATTTGTCGGCGACGTTTCACATTATTCTCCATTTCTTTGAAACGGCGATTTAGTTCTTGCTCAGCCTTAATCGTTGACTTACGGGCAGTCTCCTGAACACCAAGCATAATTGCGTGGAGCATCTCATCCGTTGGTTCTTCGGAAGAGTTAAGACGATATGATCTGAGTTCTTTTTGTGTCATTGCCTTTTTGTTTGCAAAAATAGTATTTTATTTCCTAACGTACAAGAAAAATCTATAGAAACTATAGGCTCTCCCATTTTGAGTTTTTGACTTATAACATTACTACTTTTAACCTCAAAATGTAGTGTTCAATGAGCTTCAAGCCAGTTTTTACCCCATCCGCAGTCTGCAATCAAAGGGACTTTGAGTTGTACCGCATTTTGCATTTCTTCGATTACAATTTGCTGTAATAGTTCTTTCTCCTTTGGGTACACACTGAAATTAAGTTCATCGTGGACTTGAAGAATCATTTTAGAGCGCATCTTACGTTCTTGCATTCGTTTATCTATACGTGCCATGGCAACCTTAACTATATCGGCTGCTGAGCCTTGAATTGGAGCATTTATCGCATTACGTTCGGCATAACCTCTTACAACCGAATTACGGCTGTTGATATCTGGCAGATAGCATCTACGACCGAACAATGTTTCGGTGTATCCTTTCTCACGTGCTATCTCAATTGACTTGTCCATGTATTCCTTTACTTTATGGTAAGTCTGGAAATATTCATCAATAAGTTGTTTTGCCTCACTACGACTAACCTGCATTCGTTCTGCCAAACCAAATGTTGTGATGCCATAGATTATTCCGAAATTCGCTGTTTTGGCCTTTCTACGCTCATCACTTGTGATTTTCTCAATTGGTTTCTTAAATATCTTAGATGCAGTAGCGGCATGAATGTCGTATCCGGAGTTAAATGCTTCTATCATATGTTTATCATCACTCAGGTGAGCCATGATACGCAATTCTATCTGTGAATAATCGGCAGAGAAGAATTCGCAACCATCATCTGGAATAAAAGCCTTACGTACTTCTTTTCCGTTGGCATCACGAATAGGGATATTCTGCAGATTAGGGTTTGAAGATGACAGACGTCCTGTTGCTGTCACTGTTTGATTGAATGATGTGTGTATGTGTCCTGTTTCAGGATTAATCAATTCAGGTAACGCATCAATATATGTAGAAAGAAGTTTCTTATATCCTCGATAATCAAGTATCAGTTCAACAATCTCATGCTTTCCTTTCAAGCTCTGCAAAACATCCTCCGAGGTTACATATTGTCCAGTCTTGGTACGTTTTGCCTTTTCAACGATCTTGAGTTTCTCGAACAATATCTCACCCACCTGACGAGGAGAACTGATATTAAATTCAGAACCTGCCAATTCATATATTTTCTTCTCGATTGACGCCATTTCATCGGAAAAGATACGTGATGTTTCAGCCAACGAGTTGATATCGATTCGTGCGCCATTCATTTCCATACGAGCAAGAACCGGCACTAATGGCATTTCAACTGTTGTGAAGAGTTGATACAGATTCTCCTTAACAAGTTCTTTCTCAAGTAAATTCTTAAGTTTTAGGGTTACGTCGGCATCCTCGGCTGCATAATCACAAACCAATGCAGGTTCTACATCCCTCATAGTTCGTTGGTTCTTTCCTTTCTCACCGATAAGTTGTTCTATATGGATTGTACGATAATTCAGACATATTTCAGCTAAATAATCCATACCATGACGCATCTCAGGATGAAGTATGTAATGAGCCACCATAGTATCAAACATATCGCCTTTGAGAGTGATACCATAACGTGCCAAAACCATTATATCGTACTTCATATTATGCCCCACCTTCAGAGAAGCAGGATTCTCATATAATGCTTTCAAACGAAGCATGAGATTCAATGCCGAAGGACGATCGGATGGAACTGGGATATAATAAGCTACACCTTCCTTAACACTGAAACTCAAACCTACCAGTTCGGCATTCATTGCTTCTGTACTTGTGGTTTCTGTATCAAGGCATATCACATCTGAATCCTTGATTTCATCGATAAAATATGAGAGTTTTTCATCTGTATCGATAAGAGAATATGTGTGAGGAATTGTTTCTAATGACTGCATTGACGACATCGCAGAGAACAAATCTCCAAACACTGCATTATTTGGCTGAGAATCTGGTTGAGATGCTTCTTTCTGAGTATCTTTTACGATTTCATCGGAAGAAACAGTCGTGCTATTATCTGAGAAAAGATCTAATTGACCGTCGTTTCGTGGTTGGATAACAGGTGTACTGCCTACAGATTTTGTATTATCAGATTGTGATGTATTAGAACCTATTACGCGATTTAGAAGAGTCTTAAACTCCAATTCATCGAATAATTTCTTCATCAGGTCAACATCAATATCTTTACGGCTCAACAAATCAAAATCGAGTTCCACAGGTACATCAGTCTTGATTGTGACTAGAAGTCGTGAGAAACGGATTCCCTCAACATTCGATTCAACCTTAGTTTTGAGAGCACCTTTCAGTTCGTTATATCGTGATATGAGTTGTTCTATACTTCCAAATTCTTTAATAAGCTTCACTGCTGTCTTCTCACCAACTCCAGGGCAACCAGGCACATTATCAGACGCATCGCCCATCAGTCCAAGCAGATCGATTACCTGTGATGGATTGTCAATTCCATATCTCTCGCATATTTCTGCTGGGCCAACAATCTCAAAACCACCTCCATGACGTGGTTTCATCATCTTCACAGTATCACTTACCAACTGACCATAGTCTTTATCAGGAGTGACCATATAAGTCAACACATCACCATGTTGTGACGCCTTATTAGCCAATGTTCCAATAACATCATCGGCTTCATAACCAGGGATTTCCAATACAGGAATCCTATATGCACCAAGTATCTGCTTGATAATTGGTACTGCAACTCTGATATCTTCTGGAGTATCTTCGCGTTGAGCTTTATATTCGGGATATATCTCGTGTCGGAATGTTCCACCTTTTGGATCGAATGCCACACCGATAAATTCAGGGTTTTCCTTCTTAAGTACTTCCTCGAGGGTATTTACAAATCCCATGACAGCAGAAGTATTCATACCCTTACTATTAATACGTGGTGTACGTATTAAAGCATAGTAAGCCCGGTAAATTAAGGCATAACCATCTAAAAGGATAAGTTTTTTCATACGTTTTCTTGTTTGCGTTCCTTCACAAGTCCTACAGCCTCAACAACATTAACCACATAGTCGCCAAGTTTCTCGCATTCACCGATGATATCCATATAGTAAACACCCATCTGGTAATCATACTCATGGTTATTTACATCGATAATATTCTGATTCTTCAACTGACTGCGGTAGTTATTGATTTCGTTCTCAATGTTGAATGACTGAGTGACATCAATATGTTGATATTCATTCTTAGCAACAACCACATTCATCTGTTTAAGTGCATCATCAGCAAGATTCATCATTGAATGTATATGTTCATATTGTGCTTCTGTAAAATCTGTTTGAGAATGTTTACGTTTTCTATTAATTGTACGTGCCAAATTATAGCAACTGTCGCAAATACTTTCAATCTCGGTCACTTCACGCAACATTCGCTGAATTTCACCTTTTGTTTCGAAACTCAAACGTCCGTCACTCACCTTATTCAGATAATCAGCGATTTCAAGTTCCATACCGTCGCTTATACTCTCATATTTTTCGATTCGAGAATATAATTTATTAAATTCATCCATCTTGGCAGTATGAAGCAAACTCTGAACCATTCTGAACATTCGATGAGAACGCTGTGCGTAAAGATTTATCTCTTTCTTAGCTTCTAACACAGACAATTCGGCTGTTGACATAAGACCGCCGGTAATATACTTGAGACGATATTCTTCTTCCACATCTGGGTTAGACTTAATAATACAGCATATTATTTTTTCCAAAGGCTTGATGAACCATATAAGAATTGCTGTGTTCAAGACATTGAATAATGTATGGAACATCGCCAGAACTGTATTTAAGATTGCTGAGTTTTCTAATGATGTACCTGGCACATATCCTACTAACCCACATACGAAATCGACAAAATACTTAAATATACATAAAACCCATATCACACCAAACACGTTGAATATAAGGTGAGCCATCGCTGCTCTACGGGCTTGGGTTGATGCCGACAAGGCTACAATATTTGAAGTAATTGTGGTACCAATATTCTCTCCAAGCACAAGTGCTATACCCATGTAAATATCAAGAACTCCTGTGGTACACAAAGTCATTGTAATTGCCATGATCACAGCAGAACTCTGAACAGAGCAAGTGAGTAAGGCTCCAATTAAGAGGAAAAGAAGGTATGAACCATAGCCCCAACCACTTATAGACGAGAAGAACTCTGTAATATTCTGATTTTCGTGCAATTCCATGCTTTGAGCATTTTCTTTCAGGGTTGTCAGTCCTAAAAGCATCAAACTCATACCTATAATAAACTCACCTGCATTTCTGTGTTTATTTGAATAGATAAGAATCATTGATAATGCAATTGCCGCATATACAAGATACTTCATATTGAAACTACCCTGTGCTACCATGATCCATGCGGTAGCCGTAGTTCCTATATTCGCACCCATTATGACACTGATGGCCTGAGCCAATGTTAGCAATCCAGCACTAACAAAACTTACAGTCATAACGGTTGTGGCAGTAGACGATTGAATAGATGTAGTAATAAAGGCACCAGTGAGTACACCTGTGAAACGGTTTGTGGTCATTGTACCCAAAACATTTCTCAGCTTACTACCAGCCATTTTCTGAAGTCCTTCACTCATCACTTTCATTCCATACATAAGTAGGGCTACAGCACCTATCAGAATGATGAATGGTAAATAGTTCTGCATTTTTTATTTGATTTATATGTTAAAAATAATACAATTATAAAAATAGTTTGTATCTTTACAGCTGAGAAGACACATGCTTCTCATCAAACATAATAAAACTAATTTAAGTGCAAAAATAATAAAAATCATATAAAATATGAAAACTGACAAAATAATTTTGCGGATTTATGACGAAAAAACTCAGGAATTCAATTTTATTAATTTATTTGACATACATGATTTAAATCAGGCAATCGACGACGGATATACAAAAGATATTATCAATATGTCGGAAATAATGCTCGACAGAAGAATCGGGCTGATAGCCGACAAGATAAAACGCCCAAGTTCTCCTAAAATCATTCTTATCTCAGGACCGTCATCAAGCGGTAAGACAACATTTACCAAGCGATTATCTCTTCACCTGATGGCACGTGGATTAAAACCATATCCGATTTCATTAGATGATTATTTCGTTGATCGCGAAAAAACACCTATAGACGAAAACGGAGAATACGATTACGAATCCATCGATGCTTTAGACGTAAAACTCTTCAATAAACATATGAAGATGTTGCTCGAAGGTAAGGAAATTATAATCCCAAAATATGACTTCCCTTCTGGACGTTCATTGCCTGACGGACATCACATGCGTTTAGACAATGACATGGTGTTATTGTTAGAAGGAATTCATGCCTTGAATCCTATTCTGACAAAAGAAATCCCAGACGAACTGAAATTCAAGATATATGTATCGGCATTAGCACCGATAATCGATGAAGATGAAAAACATATAATCTCACGAACTGACAGCAGACTAATACGCAGAATCATACGAGATCATAAATATAGAGGAGCCTCTGCATTAGCAACCATCTCAAGATGGGCAAGTGTGCGTCGTGGAGAAGAAAAATGGGTTTTTCCTTTTCAAGAATATGCCGATGTGGAATTCAACAGTGTTCAGATATATGAGTTATCATTATTAAAGAATTATGTCAATCCACTGCTTGATGAAGTTCCAACAGACATTCCAGAATACGAAATTGTATGCCGTCTGCGTGAACTGCTCAACAAATTCCATTCCATCGAAGATTCGTTGCTCATACCGCCAGTATCTATCTTAAGGGAATTTATCGGAGGAAGCGCATTCTACTATTAGTAGTTGTTATTCCGACAACAAATAGAAAAACACAAATGGGGATGAGTCAACCATGACACATCCCCATTCTTATTATAAATTATATATCTATTACATCATTCCACCCATACCAGCGGCACCGCCCATTGGCATTTCTGGCTTATCTTCCTTTGCATCACAGATTACACATTCTGT
>JAGABW010000035.1 GCA_017614465.1 Bacteroidaceae bacterium | reverse complement strand
TCTGCATAAATACAGTTCGTCGTAAATTCGACCGATTTTATATTTTCGTGAAAAAGCAAGTCCCAAAGCATAGTCTTCTCCGTAACTGGTGTTTGGAACACCGATTTGTCTTAAAATAGGGGTGTAAAAAGCACGTGGAGCCCCCAATCCGTTTATGCGCAAGGCATTGTTTCTTCCGTTATCGTCAGTCCATTCTTTATGGTCAATGATGCCAGGTGGTAATGTCTTCAGATTAAAATCACACATTCTGTATGAACCAATTACCATCGCGCATTTTTCTGTATAGAATTTATTGACAATCATTTGTAGAGTGTCTTCACGCGAGTATAAATCGTCACTATCAAGTTGAACGGCAAATCGTCCACATTGTTCGTTTCTGATAGCAGTATCCCAACATCCACCAATTCCTAAGTCGTTGTTCGACGGAATAATATGGATGACACGTGGATCGCTATTTGCTATTTTCTGTATTATCTTAGTTGTTCCATCAGTTGAATGATTGTCAACAACGATTATGTTGAAAGGAAAATCTGTTTTCTGAGACAGGGCAGACATAATAGCATCTTCTATAGTCTTAGCTCTATTTCTGACTGGGATTATAACACTGACTTCGTTCTTGAATATGCCATTTTTGATAGGTAAATCCGAGATTGTCTCAGATGAAACATACGCATTTATGTTTTTCAAATATTCAGTGCATATCTTCTCCATTTCGATTTGTACCTCTCGGTTGCGAGGATCAACATAATCGAATTGTTTTTCTCCGCTTTTTCTGATGTCAAACTCTTGCTCTGTATATAAGAACTCATTGAGATATTGGATGTTATGCGTGTTTAATGTCAACTCATAAAGCGCTCCGCTTTTCCAATTATTATCAATGAAATTCTTATACCAACGTTTCAGTTCATCAGTCTTGTATAGACGCAAAGAACCGAAATCGAAATCGTTACGAACACTTCCTTTTTGATATGGAATTGCAGGATGCTTTTCTATCTGTCCATCTTTCTCTTCATATCGGTCTGAATAAATCATACCAGCATCAGTTGCTTCGGCTATAGAAGCAAGTCGTTCTAAAGCACGATATCCCAACGACAGTGGGCTGTACTTTGTATATATTAGAGTATAGTGAGATGCGGCATTCTCTGCTATTTTACGTATAGTAGAACTACTTTCTAACGAATCTATATGTATGACAGAACATCCTTGAAGTGCAACGGCTGATTCGTTGTTGCTTAAAAGGAACACTCTTTTCACACATTGTGATGACTGCAATTGCTCAACAATCATCTGGGCAGTATTTTTATCTGCGTATGGAATAAAACAATCAATAGTTTTCATGACTGCAAATATAAATAAAATTATTGAATTAGATGTAACTCATTTGAATAAATTGGATATATTCTTTTTACTAAATAAATGTTAATACAAATTGCTATGTTGATAACTTTTTTAATGAATATTTTCGTATCTCTATTTTTCTTCGTACCTTTGTCGCAGATTTCAAATTAATAATACTAATATATATATAATTATAACTCTTATAAGGATATATATTTTAATTATCAACGTGTGAGATTTTCCATAACAATTATATTATCTTTATTATTTTGTCTAAAGATTTCGGCGCAAGGAAATGCAAAATTGGTCTTTGCGGGGGAAATTAATTTAGGTAATAACTATTATGGAAAGCATCATAATGAGTCACATTCAGAGAATCTTTTTGCAAATGTTTCTAATGAACTAAAATCTGGTTCCGTTGCATTTGCCACATTAGGCACAGTCCTTATTGATATCGAGGCTTCTCCGAATAAAGCCAATGCGATTGGTACACACAAATTAATTCGTGTACCTCAGTCATATGGTAAGATATTGAAATCATCTGGAATATCAGCATTAAGTCTGTCTAATTCTCATGTTGCAGACTTCGGCATTGAAGGACTGCAGACAACATCATGGGCAATACGTGATAACAGAATAGAATATGCCGGCATAAAGGCGATGAAAGAATATACTATGTTCGAACGAGGTGGTTTGAGATATGGTTTTGTTTCATTTGGAACAAGCATACATTCACCTCAGATGGGTGATTCAACAATGATTCATAAAATTGTCGGTGCACTTAATGAACAATGTGATATAGTTGTGGTTGCTTTTAATTTCGATGAAAACACATTATATCCTAACAATGCCGCATTATTCTATGGTGGTCAGAATGCATATATAAAGAAAGCACAAACTTTTGCTCACACTTGTATCAATATGGGTGCCGACATTGTATATGGAAATGGTTTGAAGATGCCACAATCATTAGAATTATATAAAGACAGATTGGTTATATATGGGCTCGGTCGTTTCTGTACTCCTTATAATAATGGGTTGACCAACGACTACGGTGTGTCTGCGGTTGTAGAAGCAAATGTATATTCCGACGGAACATTTATCAACGGAAAGATCCTGTCATATAAACAGTCTAATGCACAAGGTCCATATGAGGACAAACATCATGAAGCTCTTAAGTTTATAAAAAGTCAAACAACTCATAACTTCCCTAAAACTCACTTGTCTATAAGCGATAATGGAATGGTTGCATCGACATCTGAATCTGCATATTTGCAAGCCATGAAATTATTGTCGGAAGCACAGCGTCATAAGGGAAAGCCTTATCGTATGGGAGCTACAGGTCCGAATGTGTTTGACTGTTCTGGTTTTACAAGTTATGTCTTTGCTAAAATCGGTATAAAACTATTACGTACAGCGTCTGCACAATATACAATGGGTATGCCTGTAGAGCGTCACAGTTTGCAACCAGGTGACTTGGTGTTCTTTACTCGTTCATCTGTTCGAGGAGTAGGGCATGTGGGTATAGTATATAGTGTCGATAAAAAAACAGGCTCGTTTAGTTTTATTCATGCAAGTGTGTCAAAAGGAATTACTATTGACAACTTTGCAAAGTCGGGATATTATATCCGACGATATGTAGGTGCTCGACGATTATTGTGATTATTCGTTGTTAAAGTCGTAATAGTCAAGTTTCTTGCCACATTTAGGACAGAAAACATCGCCTTTGTGGATTATCTCACCACATTCTGAACAATGGTATTCTTGTTTTTGATTCATATTAATCAATTTAAAGGTTAATATAAGAAAAGTCGCTCCTAAGGTTTAATAGAAACGACTTTAACTTTTTCAAATAGAAAGTTAGGTAAAATTTACTTCTTTGCTTCAGCAATTGAAATCTTACGGAATTCCTTTCCGATCTTCTCAAGTTCGAGAGTTGCTTTACGAGCACGTGCTGCAGCAGCCTTGTTTCCTTCTGCTTTTGCTAAGTCAACCTTGAGTGCGTCAAGGAGTTCATTCATTTGTTCGATTAATTTTTTCATTTTAATCCAATGAGTTTAAAGTTTATTATTAAAGGGTGAATTAACACATTGCAAATATACAACAATTTTTTAATAACAATAACTTTTAACAACTTTTTTTTATGAAATTGCGTTTTTTTACATTCTAAATAGCTTTTTAGACATAATATATGGCATATTCTACACATTTTCTGCTGTTTTTATTTATTTGAATCATATGTAATTAGTTTGAATGGTTGGGGCACAAGAGTAACATTTTTTAATATAAACGGTCATTTTAATACATAAAAACCCATAATCATGTATATTTATAATAAGGTAATGAGTCGTTTTTTATTATACATTATACTAAATTGATTAAACGCAAATGGTTATAAAAAGCAATAAGGAACTATTAAATGAATAATAGTCCCTTACTGTTTACAAATCATAAACTATATAATATTATCAAATCAAATATGTGTAGATGTTATGCAATCTCGATTTCTTTGCATACTTTAGGCTCTTCTTTTACAACTATTTTTGGAAGTGTAATAGCAAGTATTCCGTTTTCCATCTTTGCCTTTATTGATTTAATATCAACATCCTCTGGAAGGATTAAGGTTTGCTGATATTTACTGTATGCAAATTCGCGACGTAGATATCGTACATTCTTTGCTTTTTGTGCGTTGTCGTTAGGGGCAGCGTTGCTTTCATTTTCAGATTTCTTTTCCATCTTGATTACAAGATCGTTGTCTTTGTCAATTTGGATACTAAAATCTTGTTTATTCATCCCCGGTGCTGCTAACTCAACAATGTATGCTTGTTCGTTTTCAATAACGTTGATTGCTGGTGCTGTTGCATTTGTACGTGGCATCCATTCAGTGTTGATAAAATCGTTGAAGATTTCTGGTAACCATGCATTTGTTTTAGATAACTGTCTCATAATAATTTCCTCCTATAATTTTAATGTTTATATTATTTAAGTTATAATAAAACTCGTTTTTAAGTTTCTACTTTCTATATCACAATTCCAATGCCAAATGATTATTTTTGAATTATTCTGTCAAAATTGCCGATTTTAGTGTCAAAATTACCGAATTTGGTAACTTTTAAATTAATATCTAATATTTATTTGCTTATCAAAAACAAATTTTTGTATATTTGCCACTAAATAAATTACACATAAAATTGTGAGTAATCCTTATTTTATCAATTTCTTAAAGCAACAAAAGATTATGAAAAAAGTTTTTGTTTTAGTATGTGCAATGGCTACAATAGCATTCACATCATGTAATTCTAATTCAACATCTTCAGATGTAGAGTGTGATTCTGTTTCAATCGATTCTACTGCTTGTGTTAATGTGGACAAACAGATTGAGTCTCTATCTGCATTTGTTGATGCAAAGGATGGTGATGGTCTTCAATCAAAGATTGATGAGATTAAAACTCAAATTCAGAAAATGATTGATGAAGGTAAAATTGAAGAGGCTAAGAAATATTCTGAAGCATTCAAGCAATTTATTGAAGAAAACAAAGAAAAGATCAATTCATTTAGTCCTGCAATTTGTGAGATTGCAACTAATGCTGCAAATCAAGCAGATGAGATTGTAGCATCTGTTTCTTCTGCTGTCGGTTCTACTGTAAAAAGTGCTAAAGACGCTGCTGTCGATGCAACTGAAGATGTAGTTTCTGCTGCGCAAACTAAAGCTAATGAAGCAAAAGATGCAGCAAACGCAAAAGTTCAGGAAGTACAAGACAAAGCTAATGAAAAAGTTCAAGAAGCTCAAGACAAAGCAAAAAACAAGGCTAATGAAGCTATTGACAAGGCTGCTGGTGATTTAAAGAACAAACTTGGACTATAAGAGTATAACTAATATATAAAAAGGAATCTCTGGAGCTTGTTTCAGAGATTCCTTTTTGTTATATCATTGTTTACATCTTTATTTTCAATACCTTTCCACTTAATGGAGGAACGCTTGTTTTTATCGGTTCTGAAGTGCTTAGCGATATATCCTCAGTCAGCATTGACACCAAATCTGTGGCTTTGTATGTTCCTGGTTGTATATTGCAATATTCAAATGCTTGCGACGGAATATTTATAGTTATATCTGCAGGGGAATCTTCGAAGTTGGCTATGACGATTATTACATCCTTTTTGTAATTACGTATAAATGTGTATATACGATTTGTGTTAATATCCGTATTGTCATAGTTCGCATACATAAGATCGAAGAATGTTCCTTTTTGTATTGCATCTTCGTTGTTGCATAATTTGAGAACATTCTGATAGTAATCTCTAAGTTCAGATTCCTCTTCAGTCAGTTTTCCTTTTCTGTATCTGTATACCTTATCTATTGTCCAATAATCAAAGATTGAGGTTCTTCCGTCTCTGCCGCTGAAACCTTCTTCGTCCATTCCTTTCTCTCCTAATTCCTGTCCGAAATATAGCATGAAAGGGTTGTTTCGCATTAATGCTGAGACCAATAGGGCGGGGAGACCTTTTAAAGGGCATCCGGCTACAAAATCTGAGGCAATTCGTTGCTCGTCATGATTTTCAAGGAAATTCACCATTTTGTCGTGAATATCATCCACAGATTGCCAGCAATGTGTGATGTTGCTTGCGCTATCACCATTTATCACATTCTTTAAAGTGTCGTATAATCCAACTTTGTCATATAGATAATCAAAGTGACCATTATAAATATAGTTTCTATATTCGTTTGGATTGTACACCTCGGCAATGAATATAATGTCTTTGTGCTTTTCTTTTATCTTTGGAATAACCCATCCCCAAAATTCACATGGAACCATTTCTGCCATGTCACATCTAAAACCGTCAATACCTTTGTCTGCCCAAAAAGATAAAATCTGGTACATCTTGTTCCATGTATCTGGTACATTTCCGTTATCGATGCATAAACTCTGATTATTGTCAAAGTTGATTCCGTAATTAAGTTTTACTGTTTCGTACCAATCGTTCTTACTTGGACAAGAACTGAAACAATTGTTTCCTGTAGCTTTTGCGGGATTCTCTTCGTAGGTCTGTGGGTTATCGCTGCCGTTGATATTGTATGTGCTGAATTGTTCGCCAACAAGATAATAGAAATTGTTGTTTATGTCAAAACGAACTTCTTTATTATCATCAGTTCCAAGATCGCTATATCCATTAGGTTTGCTGTCTGATTTATATTGACGTGCAACATGGTTGGGCACAAAGTCAATAATCACTTTCAGATTTGCTTTATGGGTACGTCTTACGAGGGCTTCGAATTCTTTCATTCGTTCGTTTACGTTTACCGATAAATCAGGATCGATGTCGTAATAGTCTTTTATGGCATATGGACTTCCTGCATTTCCTTTTACAATTTCCGGATTATCTAATTCTATACCCAAAGAAGTGTAGTCGGTTTTTAAACTATGTTCTATGATTCCAGTATACCATATATAATTACATCCCAGTTGGCGTATGGCATTAAGTGCTTCTGTGGTAAAACTATTAAGTTTTCCACATCCGTTTTGTTTAATGCTACCGTTCTTTTCGTTCTTTAACCCTTCGGCTCCGTATAAGCGAGGTAAAACCTGATATATAATTGGACGTTGATTCATAAATAAAAACCTTCTCTTTTCTTGATTTAAGATAAAGAGAAGGTGATTCTTTTTTGTTAATTATATTAATTTAGAATTATTCAATACCATGTGCAGTTACATCGCGGTTGATTTTTGCGATAGTACCTTGAAGAACCTTACCAGGTCCGCACTCAGTGAAGTCAGTAGCTCCGTCAGCAATCATGTTTTGAACTTCGTTTGTCCATCTTACTGGTGAAGTCAATTGTTTGAGAAGATTTGACTTGATTTCTTCTGGGTTTGTGTGTCCTTTTGCATCAACATTCTGATAAACAGGGCACTTTGGAGTGTGGAACTCAGTAGTTTCAATTGCTGCAGCCAATTCGTCTTGTGCCATCATCATGAGTGGTGAGTGGAATGCGCCACCAACCTTTAGAGGAAGAGCACGTTTAGCTCCAGCTTCCTTCAACTTTTCGCATGCTGTGTTTACTGCATCAATGTTTCCTGAGATAACAACCTGTCCTGGGCAGTTGTAGTTGGCTGCAACTACGATATTGCCTTCTGATGAAACTTCCTTGCAGATTTGTTCAATTGTCTCGTCTGGTAATGCTATGATTGCAGCCATTGTTGATGGTGCAGCTTCACATGCTTTTTGCATAGCCATAGCACGTTTGTAAACAAGTTTCAAACCGTCTTCGAAGTTGAGGCATCCTGATGCAACTAATGCAGAGAACTCACCAAGAGAGTGTCCACCAACCATTTCAGGCTTGAAATCTTCACCCATGCATAATGCAGAAATAACAGAATGAAGGAATACTGCAGGTTGAGTCACTTTTGTTTGACGAAGTTCTTCGTCTGTGCCCTCAAACATAATATCTGTAATACGGAATCCGAGGATTTCGTTTGCTTTTTCGAATAATTCTTTTGCTAATGGTTTGCTTTCGTATAGGTCTTTACCCATACCGGAGAATTGTGCTCCTTGTCCTGGAAATACAAATGCTTTCATTGTTATAATATATTTTCATTTAATTATAATGGGGATATTCCCATTATTTATCTGCAAAGATAAAAAAATTATTTATAATGTACAAAAAAAGGTGTATTCCTTAGAATGGATTACACCTTTATAGATATTATAAGAATGTTTATTCTTAAATTTTTTGCACATTATGTGCAATGTAATGCAATTGCTTATTTTACCTTTTCAACAACAGCTTTGAATGCAGCTGGGTTGTTGAGAGCGAGGTTAGCAAGAGTCTTACGGTTGATTTCAATTCCTGTCTTGTGAAGAGCTCCCATAAGTTGTGAGTAACTCATACCTTCAAGACGTGCTGCAGCATTGATACGCTGAATCCAAAGAGCTCGGAATTCGCGTTTCTTGCGACGGCGTCCAACGAATGCATATGTGAGACCTTTCTCATATGCGTTTTTAGCAACGGTCCACACGTTCTTACGTGCTCCAAACTGACCTTTTACTCGCTTTAAAATCTTTTTTCTACGTGCGCGTGATGCAACGTGGTTTACTGATCTTGGCATAATTTTTTTTCTTTTTCGAATGTTAGCGGCTCATGAATTATATTCATTTACTCTTTAAGGGGCTAATCATTCAGTTAAACATTTGTTAATTGTTTCTTTTCTGACTGTTTTAAAAACATTTTCTTAACGTAAACAAAGTAGGTCACGTACTTGTTTTACATTTGCAGGAACAACGATTGTTGAATGATCGAGGTTTCTCTTCTGCTTCTTTGTCTTCTTTGTCAGAATGTGGCTGTGGTAAGCGTGTTGACGCTTAATTTTGCCTGTGCCTGTAAGCTTGAAACGCTTTTTGGCAGCGGAACTAGTTTTAACTTTTGGCATTTTTTTATTATTTAATTTGTTATTATTAATCGGCGGCAACGTATATACCAAGACGTTACGCACCTTGATGTGTCTTGTATTTCTTATTCTTCAGATTCTAAAGAAGTGTCTTCTGAGTCTGTGTCGCTCTGAATCTCCTTTGGAGCATCTTTCTGAACATCTTTTGCAGATTCTTTCTTTTTAGGTTGACCAAGTTTTTTAGGTGCGAGCATGATAATCATTTTCTTACCTTCCATGTTTGGCATTGATTCAACCTTTGCTATGTCTTCCAAATCGTTCGCAAATCTTAATAACAGAACTTCTCCTTGTTCTTTAAATACTATTGAACGTCCTTTGAAGAACACGTATGCCTTAACCTTGTTGCCATCTTTAATGAACTCTTGAGCATGTTTTAGTTTGAAAGCATAGTCGGCTTCTGCCGTTTGAGGTCCGAAACGAATTTCTTTGACTTCAATTTTAACTTGTTTGGCTTTCATTTCCTTAGCCTTTTTCTTTAGCTGGTAAAGAAACTTGCTGTAGTCAATAAGTCTACAAACTGGCGGTTGTGCATTAGGTGAAATTTCTACAAGGTCAACATCCATTTGTTCTGCCATTTGGATGGCTTCACGTGTTGATATTACTTGTGATTCGATTCCGTCACCTACGATTCGGACTTCTCGTACTCTTATCTGTTCGTTGATACGGTACTGTTGTTTCTTGTTGTCACCTTTCATTAATGTGTTGATGGCTACTGGTTTTCGGTATTGTTTTGTTTATGTTTATTTTGATTTTTATAATTTCCAGAGGACAAAGTTACGAAATTATTCACAATTGACAATCTATTCGGTATGATTATTTTGCTTTTTTACTGCATTTTTATTGGTTTTTATGCTTTTATTGGTTAAAATGCTAATTAATAAGGGTAGGGAATAGCTATAATTGTGTAAAATAGATTTTATTTTTAATTTGTTGCAGTCATGTCTGTATAGACAAAAAATAAGGTGCACTCTATAAAAAGTACACCTTATAAAGATTATAATTGTATTAAAACAATTTATTATTCAGCACCTTCTGTTGGTTGCTTAGATGTCATTTCAGCTTTGAGTGCTGCTAATGCGTCTAAGTCGCCAAGAGTTGTACTTGCAGCTTTGTTTTGGATAGCTGGAGTTTCTTCTTTCTTAGCCTTTGGAGCTTTCTTTGCAGCAGCTTCTTTCTTAGCTGCACGTTCAGCAGCGCGTTGAACATCTTCGTAAATTCTGCTGTGAGAAAGGATGATACGTTTTGCATCTTTGTTGAATTCAATAACTTTGAACTCTAATGTTTCACCAAGTTGTGCTTGGCTACCATCTTCTTTTACAAGATGCTTTGGTGTAGCAAATCCTTCAACACCCATTTCGAGCTGTACTACAGCACCCTTATCGAGGATTTCGATAATCTTTCCTTCGTGAACTGAATCTTGTGTGAAGATTGTTTCGAAGTTGTCCCAAGGGTTTTCTTCGATTTGCTTGTGTCCAAGGCTGAGACGACGGTTTTCTTTGTCGATATCGAGTACTTGAACTTCGATTTGAGCACCAATTTGAGTGAATTCTGATGGGTGCTTGATTTTCTTAGTCCATGAAAGGTCGCTAATGTGGATAAGTCCGTCTACACCTTCTTCGATTTCTACGAATACACCGAAGTTAGTGAAGTTGCGTACCTTAGCCATGTGGTTGCTACCTACAGGATATTTTTCTTCGATCTTTTCCCATGGATCAGCTTTAAGTTGCTTGATACCTAATGACATCTTACGTTCGTCGCGGTCGAGAGTAAGGATGATTGCTTCAACTTCGTCACCAACTTTCATGAAGTCTTGTGCTGAGTGAAGGTGAGCAGACCAACTCATTTCGCTTACGTGGATAAGTCCTTCTACGCCTGGAGCGATTTCGATGAATGCTCCGTAATCAGCCATAACAACAACTTTACCCTTAACAGTGTCGCCAACTTTGAGGTCTGGAGAAAGTGCATCCCATGGATGTGGAGTAAGTTGCTTAAGACCGAGTGCGATGCGCTTCTTGTCTTCGTCGAAGTCGAGGATAACAACGTTGATCTTCTGGTCGAGTTCAACAACTTCTTTTGGATCGCTAACACGTCCCCAAGAGAGGTCTGTGATGTGGATAAGTCCGTCAACACCACCGAGGTCGATGAATACACCGTAAGAAGTGATGTTCTTAACGACACCTTCAAGAATTTGTCCTTTTTCGAGCTTACCGATAATTTCTTTCTTTTGAGCTTCGATTTCTGCTTCGATAAGAGCTTTGTGAGAAACGACAACGTTTTTGAATTCTTGGTTGATCTTAACAATCTTGAATTCCATTGTCTTTCCTACGAATGTGTCATAATCACGGATTGGTTTAACGTCGATTTGACTACCTGGGAGGAATGCTTCAGTTCCAAGAACATCTACAATCATACCACCCTTAGTTCTGCATTTAACAAAACCTTTAACGATTTCGTTGTTGTCGCATGCTGCGTTAACACGATCCCATGAGCGTGCTTGACGTGCACGTTTATGTGATAGGATTAATTGTCCTTTTTTGTCTTCTTGATTTTCAATATAAACTTCAACTTTGTCGCCAATAGTGAGTTCTGGGTTGTAGCGGAATTCGCTACGTGGAATGATACCGTCTGATTTGTAGCCAATGTTAACAACTACTTCACGGTCGTTTAAGCTTGTTACAGTTCCGTCAACAACTTCGTTGTCTTGGATGTTGTTAAGCGTACCTTCGTATGCTTTTGTTTGTTCAGCAACGTTTGCTGCGCTTTTTCCACCAAGTTCAAATGATTCCCAGTCGAACTCTTCTAGTGGTTGAATGTTTTTAGTTTCTGTCATAATAAATTTTTAGTTTTTGATAAAATTTTGATAAATTAGACATTATGTTATTAATGATTATGCTCGCCCAAGTAAATCTAACATCTGCGTGAACGCGCACAACGGGTGCAAAGTTACTGCTTTTTTTTTGATTGACAATGGATTATGCTCATTTTTTAGAAAAAAGATGTTTTCTGATGGTATAAAAAACAAAAAAGAGAACTTTTAGGTTCTCTTTTTGCGGTGCGTACGAGACTCGAACTCGTGACCCCCTGCGTGACAGGCAGATATTCTAACCAACTGAACTAACGCACCTGATTGATATGTTTTGCTTGACTTAAAATGACTTGTTGTAGGTGTCATTTCCGTTTTGCGAGTGCAAAGGTACTATATTTTTTTTTACTACCAAAACTTTTATGATATTTTTTCGGATTTTTTTTAATATCATTGAATTTTGACCGTGTAATACACTGCAAAAGGGGTAAAAGTCTTAATTTGCGGCTTCAAATTCTTTAAGGAAGCGCAAATCGTTTTCGCTGAACATACGTAAGTCTTTTACTTGGTATTTTAAGTTTGCTATACGTTCAACTCCCATACCGAATGCATATCCTTTGTATTTTTTAGAGTCGATTCCGTTTAATTCCAATACAGCCGGGTCAACCATTCCGCAACCAAGAATTTCTACCCATCCTGTATGTTTACAGAATGCACATCCTTTTCCTCCACAGATATTACATGAGATGTCCATTTCGGCTGATGGTTCTGTGAATGGGAAATATGATGGACGGAGACGTATTTGTGTACCTTCTCCAAACATTTCGCGTGCGAAAAGAAGAAGTACTTGCTTTAAGTCTGTGAAACTTACGTTTTCATCGACGTACAGACCTTCAACTTGGTGGAAGAAGCAGTGTGCACGTGCTGAGATCGCTTCGTTTCGGTAAACGCGTCCAGGACAGATAATACGAATAGGTGGCTGTGTGTGCTCCATAACTCTGCTCTGTACAGATGATGTGTGTGTGCGGAGTATGATGTCTGGATGTGATTGTATAAAGAATGTATCCTGCATATCGCGTGCTGGGTGATCTTCTGCAAAGTTCATTGCTCCGAATACGTGCCAGTCGTCTTCAATTTCGGGTCCTTCTGCCAAACTGAATCCTAATCGTGAGAAGATATCTACGATTTCGTTTTTTATAAGAGTTAGCGGATGTCTTGTTCCTAATTGAATAGGGTATGCAGTACGTGTTATATCTAAATCAATGCTGTCACTATCGCTTGTGTTGAATTGAGCCTTTAATGAATTAATTTTTTCAAGTGCGAGATTTTTAAGCTCATTAATTTTAATACCTACGTTTTTCTTTTGGTCTGCTGGGACATTGCGGAAGTCTGCCATTAATGCTGTTATACTTCCTTTCTTACTTAGATATTTTATGCGAAGTGCTTCTATGTCTTCTGCTGAATGTGCTTCGAGGTTTTCAACCTCAGCAAGCATTGCGTCAATTTTCTTTAACATTGTTTCTCCTAATTTTTTGCAAAGATACGGATTATTTGTTATTTATCAATCCTCATACTACTATTTTTTACTATATTTAGTAATAAATATTTGTATTTTGTAAATAGTAAATCGTAAATATTCACTATATTTGCAGCCGTTAAAAGAATCTTTTATATATAATAAGGTAATGAAAGTTCGGATATTAGGACTTTTGTCTGTAATTTTTCTTGGGTCGTGTAATATGACATCCGATTCGGAAAGTAGTGTTGAGGGTGGGGACTCTCTAAAGGTTGATACTCTTGAACATGAACAATTAGATTTGTATGAGCCGATGGTTATTCCTGAGTCGGCTGATGAATTATTTAATGATTTCTTTTATAGTTTTCTTGAAGATGAGGATTTCCGAAAAGAACGCATAAAGACATCTTTTAATAATCAAAGTCTGTTGGTTAAGGAAGCGTATGTCGTAATATATGAACGTGAGTCTGATTTGTCCTTACTCAAGGATACTTCTGTAAAATCTGTATCTTTGGATTGGATAAGTTGGGAACATGAGTCGATTGAACATTATAGGTTTGAACGCGAGCAAGATGGAAAATGGTATATGAAATCCGTCGATGAAGAACAACTCAGTGACACTCCTAACGGTACTTTCCTTGCTTTTTTCAAGAAGTTCTTAACTGATGATGATTTTCAAATGGAATCACTCGGGCAGCCTATCACATTTATTTTAACTCCTCAGGAGGAAGAAGAAGCTCTCGAAACGACTATAAATGAAGAAGAATGGATTGAGTTCCGTAAAGAATTACCGGATTTGTCTGCTTCTATTGTTTGCATTAATTATGGTCAGACCGCAATCAGTCATAATAGAAAGAGTGTCTTACTTGAGGGATTGAGTAGTGGATTCCAAATGAAATTTGAGTTTGATAATATTGGTGGTGAATGGAAACTGATAAAAATTGAAAACTAATCATATGATGCAAATTAATAACACTTTTGGTATTAAGGCATATGCTAAAAGGGTAATAGAATATAAAAGTGAGGAAGAATTAGTTAGTTTGATTCCTTCTTTACATGGAGAAAAATATTTTCATGTAGGAGGTGGAAGTAACTTGTTGTTTGTGAACGATTTCGATGGAATTATTCTACATAGTTGCATAAAAGGTTTTTCTGTTACAGATGATGAGATACGAGTTGGCGCAGGTGTTGTCTGGGATGATTTTGTGGAATGGAGTGTGTTGAATGGTTGGAGTGGTATTGAGAATCTTTCTTTTATTCCTGGTGAGGTCGGTGCAAGTGCCGTTCAAAATATCGGAGCATATGGAGTTGAGGTGAAGGATGTGATTACTAAGGTGGATTGTGTTGATTTACAGACAGGTGAGCGCAGAACTTTTACCAATAAAGAGTGTAATTATGCTTATCGTCAAAGTATTTTTAAGAAAGAACTAAAAGGAAAATATGCTGTCACATATGTTACTTATAAACTATCAAGAACCTTTGCTCCAAAACTTGAATATGGTAATATCATTAAATCGTTGCCTAAAGGAATTGAAGTAACCCCAACATTGGTTCGCAATACAATTATTGATATTCGTAAGCAAAAACTGCCAGATCCTAAGGTTTATGGAAATGCGGGATCGTTTTTTATGAATCCTGTTGTGTCTCATGATAAATTCCTTCAGATACAAAAAGATTATCCAGACATGCCGTATTACGAGACAGATAATGGTGTGAAGATTCCTGCTGGTTGGATGATAGAACAATGTGGCTGGAAGGGAAAATCTCTTGGAAAGGCAGCTGTTCATGATAAACAAGCCTTGGTTTTAGTTAACTTAGGTGGCGCAACTGGTAAAGATATCTTACATCTCTGTGATGTGGTTCGTGGGTGTGTGAAGGA
Organism: Bacteroidaceae bacterium; assembly: GCA_017614465.1. Taxonomy (GTDB): domain Bacteria; phylum Bacteroidota; class Bacteroidia; order Bacteroidales; family Bacteroidaceae; genus Colivivens. The sequence continues at coordinate 24,319 of JAGABW010000035.1, read as the reverse complement.
GAAATTCGATATTGATATACATCCGGAAGTAAATATTATATAGTATAATGAGTATGAAGGTAACATTACTTGGTACAGGTACAAGTGGCGGTGTGCCTCAAATCGGATGCACATGTGGAACTTGTATGTCAACAGATCCAAAAGATAAACGTACTCGTTGTTCTGCATTGATCGAAGCAGATGATACGTGCATACTCATTGATTGTGGGCCGGATTTCCGACAGCAAATGTTGATGCGCCCGTTTCGTAAGATACAAGCGATTTTCATAACTCATGAACATTATGATCATGTAGGTGGTATTGATGATATACGACCAAATAGCTTATTTGGGGAACTTAAAATTTATGCGGAGGATTTAGTTGCAAAACATCTACAAGAACGAATACCATATTGTTTTACTCCACCAGAAAAAAGATACCCCGGTGTTCCTTCTATTTCATTGGAACACATGGAGCCACATGTGCCAATTAATGTTGGCTCTCTGACAGTTGTTCCAATACGAGTAATGCATGGCAAACTTCCGATTGTTGGTTTTAGAGTCGGCAAGATGACATATATTACTGATATGAAAATGTTTCCTGAAAGTGAGTGGGATTATGTTAAGGGAACTGAATTATTGATTGTAAATGCCTTGCATTACAAGAACCATCCGACTCATCAAACTGTGGATGAAGCCGTGTCTTTTGCCAAGCGAGTAGGGGCAAAAGAAACCTATTTCATACACATGAGTCATTTTGTATTGCCGCATAATGAGGCTGAATCAATGCTCCCCGAAAACATTCATCTGGGTTATGATGGTTTGGAACTGGAACTTTAAAGATTGTTGTATATTTTGTTGAAAATATCTGTTAGTTTGTTCTGATTTTCAATAATTAATCTCAGTTCCTCCAGTTTTTCGGCATTTTTAGATTCTTTTATCCATAGTTTAAGATAACCGTTTCGTCCATATTTTTCATTCAAGTGGGCAACCATCTTCAGGTAAAGATTATCTTTGTCTATTTCAGGGTGGTGGGTTTGTTCAAACTCTATTGTCCGCTGAATAATTGTGAAAGGCTCTATATGTCTGTCGGCCTCAGCTATAATCTTACCATATATAGTTCTTGGTTCGCTTTTAGATGATGCTCTATGGTCTTCTGCGGCTTGTGCGATTGTTTCAATCTCGTTATCTGTGAACCATTCTTTTAATTGTGGCGTGTTACGGATTATTCTTCCAGATTCAATATGATGAGAATCACGTCCGACGCTTAAGCCTATGTCGTGTAGTGCGGCTGCAGCATATATCATTTCGTCATTTACATTGTATGACTTAGCCAACTCTAATGCTTGTTGAATAACATCGTTGACATGTGATTCCTGATGTGCACTATCAAATCCCTTGTATTGTGGAATAATACTGTTTTCTATGTATTTTATCAATGATGGTCTGATTTTATACATATCCAATGTGGGTGTATGTTATTTGTCAGATATCTGATCGTTGTTTTCAATCTTGTTTATAACAGTAATTAATACGCTTCCCAAAATTCCAGCGCACAGTGAACCCATTAAGACCGCAATTTTTCCGATAGATCTCAAGTGCTCGGTGTATTGACTGACATTTGAAAATGAGAGTGTGTCAACAAATATTGACATTGTAAAGCCAATACCTCCCAGACATGCAACAGCAAAAAGCATTTTCCATGAGGCTCCAGCAGGCATGGTTCCGATTCTCATTTTAATGGCTATATATGATGCAATAGTTATACCTAATGGTTTTCCTAATAATAATCCGAAGAATACTCCCATTCCAACACTTCCGATTTCCGCAGAATATTGAAATATATTAAAATATGAGAGATCTGGTATTACAACACCTGCATTTGCCAAGGCAAATATAGGCATGATGACGAAATTTACCCATGGATTCAATGCGTGTTCCAATCGGTATGACATTCCTATTGAATTGTTGCATACATATGAGATTCTACGTATGCAGTGACGTTGCTGTTCGTTTGGAAATCCTTCTTGTTCATCAGTGTACTTATCACATGCTATCAGTCTTTTATCGTATTGTTTCAGCTTACGATCCATAAATGCACGTTCGTATCTCGCTCCCATTGGAATCATCATTGCCATAACCACTCCCGACATTGTAGCGTGTATTCCAGCATAGTAGAACAAGAACCATACAGCAATTGCAGGTATAAGATAGTATATCATTCGTTTCTCACCAAACTGATTCATTATATATACTCCTGCAAGTATTATTAAGGCAGTTGCCAATAGCATAATATTAACGCTTCCACCATAAAAGAATGCAACAACAAGAATTGCTCCCAAGTCGTCGGCTATGGCAAGAGCTGTAAGGAATATTTTCAGACTGACAGGCACTTTGTTGCCTAAGAACGACATGATTCCAACGGCAAATGCAATGTCTGTAGCTGTAGGAATACCCCAACCAGACGCAGCGGCTGTTCCGCGATTCAATACTGCAAAGATAATAGCGGGTACGGCCATTCCGCCAGCAGCAGCAACTACAGGAAGGAGGGCTTTCTTTACATTTGACAACTCTCCACAGATAATTTCGCGTTTAATTTCCAGTCCGACTGTGAAGAAGAATACCACCATGAGAATGTCGTTGATGAATCGCTCGACGTTCATGCCGTTTGGAAATGCCCAGTCGATGACCCTTGTGCCGCCTTCGTGTAAAGGACTTTGTATTGTTATAAGAAGTTCAGTCTCAAGTACATGTTGATATATCTCTTTTGTAAATGGAAGGTTTGCCAATAGCATGGCGATGATTACGCATAAAAGTAATATTCCACCAGAAGCCCATGGCTTATTCATTACATATTTTTGACTTATATTGAATCTTCTGACGCTTTTAGCTATTTTGAAATATGATATTATTCTCATTGTGTATCTTATTATTGAATTTGAGTTTATACTTATTGAAAATGCTTCTTGCTGTAATTATATAATTTATATAAAACAGATTTTATTGTGATTTAAAATAGTTTGTGTTGTATAGCACTACCTTGTGGTAGTTGTTTGTGTACAATAATGAAAAACTCTGATGAATTATATCTATTTTTATTTTTCCAAAGAAGTTATTAACAAATATTGAGGCTCTTTTGATTGTTTGTTTGTATGTTTGTGTATTTACTATTCTGTTGTTTTTCAAACAGTTTTTATGTGTTGCGAAACCTTTGTCTTCGAAGATGGGTTCGGAGATATAATGAGATAAATTTCTGACTGATAATATTTTATTATATATTTTAAACATCTACCATTATTTTACATAGTCGATATTGTATCTAAATAAATATTTTATTCAGAATCTGAGCCATCAGCAGCTCGAAGTATCAATGTTGTAGCACCGATTGTTATGATAGCTCCGTCTTCAAGATAAACTCTGTCAACATCTTTCAAGATGTCATTCATGTAAAATGTACCAGTTTCGCTTGGTGCATCTCTTAATATATATCTGTAGCCGCCATTTTTCTTCTTTTCAACCTTTATGGCGCAGTGGAACGTGTCCACAGAAGGGTCGCAGGTTTCTATAGGTTTGTTTATGTTTGTACCTTTGACATATCTTCCGAATTCGTTATCGCCTAAATCAAGTGGAATTATTTGTTTGAATGCAAATTGATTTTCCACAACAATTATACTACCATAGTTTTTGTTGTATTGATGTTCGTCAATTTGTCGTTCCTGATGTATTCCAGTGAGTTTTGATTTGCCTATACGGATTTTGAATTCTTTTTTACATCCACTACAAACAAACACGAGTGATTGTCCTTCTGTATATTGGGTTTCATCAAAAACTATATATGTGTCGCATTTTGGACATCTGACTCGTTTCATTATCTTTTGTTTTTTATTTAAATATAAATGATATGTTATAATGGACGTAAGTCGTATAATATACTTATGTCAACATTCATTAATCTAAGGTTGTATGAATTTTTTGAAAATACAATTACAATCTTAATTATCTATAGTCGGACATTGACTTATATAAAGTACAAAAGGATATACAATCATTGATTGTAATTATCCTTTTATACTTATTTGAGATACAATTATTCTGCTTTTGCTGGTGCTGATGACTCAGTTGCTGCACCATTATCCTTTGCAGGAGCTTGCTGTTGATTATCTTGACCAACAGTAAATGACTGAGCATTGTTTGCATCAGTTGTTGTAGATGTTTGCTCAATTATAGGACTTTGAGTTGTTGATTTGGGAACGAAAGCGACTGATACAACACTTAAAACTATCAATGCGATAGCTAATCCCCATGTTGCCTTTTCCAAGAAATCGGTAGTTTTACGTACTCCCATGATTGCATTTGATGATGAAAATCCTGAAGCCAAGCCTCCGCCTTTACTTTCTTGAATAAGTACGATTCCGCACATAAGTAATGCAACAATAATTGCCAGTACGATGATTAATGTGTATAACATTTTGTTTTAGATATTATTTATTATTTGTTATTATTTTCGTTAAGTTATCTATATAACTATACATTTGTTTGCAAAGTTATTATTTATTTCTGAAATAGCAAAGGTTAATATCCTTTTTTTGCGTATATATATTGCTTAGAAATTCTTTTTATTCTTATTTTTGTGAAATTTATTTACCAATTGGCAACCGTAGCATTGAATATCTGGTCAATTATCTGATCTGTCATTTCTTGTACAAGCTGGTCTTGTACTGCTGTTAACTGAAGTTTGCTGTCGTATTCAGTGGTTGCAGAGAAGGTTCTTTCGAAATCCTCACTATGGTTTGTGTTATTTTTGAATCTGACATTAACAGTCATTTTTAATTGAGTCTGTGCAGAGAAACCATCTGAAGATATACTTTTATTGGTTTGTGAATATTCTGTGATTTCACCTTCGAGTTGCAAGTCGGCATTACGTTTAACAATTTGCAATTTTGTTCTTTGGGCATACTTGTCAGTTATTGAATTGTAGAACATCGCCTCCATAGGTGCCCATACGTAATTACTTCGAATAGGAAACTTATTGATAGAGATGGTTTTTACTTTGTCGTAATTAATGTTTGAACCGTTTAGTGATAGGCTTACGGTACACGAAGCAACTGCAACAGTAATGATTGTTACTGTCAGGAGCGATATGACAAGTCCTATATATCGTTTGTGTAAAAATTGTCTGATATTTGTCATCATTTTAATTGTCTAATCCGTAATTCTTTATTTTGCGATACAAGGTTCGTTCGCTAATGCCCAATTCGCGTGCAGTTTTGCCTCTGTTCCCATGATTTCGTTTCAGAGATTCCTTTATGTTTTGCTCTTCTAATTCTCTCATTGAACGTGGAACCGGTTCGGTGTATGTTTCAGCAGTCGGAATATCCTCAGATTCAATGAATTGTGTAGAGCCATACACTTGAACATATGGATCGCGTGCCGGTTGCTGTATTATTTGTGGCTGTTTTTCAATTCTTACTTCATTATGACTCTCATGAACTTCGTGTGGTTGAGACAAACCATCTTTATGATTCATCATTTCTTTAAGTTCTTTGACGTCTTTACCGAGATTTGACAGAATCTGAAACAGCATTTCTCGTTCGTTCTCGTAACTATATCGACCTTGTCCTTGCTGAGTTTGATTGGCAAGTATTAATCCTGTACCGGCAGTAGTGTCGTTACTGATACCGAACTGATATAAAGCTTCGGCAGTGATAACTCGATCTTTGTTAATGATACTTATTTGTTCTGCAACATTCTTCAACTGACGAATATTTCCTGGCCATTTGTATTGTAATAATAGCTGTCGGGCATCGTCAGTAAGTTGTATTGGGGTCAAATGATATTTTTCAGCAAAATCTGATGCAAACTTCTTAAATAGAAGTTCGATGTCTCGTCCTCTTTCTCTTAATGGAGGCATTGAAATAGGGATTGTTGCAAGTCTGTAATATAAATCCTCTCGGAATTTGCCTTCGCTGATTGCTTTTTGAAGATTTACATTTGTTGCTGCAATAATTCTGACATCGGTTTTCATTACATCAGACGATCCTACTCGGATGTATTCTCCAGTTTCGAGCACACGTAATAACCTTGCTTGTGTAGGCAAAGGTAATTCTCCGACTTCATCCAAGAACAAGGTTCCTTTGTTTGCTGCGCCGAAATAACCTTCACGTTCGCCAATAGCACCGGTGAACGCACCTTTAACGTGTCCGAATAATTCACTTTCGATTGTTCCTTCAGGAATACTACCGCAGTTTATAGCAAAATACTTTTGATGTTTTCTTACAGAATTATCGTGTATGATTCTTGGTATGGCTTCCTTTCCGACTCCCGATTCACCTTGAATAAGTACACTTAAATCTGTTGATGCAACTTGAATAGCGATGTCTAATGCTCTGTTAAGCCCATCAGACATTCCTACTATGCCATATCGCATTTTTATTGGTTGTAAATTGCTTTCTCTCATTTTCGATTCTGTGATTTGCTGACAAAATTACAGAAAATAATTGAATTAATATGACAAAAATGACAAAAAAACGCCTTAAAGTTTATTATAAGGCGTTTTGTTAAGAATTATTTACAATTTTATTGATTGTGCGTTGTATAAATCCCAAAAGTAATCTGCCGACTATACAATTAATTTATAAACGGATTGTGTTGGCGTTCATATCCGATTGTCGTATATTGACCGTGTCCGCACAGAACATTTGTGCTGTCTGGCAGCGTTAATATCTTGTTATTAAGTGCATTAATGAGTGATTCATGATTACTTTCTGGAAAATCAGTCCTTCCTATGCTTCCGTGAAAAAGAGAGTCTCCTGCGATAAGCAGATCTTCTTCTTTACAATAGAAACATACTCCGCCTTGTGAATGACCTGGTGTGTAAATCACTTGTAGCTTGTGGTCTCCGAATGAAATCAACTGATTTTCGTTTATGTGTTGAATAGGAGGGAAGGGTGGGGTCTGGTGTGGCGGAAGTCCGAAACGTTGTAAGTGAGCATCGATATTCTCATATAAAGAACGGTCGGCATTATTTGCTTCAGTCTGAAGTTTATAATCCCTGTAAACATATCCGCATCCTAATATATGGTCGAAATGTAGGTGGGTACACAGCATATGCTGAGGTTTGAGTCCGTTTTCCTGTATGTAACTGTTGATAACCTTCCATTCAGATTCGTTCATACATCCCGGATCGATGATACATGCTTCTTTTGTGTCATCACTGATCACATAACAGTTGACATATAACAGGTTAACCTGAAAGGCTTTTATATGTAGCATAATTGTTTCTGTTTTAATAGGTTAATTCTTTACAGTTACGTGTACTACCTTTTTAGTCTCGAAAAATTCCTCCTTAAAGTAGTCTGATAATTCCCATATTGTGCATATCTTACGCATTGGGGCGATTTCGCCATCGAGTTCTCCACCTTTAAGGGCAATGATTCCGTTGGGAAGTGCGTTTTTTGCTTCCTTGCCAATGTTTTTTCGTGACACCTTAATCAGATCTACCAATGACATTACTGCACGAGTAACAACAAAGTCGTATTTGTCTTTTATATCTTCAACTCTGGAATGACTGAATTTTACATTTTTCAAACCGATTGCGTCGGCAATGGATTCAGCAACCTTTATTTTTTTACGTATGGAGTCAACTAAATGAAATTCGACTTCAGGAAACATTATGGCCAATGGGATGCCGGGAAATCCGCCTCCGCATCCTAAGTCCATAACATGTGTACCAGGTTTGAACGAAATCATCTTTGCAATACCCAGTGAATGTAAGACATGGTGTGTGTACAGATTGTCAATGTCTTTTCTTGAGATTACATTGATTTTGGAATTCCAATCTGTATATAGTTCTCCTAATGCTTTGAATTGTTGTATTTGTGTTTCGCTTAAATTAGGAAAATATTGCCATATCAATTTTTGTTGTTCATCCATTTTTATTCTGATTTTGTTTGCAAAGTTAATAAAAATAAGTTTACCTGATAAATCTTTCTTATAAAATAAAAATCATAAAACCAACAGACCTGACAGATGTATTGGTTTTATGATATTTAATGAATTATATCATATGTTTGGCTTTGTAAACTTACGTGTTTCACTTAAAGACAATGAATAATATAATTCAGATGTATTTATTTGAAAAAGAAATTAAGCATTTTCTTTTTCAGATTCTTCTTCAACAAATTTGTTTATTCCAGCTTCTGCAAGAATATTATACCATGACAACACTTTACGCATGTCGCTTTGACGAACACGATCTGGGTCATAGTTTGGCAGAGCTTTCTTGAAGAAATCGATAATCTCTTCGTTTGAAGCTTTGCGATGATTCAAATCAACAACCTTACCTTCGTTTTGGTCGCTTATTGATTGAAACACATTTACTAATGGAGTGTCTTCTCCATCATCAGTATATATTGATATATCAGCAATTGATACTACTTTGTCTGCTGCATATGCAGGCATGCGTTTATGATTTGAATCGATAGTTTCAACTATCAGCATGTTTGCACCTCTTGATATTAGTTTATAAAGCCCAGCTTTGCCTGATATGGCAAGAATTTCTTTAATCATACTTTTTAGTTATTAATTTTAGTATTATACATAGTACTTCATGTTAAAATGGTGTTCATTTCAACAGAGGTATTGTTTTGACAATCAGATTATTTATGGAATTTAATGCTCTTTAATTGTTGTAGGATATCAATGTTTCCATTGTTGATGATGCAATAGTCAGAAAGTTTCATCTTAACAGTTTCGTTAAGTTGAGCATTCATTATTGCTTTAACTTCATCGCGTGTGATATGGTCGCGCTTGATGGTTCTGTTGATTCTTATTTCTTCAGCAGCATATACTTCGATAACCTTATCAACTTTGTCGCGTAATCCTGCTTCAAACAAGATAGCACTTTCAATAAATACAAGATTAGCGAATTGTTCATCAGCCCATTCTTCAAATTCTTTTATGACTACTGGATGTACAATTGCGTTGATTTTATCTTGATTTTCTTTACTTGCAAAGATAAATTGTGATATAACTGTCTTATTTAATTTTCCGTCTTCTGTATATGCATCAGGACCAATGACATTGATAATCTGCTGTTTGATGTCTTCGTTCTCAACCATCAGTTGCTTGGCTCTGTTATCACAATTAAATACTGGAAATCCTTGTTTTTTTATGATATCGCATACATAGGATTTTCCACTGCCTATTCCGCCTGTTATTCCAATTTTCATTGTTTTATTCTTGTTCTATTACGTAATCGAGAAATTCTGGAGTTAATTTTACATTATTAATGCCGTTGGGTTGTCCTTTTAGATGTAAGCGGCACTTTTTATCTTCTGGTTTGATAGAGTTGTAGTCAACTATTGCAAGGAAATCATCTGCTGTAATGTTAGGATACATTGTTGCACTGACGTTGAATGTGACCTCTGCAGTTAGAGGGAAAGTGCGCAAAATCTTATTTTGTGGTATGTTCTCACAATAGATAGGTACTCGAATTTTTTTTGTAGTATATAAATCAACGCAGATTTTTACATCAACGGTGTCTGGTACATATTTTACACCAGTGTTAGTGCTTAATGCAACCTTTGTGGTTATTGTGTCTTTTAAATCCTTGAAACTAATTGGTTGTGTGTATGCAACCTTTATTGTATCAAATCGGTCGGCTGGGGCATAGACATCGACATAGTTAGGTTCTATCTCTATGTCACACAATATATACTGAGCATCAGTTTTGATGTTTCCGTTAAAGATAACAGGTATATGTTTGTGTGTGCCAGTCGATGTGTACACTTCAATTGTTGAAGGGTTTATTGACACAATTGAGACTCCATGGTTGAGTTCTTTAGCAAATGCTTTTTTCCATACGTAATTATCTATTGTTAATACACCTCCTACTTTGGGAATGTTGGCATAGTCTATGCTGATGGTTTTACTTCTGTGTTTTATGAAGTAATCAATTAGTGCATATCCTCTGCCTTGTATGGTAACATTTATTGTAGGTGGTATGTTTGATGTTACGATGGTACTTCCTGGAACGTCTTTGATTTCAAGATTATAATCAACATTCAAGGTTGTTTGGTCTTTTAATACCTGTACAAACCAAAAACATACAGCCACACAAATGAAGATGAAGAATATCAACATTTCGCGATTAATTTTAACTATACGCAGTCTTTTTGATGTGCGTATCCAAATATTATCGTTTATAGCCATTTATTTATGTTGATTGTTTGTTCTAATTATTTATTAATTACCAGAAACAAATAGAGGTACAGACTCCAACCTTGTAGTGTGATGTCGCTTAGAATTATGCTTGCTGATTTTGAGAAGAGTCAGCAAAAACACAACTGCGGTCAATCTTGATGACTATTCCTTTTGCAATCTCGAGATCGAGTTCATTGCTTGCTTGGTCAATAGATTTTATTGTGCCATATATTCCACCAGCAGTAATAACCTTTGTCCCAACATTTAAACTGTTGCGAAATTTCTGAATTTCCTTTTGTTTCTTTTGTTGTGGGCGAATCATGAAGAAATAAAGGATTGCAAACATTGCAACAATCATAATGATTGATCCCATTCCTCCTCCAAGGAAACCTCCAGCACCTTCTGCTGCATTTCCTCCAGCGTTGTTTGCAGCTGTTGTTGCTGCGTCTAATAAATTAAATGTCATGATTATTTAAAATTTAATAGTTATTTCATTAGTTTACCAGCATTTCTTAAACGTTTGGCAACGTTGTCCACTATACCATTAATATATATATGGCTTTTTGGTGTGCTGTAACATTTTGCTAATTCAATATATTCGTTAATAGTTACAGAAACTGGGATTTCAGGGAAACTTAGTATTTCGGCAATTGCTACTTGCATGATCACCAAGTCCATGAAAGCGATTCTGTTCAGTTCCCAATTGTGTGCACTTTGACTGATCAGTGACTGATAGTATTCTGCATTTTCAATTGTTCTGCGTAAGAGTCTGTCGGCAAATAGTTTGTCTTCTTCGTCGCGGAATTCAGGCATCAGCGGCTGTTCTTCAGTGCTTTCTGCAGTAAAACGTTTTATTGTTTTGATAACGAAAGTATCAACCGTTTCTTTGTCATCATTCCAATAAATACACATATCTTCAATGATGTCATCGATTTCGGTATCTTTCATTATTATGTTCTTATATACTTTACGCCAAAACTCTCTATCGTCGTCAAAAGTAACTTCATTAGGAGCGAGATAATCAGCATAGTACTCTGATTGGACAATAATATCGTATAAATATTTCAGATAATTCTTGTCGTCCATCCACGAAAGTTTCTTTTCTTCGCGGTATTGGTTTAGCATATTGTTTTTCTCAAGTATTGCAATAAATTTGTTTTCAAGCAGTCTGTGGCTTATTTCTTTATTTGCATGAGTAACTCGGTTTATCTCTTCTTGTTTATTAATTACTTCGTCTGCATATCTTGTTAAATCAATCATTAAGCATAATAGTAAGTTGTACAATTCATATGCTTTTGACAGACTGTACATAAGTTCTTTCCCAACAGCTTCTATTGAACGATTACCATTTTGGTAATATTCATATATCAGCTGTACAATCTTTAATCTAATTAACGTTCTATTTATCATACAAAAAACACTTTTTTTGATTATCCGTGTGCAAAATTATAAAAAATATCTCAAAATACTTGCATGTCTAAAAAAAAAAGAGCAAATTTGTCGTCGAATTACCTTCAAAAGGTGTAGAATTAATCTTAAAATACATTTTAACGATGAATGATGTAGACAAAGAACTTCTCTTTTCTGAATCGGTTAAGGCGGGAAAGCGAATCTACTACTTCGATGTGAAGCAGAGTAGAAATGGTGATAAGTACATTGCCATAACAGAAAGTAAACGAATTTCTGATGGACAGGTTGAAAATCCTCATTTTACATTTGAGAAACATAAACTTTTCTTGTACAAAGAGGATTATGATAAATTCGTTGATGCGTTACAAAAGGTTATCGACGTAGCACGCAGCGGCTCAATACCTATCAAAGAAACAGTTTCTGAAGAACCTCAGAAAGTAGAGAACCAATCTGAAGAATCGTTTGACATTTCTTTTTAGTTAATTTGAAATCAAATCCAATTTAAATTCAGTCTTAGCAATACCAATTATTTCTGAATAGTCTAAAAAAGTTCGTATCAACAAGAAATGATACGAACTTATTTTTATGTAATGATTTATCTTTTATTCCTTTAGGCATCGTTTTCGTCAGGATCTACATTCATGTCGTTGGAAATCGGTTCGGTGTCAACATTATTGACAATCCTTGTCGAAATACTATAGTCAGGATTTATATCTATTGCTATGGAATAGGCGATGTCCGTAGTTTCATCAGGATCTCCAACAACCGCAATGAAATGGAATTTGTCATTTTTTCCAAGTTCCATATAGTTGAAATTGAATCCTACAAGTGAACTCTGAGTCTGGATGTTTTCTGGAATATATTGTTTGAAAGAATTTGCGTTGAATGTGTGGGTAAACTCTACCTCGTCGGTTTTTCCTTTATAGATAGTGAGTTCCACATAGTTATCGTAATATTTATATCCTTCACTGTTGGTGATTACAGGAGATTGTTTGTCGTTAAGAAATTTAAATTCATAAGTGTAAAGTTTTCCTTTTACAGTTATTGTGTCAGATTTACTATATTCTGGAACACTTTGTGGTACGTTAGGATTAATCTTAGTCTCTTTTACTTCATTATTCTCGCTTTTCTTTGACGAATCGCCACATGCGGTAGTGGATAGCATGAGAAGTGATAAAGCCGCAATTGATAATATATTCGTAGTTTTCATTATATATATTAATTAATTTTGCCACAAATATACGCATAATTTGTCATTGTATTACAATGAAGTTTAAATAAAAGTGAAATTAATTGAAACATTTTAGGGTATAAGATAAACTTTTCGTAACTTTGCCGAATAAATTGATTGTAAATATGTCATTGGTGATTCAATGACAGTTCTTAATGTAAAAAAACAAACTGATTAATATATGAGAAATACGTTTAATCATAATCCCCGAAATTGGCATCCTATTAAAGGACAGCCTTTGACGGACATGGACAAACGAATCTTATCATTTCAGAATCGCGGCAAGCTGTGTCCTAAACGCGAATTAATAAAAACGAAGGAACAGATAGAGGGAATCCGTCGCGCAGGTGTGTTGAATACAGCTGTGCTCGACATGGTTTCTGAAAACATAAAAGAGGGGATGTCAACAGAGGCATTGAATCAACTGGTACATAATTTCACTATAGAACATGGTGGCGTTCCTGCTCCATTGAATTATGAGGGCTTCCCTAAAAGTGTGTGTATAAGCATTAATGATGTTGTATGCCATGGTATTCCGTCGGAAGATGAAATATTGCAGGAGGGTGATATCGTAAATGTTGACACTACGACAATTCTTGACGGATATTATGCGGATGCAAGCCGTATGTTTATTATCGGTAAAACCACACCGGAGAAAGAACGTCTTGTGAATGTGGCACGTGAATGTCTTGAAGTAGGCATGAATGCTGCAACTCCATATTGTTTTGTAGGTGATATTGGTAACGCCATTGCAAAGCATGCTCATAAAAACGGATATACCATCGTTCGTGATTTGTGCGGACATGGTACAGGAAATGATTTCCATGAAGAACCGGATGTTGAACATTATGGAAGGAAGGGCACTGGAATGCTTTTGGTTCCAGGTATGGTGTTCACTATAGAACCAATGGTAAACATGGGTGACTGGGAAGTTGTTGTTGATGAAGAGGACGGATGGCAGATTTATACCGAAGACGGTCTTCCAAGTGCACAATGGGAACACACATTCCTGATGACAGATAACGGACTTGAAATATTGACACATTGATGGAACAGAAAGACATTTATATATTAGGTATAGAAAGTAGTTGTGATGACACTTCTGCTGCCGTATTGAAAAACGGTATATTATTGTCTAATGTTACAGCAAGTCAGGCTGTACATGAGGCATATGGAGGTGTTGTACCGGAATTGGCAAGTAGAGCACATTTGCAGAATATCATACCTGTTGTTGATCAGGCTATTCAAAGAGCAGGAATACAACGTGAACAACTCACTGCAATTGCCTTTACAAGAGGTCCTGGTTTGATGGGCAGTTTGTTGGTTGGTGTGAATTTTGCCAAAGGTCTTGCACGTTCCTTAGGTATTCCACTCATTGATGTGAATCACTTACAGGGTCATGTGTTAGCTCATTTTATCCGTGAGAGTGAGGACGATCATTCTAATCCTCCATTCCCATTTATCTGTTTGTTAGTAAGTGGTGGTAACAGTCAGATAATCAAGGTGAACGCATATAACGACATGCAGATCTTGGGTCAGACTATTGATGACGCAGCAGGTGAGGCGATTGACAAATGTTCCAAGGTAATGGGATTGGGCTATCCAGGTGGTCCAATCATAGACAAACTGGCCCGTTGTGGTAATCCTGATGCATTTCAGTTTGCCAAACCTAATATCGCAGGCTATGATTACAGTTTTTCAGGTTTGAAAACCTCGTTCTTATATTCTCTACGTGATTGGATTAAAGATGATCCAGATTTTATAGAACATCATAAAGAGGATTTGGCTGCATCGTTAGAAAAAACGATTGTAGATATCTTAATGAAAAAATTACGTCAAGCCGTAAAAGATACAGGTATTAATCACGTAGCAGTTGCTGGTGGTGTTTCTGCAAATAATGGCTTGCGCAATGCCTTCCATGACCACGCAAAACGTTTTGGATGGAATATCTATATACCTAAATTCAGTTATACAACGGATAATGCTGCAATGATTGGAATTGTAGGATATTTCAAGTATCAAGACAAGGAATTTTGTGAAATAGATGCTCCAGCCTTTGCCAGAATGGAGAACTGATATTCTTGTGGTTAGTTTTAATATGTAAATCCTATACAGATGAAAGAAATAAGATTCTTTTACAATCCAGATGCTCAAAATGGTGAATTGCCTGATGAAGAGGCTGTTCATGCCGTTCGTGTATTACGTTTAGTAGAGGGAGACGAAATCTTTCTAATGGATGGAAAGGGCTATTTCTATAATGCTGTAATAACAGAGGCGTCAAAGAAATATTGCAGATATCGCATATTAAGTAAGAACGAAGAACCAAAATCATGGAAAGGTCATATCCATGTGGCAGTAGCACCGACAAAGAATATTGACAGAATCGAATGGTTTGCGGAAAAGGCAACCGAAATCGGAATTGACGAATTGTCATTCATAAATTGTCAATTTTCAGAACGTCGAGTGGTTAAAAACGAGCGTATTGAAAAGATTTTAGTATCTGCGATGAAACAAAGTCGTAAACCGATTCTGCCTGTATTAAATTCGTTAGTCGATTTTGATAAATTTATCCAAAACGACTTTAAAGGACGTAAGTATATCTGTCATTGTTATGATAACAATCTGCCATTGTTGAAAGACATATTACTTACTGGTACTGATAAACCTCAAAAACCGGATGAAGAAATATTGGTGATGATCGGTCCTGAGGGTGATTTCAGTATTGACGAGGTTCGAAAGGCAGAACAGGCAGGTTTTGTTTCTGTAAGCTTAGGCAAAAGTCGGTTAAGAACAGAAACGGCAGCTTTGGTTGCAGCCCACATAATGCATCTGTCAATGGAAACATAGTTTTTACAACTCAAATTAATGATTACAATATAAAGATACCCACTTAATACTATCTGAATGAAGCAACTTATAACGATAATCATAAGCATTGTGTTTCTGTCGTTCATCGCAGGATGTGATGTTGAACAAACCACACAGAAGTTGGTTGATTCATTAAACGTGTGTGCATATGAAACCCGTTATATGTCTCTTGACACAACAGCTGCATATTCTAAAAAGGCATTAAAATTATCTTCAGATTATGGTTATGAAGAAGGTAAGGCTTTATCTTTGAATAACTTGGCCTTTGTGGAGTATATACGCATGAATTTCGATAGTGCAAGAGTGTTGCATGAATTAAGTAATAATACCACACGTAGCGAATTAATCCGATTGTTAAATGATGTCGGAATGATGAATATATGTGGTATTACAGCACAAAATAAGGAATTTCACGAATACAGAGGCTCTGCTGAGCGTAGGATCAGACGAATAGAGGAAGCCGAAGAAGATCTGACAAAACTTCAATTACGTCAATTTAATTATGCGCGCACTGAATATCATTTGATTTCAAGCAAATATTATCTGGATATGTGGCAAGAGACAGAAGCCGAGTCAGAGTTGTCATTATTAGATGAAAAACGTGAGTGGTTTTCTGCGAATCCTGCTCAAATAGCAAAACTACATTTGTTGAAGGCTAATTTTAAATTAGTTGAGAATATCTGCGAGGACAACGGATTGAAATATTTGCAAGCATGTGCTCTGCTATTAGGTAGGAAAGACAGTGCAGATATCACTCAGATGAACAAAACGCTTCATCTGTTTCGTGAATATGGCTCTATATATAATTGTGCTTTGTCATATGTAAATATAGCAGATTATTATTTGCGTCAAGGCCACCCCGAAATCGCATTAGACACAGCCTGCAAGGCATTGGAATATGTAAACATACAACATCAACGCATATATGGAAAGGATTCTGAGTTTCTTTTCCCATACAAGCAGACTGATGATTCTGTGTCAACGGAGATGCATTGGATGAAGGATGGAAACATAGCATGTGCGTGGGGATGGATTGCTTTGATTCGCGAGGAATTAAGTCGCATATATGCTGCTTTAGGTCAAAAGGTGCAGTCGGATTATAATCGAAACATATATCTTGATATATTAGAAACCACACGACAAAACAAGTATCTTGAACAACGAATGGAACAGTTGGAGGAGGAAGAACACGACCAGAATGTTCTGCTGATAATAGTTGTTTCATTATCTGTATTATTGCTGCTCGTTGCTTATGTGACGATGAGAAGATTCCGCAGAACGGCCAAAAGACGTTATGATAAGGAATTATCCCGTTCAGAACAGCAATTTGACGAGTGGATGCAAAAGCAACATAAGATATTTGAGTCTATAGATGAACAAGAGCGGTTTCTCGATAGTCAGAATTATATGTTTGAACAGAGAATATCAGAACAAAAACGTTGTTATATAGACAAATGTACGAGTATGTCTATGGTTCGAAGTATTCAACCGTTTATTGACAGGGCAATTAATGAAGCAAATCGTTTGGCAAACTCAGTTGAGTCATCTGAACGTAGAAAAAACAGGTTGGAATATTTGTCTGAACTCATTGATAAAATTAACAATTATAATGATATTCTTGCCCATTGGATTAAGGTTCGTCAGGGAATGGTCGCGCTGAATATCGAGAGCTTTGAGATTCAACCGCTTCTTGATACATTGTCTAAGAATAGAAACAGCTTCATTTCCAAGGGTATAGAACTTGAGATACAACCAACATCTGCCGTGGTAAAAGCCGATAGGGCATTGACCCTGTTTATGATGAACACCCTGTTGGATAATGCAAGAAAATTTACTCCTAAAGGTGGAAAAGTCAGTCTTGAAACTAAAGAATTAGAGGATTCTATAGAGATTTCTATTTCCGATACAGGTCAGGGACTTACAGAAGATGAAATCAATTCAATATTAACCGAAAAGATTTCAAATCTTAAGGAAATCAGTGCTAATCAGAATAAAGACTTTATGCTCCATTCCAAAGGCTTTGGTTTTGGACTGATGAATTGTAAGGGCATAATCGATAAATACAAGAAGACAAGTTCAGTCTTTTCTGTATGTAGTTTAAATATTGAAAGCGTAATAGGAAAAGGAAGCCGATTCAGTTTTACGTTGCCTAAGAGTGTAATAAAAACATTTTTAGTGCTGTTGTTATCGCTTCCGTTCACAATATCAGAACTATATGCTAACAATGAAGAAATAACATACACAAATCCATATATGAACTTAGCTGCAGTATATGCAGATTCAACCTATTATTCAAATATAGATGGACGATATGAAGCAGCTCTATTGTTTGCAGACAGTGCATTACAATGTATAAATAATGCTTATAAGCAAGATAATCCGGAAAAAAAGATTTCATTGTCATTATACTCTGCCGATGAATACCCAGATGTTGCTCTTTGGCAATCAGGATTTGTTATGGATTATGGAATACTCAAATCGATAAGAAACGAAGCAGCCGTTGCAGCTTTAGCCCTTAAAGATTGGGATGTGTACAGATATAATAATAATGTATATACACGATTGTATAAACTTACTTCTCAAGATGAGTCTTTGGGACGCTATTGTGTTGAAATACATTCCTCAAATATAAACAGACAGACAACGATTGTTGTGTTTATCATATCTGTAATCGTAGGTTGTATGTTTTTCTTGATTTTCTATTATCATCGTTACATACTGAAAACATTCAATCTGCGTCAGTTGAATCAATTGGGCACAAATCTGTATAGCACAACAGAAGAAAAATGGATTGAAGTATTATATAAGAATATTAAGGATATAAAATCGTGCGACGGAATATGTGTGGGCATTCTTGACAATAATAACAAGATACAGATTTATTCATCGTCAGAGTTTCCACGTGAGGAATACTTGGATACGATATTGTTAAATTCTGCAGTGAATAAAGAACGCCTGGTAGTTGATGACAGGTTGTTGCGTGTATATCCTTTGTCTATATCTGAAAAAGACAAAAATATAACACTTGGTGCCATCATGTTGTTATTACATGGAAAGGGTGATATGTCCGAAGAGGAAGAACATGTGATAGATATGGCTCTTCAATATGTATCTACATATATTTATTATACTAAATTCAAACTTGATTTGAAGAAAGAAGAACTTCTGCTCAAGGAAGATGAATTAAGACGCATACAACGTGAAGAAGCAGATGCTCATGTGCAAACATTGATTATAGATAACTATTTGTCTGTAATCAAGCACGAAACCATGTATTATCCAAGTCGAATTCAAGTATTATTAAAAGATCTGACCTCAAACGAGTCATATACAGATGATTCTACAAAAATCACAGAAATATATGATTTAATGCAATATTACAGAGAGGTGTTTACAATCTTAAGTGAACAAGCAGCAAGTCAGTTGGATAATGTGATGTTCAGACGAAAAAAGATAAAATCGGACGCCTTTGGACTTTGGGCAACGAAATATTTGAATAAACTAAATAAAAAGAACGATTCATCATTGGCAATTTCAGTTGATAACACTGATGTAGATTTCATATGTGATGAAGATATGGCAAGATATCTCGTTGAAAATCTGATTTTATGCTGCGTGAATCTCAATTCCGACCAAATCAATGTTTCATTCTGTAGAACATCGGATCAACGGTCGAAGATAATAGTAAAAGGCTCTCATGCAGACAAAATAGACACTAACACATTGTTTTATGCCGACATCATGCAGTATGACAGGAACAATGATGTGTTGAATGGTGTGGAATGGATGATATGCCGACAAATTGTCCGTGAACATGATGAGCATACAGGACGAAGAGGATGTAGAATATATGCAGATTATGAGGATGAATCAATAATAATTTCAGTAGAACTAAATTAAATATTATATAGACATATGGATAAATTCAAAGTAATAATAGTTGAAGATGTAAAATTAGAACTTAAAGGTACTGAAGAAATCTTTCGAAACGATATACCTCAAGCAGAAATAATAGGTACGGCAAGTAATGAAAATGAGTTCTGGACATTAATGTCTAAAGAAACTCCAGATATGATTTTGCTGGACCTTGGACTTGGCGGTTCTACTACTGTCGGAGTGGATATCTGTCGTAAAGTGCGCGATAAAG
This sequence comes from Bacteroidaceae bacterium, assembly GCA_017614465.1. Taxonomy (GTDB): domain Bacteria; phylum Bacteroidota; class Bacteroidia; order Bacteroidales; family Bacteroidaceae; genus Colivivens. The sequence goes on along the minus strand of JAGABW010000035.1, from coordinate 4,482 downwards.
ACAAAGATGTACATATCCTGATTTTCACGGGTGAGGTTCTAAAAGAAAAATTATGGGTAGATGTTCTTGACGCAGGTGCCGATGGAATTATTTTGAAGAGTGGGGAACTGCTTACAGAATGGGATGTGAGAAGTGTTATGAGTGGAAAGAAACTTGTGTTTAACGAACCGATATTAAGGAAGATAATACAACGTTTCCGTCGTTCTGTACTATATGAATACCGTCGTCAGGAAGCCATTGTAAAATATGATATTGATCAATATGATGAGATATTCCTCAGACATTTGGCTTTAGGATATACTAAAGAAATGATTTCAAACCTGAGAAGTATGCCATTCGGAACAAAGAGTCTGGAGAAACGTCAGGCAGATCTTGTAGATCGTTTGTTCAATGAAAACGAAACAGAACGCGTTAATGTTACACGCTTGGTAACTCGCGCCTTTGAACTAAGAATATTAGATATAGATAATCTGGAAGCAGATGAATAAGACTCGTCAGAATTTAATCCCCATGTTGTTGATTGATGCAATAATACTTCTGGTATTGTTGTCATGGTTCGTCAATATGTGGGGTGGGGGAATCAGAAGTTTGCTCAGTCCTGATGGAATCAGATGGTTTTTCGGCAGTTTTGTCGAAAATATTGAATCTGCACCATGGGGATTGTTGATATTGATTCTCCTCACTGCCGGTGCGGTTAAAGAATCAGAAATTATTGATATATTTAAAGGCAATGGCTCGCTGAAACAAAAAAGAGCATTGACGATAACTTCTGTTGTGCTTATTCTTTTATATATTCCGCTGATATGTATGACAATATTCGGTGATATTCTGTTAAGTCCGTTTGGCGAGATAACCAATTCTCCATTGATTGATGGACTTGCAGGATTTGTGTTGGTCACAATAATAATATTATCAGATATTTACGGATATATATCTGGGACTTTTTCAGATTTTTATGAAGTACTGCAAGGTAATTCCTATTTTATCAGAAAAAAGTCTCTAATATTTTTGAATTTCATTTTGGTCGCAGAGTTATATTATTCTCTAATCTTCGTCGGCATTTTGAATGAAGATAGTATTTACACAAATATTCTAAAATATTTAATGTTTTTAATCCCATTTATTTAACAGTTTTAATTTTATTTTTTAATGCCTTTAAAAGTCAAAACGGCTCATTTATAAATAAAAATAATACCGAATATGCAAAAATAATGCAAAATATTTGTGAATTGAGGTGGAAAGCAGTAACTTTGTAATCCTAAATCTAATGTATTATTTCTTAAACTATAATCGATTAGGTTCTATTGATTATGAACAATATTTTAATGATTAATATATATAAATAGTATTTTATGTCTCAAAAACGTGTTTACACTTTCGGTAACGGACAAGCTGAAGGAAATGCCAATATGCGTGAATTGCTTGGCGGAAAAGGTGCAAATCTAGCAGAAATGAATTTGATAGGAGTTCCTGTACCTCCTGGTTTTACAATTACTACAGATACTTGTAACGAGTATTATGAGGTAGGACAAGAAAAAATTATGGAACTTCTCAATGATGATGTTCTTGCTGCTGTTAAGCATATTGAGAATTTGATGAATTGCAAATTCGGTGATTCGTCAAATCCACTTCTTGTCTCTGTTCGTTCTGGTGCCCGTGCTTCTATGCCAGGTATGATGGATACAATTTTGAACCTTGGTCTTAACGATGTTGTTGCTGAAGGAATGGTTGCTAAGACAAACAATCCACATTTCGTATATGACTCATATCGTCGTTTTGTACAAATGTATGGTGATGTCGTTTTAGGAATGAAACCTGTCAACAAAGAAGACATAGACCCATTTGAAGCAATTATAGAAAAGGTTAAGGAAGAACAAGGAGTTGTCCTTGATAAAGATCTTTCTGTTGATTCTTTAAAGAAACTCGTTGAACTCTTTAAGGTTGCAATCAAAGAACAAACAGGTTCTGATTTCCCTGATGATCCAATGGAACAACTTTGGGGTGCAATTTGTGCCGTATTCCGCAGTTGGATGAACGAGCGTGCTATCTTATATCGTAAGATGGAAGGTATTCCTGATGAATGGGGTACTGCAGTGTCAGTAATGGCAATGGTATTCGGTAACATGGGTGACACATCTGCAACAGGTGTATGTTTCTCTCGTGATGCAGGAAACGGTGAAAATCTCTTCAATGGTGAATATCTTATCAATGCTCAAGGTGAGGACGTTGTTGCAGGTATTCGTACTCCTCAACAGATTACAAAGATCGGTTCTCAGCGTTGGGCAGAACGTGCTGGTATATCAGAAGAAGAACGTGTTGCTAAATATCCATCAATGGAAGAAGCAATGCCTGCTCTTTATGCAGAACTTGATTCAATACAAGATAAATTGGAAAACCACTATCACGACATGCAAGATATGGAATTCACAGTTCAGGAAGGAAAACTTTGGTTCTTGCAGACTCGTAATGGTAAGCGTACTGGTACAGCAATGGTTAAGATTGCTATGGATCTTCTTAAGGAAGGTCTTATCGATGAAAAGACTGCGATCCTCCGTTGTGAACCACAGAAATTGGATGAATTACTTCACCCAGTATTTGACAAACGTGCTCTTTCAAACGCAAAACCTATCACACAAGGTCTTCCTGCATCTCCAGGTGCTGCATGCGGACAGATTGTGTTCCATGCTGATGATGCAGAAAAGTGGCACAACGATGGTCATAAGGTAGTTATGGTTCGTATTGAAACATCTCCAGAAGACCTCGCTGGTATGTCTGCTGCTGAAGGTATCCTTACTGCACGTGGTGGTATGACTTCACACGCAGCCGTAGTAGCACGTGGTATGGGTAAATGCTGTGTATCAGGAGCTGGTGCTATCAATGTTGACTACAAGTCTAAGACTGTAGAAATTGATGGTGTTAAATATAAAGAAGGAGATTATATCTCATTGAACGGTACTACAGGTCAGGTGTTTGCTGGTGAAATCCCAACAAAGGCTGCTGAGTTGTCAGGCGACTTCAAAGAACTTATGGATCTTTGTGATAAATATACAAAGATGGAAGTTCGTACTAATGCTGATACTCCACATGATGCAGAAGTAGCTCGTACATTCGGTGCAAAAGGTATCGGTCTTACACGTACAGAACACATGTTCTTCGACGGACAGAAAATCATCGCAATGCGTGAAATGATTCTTGCTGACACAGTTGAAGGTCGTGAAAAAGCACTTGCAAAATTACTCCCATATCAAAAAGCTGACTTCTATGGAATCTTAAAGGCTATGGACGGACTCCATGTAAACATCCGTCTTCTTGACCCACCTCTCCATGAGTTCGTTCCTCATGATGAAGCAGGACAAGAAACAATGGCTAAGGAAATGGGTGTAAGTGTAGAAGAAATCCGTCGTCGTGTTGAATCTCTTGCAGAGAACAACCCAATGCTTGGACACCGTGGATGTCGTCTTGGTATCACATTCCCAGAAATCACTGCAATGCAGACACGTGCAATTCTCGGTGCTGCTTGTCAGTTGAAGAAGGAAGGATTTGATCCACATCCAGAAATCATGGTTCCACTCATCGGTATATTATATGAGTTGAAGCAACAAAAAGAAATCATACAGCGCGTTGCTGAAGAAGTGTTTGAAGAAGAAGGAGTTAGAATCGAATTTGAAATCGGTACAATGATTGAAATTCCTCGTGCTGCTCTTACTGCAGATAAGATTGCCAAGGAAGCTCAATACTTCTCATTCGGAACAAACGACTTGACTCAGATGACATTCGGTTATTCACGTGATGATATCGCTTCATTCCTCCCTGTATATCTTGAGAAGAAGATTCTTAAAGTTGACCCATTCCAAGTACTTGATCAGAATGGTGTTGGACAACTTATCAAGATGGCAGTTGACAATGGTCGCAAAGTTCGTCCAGAACTCCGCACAGGTATCTGTGGTGAGCACGGTGGAGAACCATCTTCAGTTAAATTCTGTGCTAAAGTTGGTATGAACTACGCTTCATGTTCTCCATTCCGCGTGCCAATCGCACGTCTTGCAGCCGCGCAGGCAGCCGTCGAAGAGTAATATTTAATATATTGAAAATCAAATAATTAATTATGAGAGGTTAGAGTGTTACTTCAATACTTTAACCTCTCGTTTTTTCTATAATAAGCCTATTAAAAATAGCCGCTATTCCGTGTGCCAATCGCAAATCATAGCAAACGGGATAACTTTTTTAAGAGCAACTGTTTTACATTATAAGAGTATATAAGAGTTATTTCTTATAAAAATTATAATTATGAAAACAGTATCAATGAAACCCGTAGTTCAAAAACCTCGTAAGGATGGTTTTTGGGCAGTGTACATCCGATTCACGCTTGATGGTCGGTGTCAATTTTGGAAGACCTCAAAGGTCGTCTCATCACAAAGTGTCAAGTCAAAATCTGAGATTACAGATCCCCAAGTTCTGAGTTTTTGCAGTTCGCTAATTCTT